>JAUHXL010000273.1 GCA_030426945.1 bacterium
CCGACTCGATCTGGGCGCGCGCCTGCGACGCGGCCGCCCGCGGCAGCCCGTCGTCCAAACGGGCCACGGTGTCGCCCTTCTCCACCTTGTCGCCCAGCTCGGCGATGGCGCGCACGGTGCCCGCGGCCCGCGCCGACAGCGTCGCGTCGCGCGGCGCCTCCACCGTGGCCGACAGCTCGATGCGCTCGGCGAAGCGCGTGGGCTGCACCACCTGGGTCGACACCCGGCGCGCGACCTCGGGCGCAGCGTCGATCGCCGCGTCGGACGCGCCCGCCTCGCCGTCGGCCTGCTTCGGGGGCGTGCAGCCGGTGGCGGCGGCGAGCGCCACGGCCGCGAGGAGTCGAGGCATCATCGGGGAGCTCCTTGTCGGGGGCGACCGGTGGCCGCGTCCGCGCCGGGCGGATCGCCCACGGCGACCTGGAATCGCACCCAGGCCACCAGGTAGTCGTGCACCGCCTGCAGCTGGTTCAGGCGGCTCTGATCGAGCTGCTCGCTGGCCTCGCGCAGCTCGAGGGGGGACGACACCCCCTCCTGCACGCGCACCCGCGCGTGATCGTAGTTCAGCTCGGCGCGCTCGATGGTGCGGGCCTGGCTGTCGAGCTGGCGGCGCGCCGCGGTGAGATCCCGGTGCGCGGCCTCGACCTCGACCCGCACCCGCTGCTCGAGCTGCTCGAGCTGGATCCGCGCGCGCGCCACCGAGGCCTGCGACTGGCGCACCCGGGCCGTCGTCGCGAAGCCGTCGAACAGGTTCCAGGTGAGCGTGATGCCGGCGCTGAGGGCGGGCGACCAGTAGGCGTCGCTGAAGAACGACTCCTCGGTCTCGCGGTACAGGAAGGGGTTGCCGTCCACCTGGGCGACGCCCGTGCGGTCGTCGGGCACGTTGCCGATGTAGCTGGCCCGGAGGTTGGCCATGATCACCGGCAGGTAGCCCGTGCGCGTGACGTCGCGGTTGATCTCGAGCAGCGCGATCTGCTGGCGCGCGCTCTCCAGATCCGGGCGGTGCGCCACGGCCTGCTCGGTGGCCTCCGCGACCGCCAGCGCGCTGGGCTCGGGACCCGCGGGCACGGCCAACGCGCCGCGCAGGGCCAAGGGGCGACCGGCCGGCAGGGCCAGCGTCATCCGCAGCGCGTCGCGCGCCTGATCGGCCCCGTTCGCCGCCTGCAGACGGCTCGTCTCGAGGTTGGCCAGCACCACCTCGGCCGACAGCTGCTGGAACTTGGGCGCGACGCCTTGCTCGACCTGCCGGGTGACCTCGGTGAGCGTCTCGCGCGCGCGCTCGATGCTCTTGTCGAGCACCTCGACGCGGGCCGCCGCCAGCAGCGCGCCGTAGTACGCCCGGCTGACGTCCGACACCACCTGCAGCGCCCGGCCGCGCACCCCCGCGCGGCTCTGCGCCTCGATGGCCTCGACGCTGTCGAGGGCCTTGAAGGCCGCGCCGTTGTAGAGGTTCTGGGTCACCGTCAGGGCGGCGCTGAACTGGTTGGGCACGAAGAAGGGGTTGTCCGATGGGCTCAGGCTGCCGCCGGCCGCGCTGATCGCCTCCCCCTGCCGCCGGGTGAACTCCTCGAGGGTGATCGGGTTGGTGTTCGGATCACCGTCGGTGCGGGCCACCTCGTTGAAGGCCAGCCACTGGCTGGAGCCCAGCGCGCCGAAGAGGTCGCCGGCGTCGCTGCCCGCGAAGGGGTTGGCGGTCTCGAAGTTGCGGGTGTACCCCAAGCTGAGATCCACGCTCGGGTACACCGAGCCATAGACCTCGTCGACCCGCGCCTTGGCCTCGTCCACGTCCAGCCGGGCCTGCTGCAGGGCGTAGTCGCGCAGCAGGCCGAGCTGGAGGGCATCGTCCAGGGTCAGGGGCAGCGGATCCGCGGCCGCTGGCGCCCACAGCGCGAGCACCGCGGCCAACAGGCCGGTCACGAAGCACCTCCCCCGATGCCGTGAAAGAAGATGTCGGCGACGTCGCGCGCGCGGGCGACGAGGCTGTCGCCGTGGTTGTCGTGCAGCCAGTGCATGAAGAGGCCGCGGCCGAGCCCCCAGAGGATCCAGCCGGCGCTCTCGGGGGTGTGCCGGCCCAGCTCACCGGGCGCCGCGTGCGTGCGCAGCAGATCGGCGATGCGGCCGACCGCGGCGCGATCCGCGTCGACCTCCGGGCCCAACGTCGGGGGCAGCTGGGTGAGGAACTGGAGGACGTCCCAGTGCGCCTCGACGTAGCCGAAGAGGTGCTGGTGGACGGCCTCGATCCGCTGCGGCAGCGTCAGGCCCGCCGGGAGGGGCTCGTCGAAGGCGTCGAGCAGGCCCCCGAGGGTGCGGTGGATCAGCGCCTCGAGGATGGCCTCCTTGCCCCGGAAGTACGCGTAGAGCGTGGGCACGGTGTACGAGGCCTCGTCCGCGATCGCCTGCATCGTCGCGCCGCGGAAGCCCTCGCGCGCGAACGCACGGGCGGCCGCGTCGAGGATGTCGGCGCGGGCGCGCTCGATGTCGCGGTCTTTTCGGCGGCGGCGTGACGCTGTCAACCTGATTGCCTCGGCTTGAGTCGCGGCTTAAGTACGCCTGTTCGAACAGTTGTGCAACATCTGCGATCGGTCGAGCCGCGCCGAGACCGCCAGGCACCCTCAGATACGCCGGGTGACGGCCGCGTTGCCTTTTGTCCGGGGGTGCGCAATAAGGCGGACATGAAGGAAATCACCCAAGGCGTCCAGACCGTCGCGCTGGTGGTGCTGGGCATCGCAGCCGTCCCGCTCACCATGAACCAGTGCGCCGAGATGGACGCGCGCAAGCGCCAGACCGCCCGCGCGGAGCAGCAGGCGGTCCTCGGCGCCGCGGCCCTCGAGGCGGGGGATCCCGCCCTGGCCGCCGCAGCCTACGCCCAGGCGGTCAACCACGCGCCGCTGGCCAACGATCTACGCGACGGGCTGCTGCGCGCCCACGTCGAGCAGATCCTCGCCGACGCGCAGGGCATCAACGCCGGCAACGCGGTGCAGCTGCAGGCAGAGCTCGCCGGGGCGATGCTCGAGACGAGCGATCCCGACGCACGCATGCTGCTGGCCTACGGGCGCGTGCTGCAGTTCCGCGGTCGCAGCGACGACGCGCGGGCGCAGTTCAAGCAGGCCGTGGCGAAGGCGCCCGACCTGGCCCTCGGCCACCTGTTGCTCGGCGACGCGCTGCTGAAGGCCGGCGAATACGAGGCCGCCGCCTCGGCGCTCTCGCGCTCCCTGGAGCTCGATCCGGCCGAGGCCCTCGCCGAGTTCGCGCTGGGGCAGGTGCGGGTGCAGCAGGAGAAGTGGGAGGAGGCCGCTCGGCTGCTCGAGAACGCCTCGCGCAGCGTGCGATCGCCCCAGCTGTACACGTCGCTGGGCAAGGCCGAGGCGGCGCGCGAGAAGTGGGACAAAGCGCAGGCGGCCCTCGAGAAGGCCATCGCCCTCGATCCGAACCAGACGCCGGCCTACGAGCTGCTCGGCGACGCCTATCTGCAGAACAGCCGCGTGGAGCCCGCCCTGAAGGCCTATCAGGCCAGCTGGGAGCGGGGGCGGTCGATCGAGGCCCTGCGCAAGCTGGCCCGGCTGCACCAGCGGCTGCAGCAGTGGGAGCGGGCGGGCGAGCTCTTCGGCCAGCTGCGGGTGCTCGAGCCCTCGGATCCCGAGCCCCACTGTGGCATCGGCACCAGCGCCGACAACACCGGGCAGACCGACCTGGCGATCGCCGCCTACAACCGCTGCGCGCAGCTGGCCGCGAAGAGCGCCGAGCACGCCGAGATGGGCCAGAAGGCCCAGCTTCGGGCGGGGGCGCTGCAGCGGGCGCTCGACGAGGCGAAGGACAAGAAGGGCGACGACAAGAAGGCCCCGCCCAAGCCGCGGTAACGGTCTGGGCACGAGCGTGGGGGGTCCGCACCGCCCGGCTCTCGGCTGTCCGGCGGGGCCCCGAGGCCGCGCCGAGCTCGGCACCGCAGCGCCAGGTCGCTGGGCGGGGCGCCCGGGCAGACCGTCCCGCGCATCGCGGCGGCGTCCAATCTCCGCTGTTCCTGGGAGAGCCCGGCCCACGTCGCGCGGCGTGCCGGGGATCGACGGATGGGGCGCACCGCCCCGGCTGGACCGCTCGCCGGTCAGAGCGCGAAGGGCAGGTTCAGGCGCATCGGATCGCCGCGGAAAGCGGGGAAGCGGAAGGCCCGCACCTTGCCCTCCACGCAGCGCCCGACGGGCGTGTCCTTGAACTTGCCGGTGGTCACGTCGGCCGCGCTCACCTGACCGCTGCCCGCGATGATCAGGGCCACCATCACGGTGCCGGACGTGTCGCCGTCGCGGCAGGCGCGGATGGCGCCGGCGTTCCGCTTCACGACCCCGAGGATCTGCTGCCGCGAGAGGCTCGCTGGCAGCAGCGGATCGGCCGCCGGGGCCGCCGGTCGGGCCGCGGGCGCCGCGGCGCGCTTCGCGCCCCCGCCCTTGCTGCCGTCGAGCGCGCCGAGCAGGTCGTCGACCTCGTCGGCGTCCTTCTTGGCCGAGCGCGCCGGGGCGCGACGGGCCGGCGGTGGGGTCGGCGCGCGGCGCGCGGGGGCCGGCGCGGCGGCGGGCGCCGCGTCCACCGGCGCCGCCGCGCGGGCCGGCGAGCGCCGCGTGCGCCGCTTGGCCGCCGCGGGCTTCGCGGCGCCCTTCGCCGCGTCGCCCTTCGCCTCGTCGCCCTTCGCCTCGTCGTCCTTCGCCTCGTCGTCCTTCGCCTCGTCCCCGGCGACCGCCGCCCTCGGCCGGGCGTCCGCCGCCGCCGGCGCCCCCGACGCCGGGGTCGCGGCGGCCGGCGACGGCGCCGCGGGCACCGGCGCCTCGCCGGCTGGCGCGCGCACCAGCACGAAGGTCAGCCCGATCGCCGCGGCCGCCACCGCCAGCCCGCCCACCACGAGCCCCCAGCGACCCCCCCCCGCGGCCGGCCGCGCGGTCACGAGCGGCGTGGGTGCCATCGGCGCCAGCGCGTCCGGCGGCTCCGGCTCCAGCGTCGCCGGCGCCGTGGCGGGCGCCGCGGCGCTCAGCGCCACCAGATCCTCGATGCGGAACAGCACCGACGCCTCGCGGCGCTGCCCGACCAGCGCGGCGCCCTCGGCGGGGGCCGCGGGCGCGTCAGGCGCGGGGGGCAGCTCGCCGGCCGGCGCGTCGCTCAGCGCGGCCAGCCAGGCCGCGTCCTCCGCGTCCTCCAGCTCGACCTCGCCCAGCCCGACCGCCGCCAGCGCCACCGCGTCGTCGTCCATCCCAGAGACCTCCTCGAGCTGACCCGCCGCCGAGAGCGCCGCGGTGGCGAGCGCCTGCGCGCACACCTCACAGGGCGGCCCGCGTCGAGCGAGCTCCTCTTCCAGTCGGCCCGCGCGCCAGGCGTCGAGCCACTCGGCGCGCCGCTCACACGTGCTCACGGCGCACCTCCTCGTGGGGCGGCAGCTCCAGCCACGCCCGCACCCGCGCGAGCCCGCGGTAGACCGCTTGCCGCGACAGCCCGGTCCGCCGCGCCGCCTCGGTCACCGAGTGCCCGGCGAGCAGCGCGGCCAGCGCGTCCCCCAGCCCCGGCTCGTCACCGAAGCGCTGCGCCACCCGCGCGACCACCAGCCCGGCGACGCACCGCGCCTGCGGATCCACCGCGCCGTGATCGGCCTCGGCCGGCGCGCGCCGCTGCTGCCACGCGCGGCGTCGCCGCAGCTTGTCCTTGGCCCGCCACGCGGCCTTCGCCCTCAACATCGACAGCAGGTTCAGCCGGGCCGGCGCGTCCCGCGCGTCCAGCCGCGCCGCCGCCTTCTCGAGCAAGTCGGCGAGCCCCTCGGCGTCGGCGAGCAGATCGGCGGCCGCGTCCCACAAGGCCTCGCGCCACGGCTCCCCCAACGCGGGCTCCGGCAGCAGGCCCAGCCCGGCGAGCAGCCAGTCGCTCAGCGCCGAGCGCGCGGGCGCGTCGTCGGCGCGCAGCGACGCCGCCAACCCCCGCAGCGCCAGCTGGTAGGCCGCGGCGTCGGCGGCGCCGGCGGCCTCGAGCGCCAGCACCCGCGCCAGCGGGGCGTCGTCGATCAAGGGCCCTCCGAGGAGCCCGCGGCGGCCCCACCGCCCGATCTACGCCCGGCCGGTGGTCATCTGTCCAGGGTTGCGCGACAATCGGCGCCATGACCTCCCCCTCGCGGTACCCCCTCCTGCTGATCGCGTTGGTGTGCGCGGTGCCGGGCTGCGACGACGCCGAGGACACCGCGGCCCCGGTGGACGCGGCCCCGGTGACCGACCTTCGGCCCCTGCCGCCCGTCGGCGCGGACGCGGGACCGAGCTGCGTCCCCGAGCGCGAGATCTGCAACGGCGTCGACGACGACTGCGATGGGCTGGTCGACGACGACGATCCCAACATCGACCGCGCCACCTTCGACGATCCCGCCCACTGCGGCGCCTGCGGCAACCCGTGCGTGGCGCCGCGCGCCGTCTTCGAGTGTCGCGCGGCCACCTGCGTCATCGTGGCCTGCGAGGCGGGCTTCGGCGACTACAACGCCGACGCCCGCGACGGCTGCGAGACGGACTGCGTGATCACCGCCGGGGGCCGCGAGGCCTGCGACGCGCGCGACAACGACTGCGACGGCGCGGTGGACGAGGACTACGACCTCGAGTCGGATCCGCGCCACTGCGGCGCCTGTGATCGCGCCTGCGCCCCCCCGCCCGCGGGCGAGGCGGCGTGCGTGGCGGGCGACTGCGTCCTCGCCGCCTGCGCGCGGGGCTTCGTCGATCTCGACGGCGACGCCGCCAACGGGTGCGAGTACGCCTGCGAGGCGCGCGACCGGGAGGACTGCAACGGCGCGGACGACGACTGCGACGGGCGCATCGACGAGGCCGCCGACCTCGCGCCGCCCGAGGACGTCTGCGGCGACACGGGCGTGTGCGGCGTCGAGTGCGCCGAGGACGCCGCCTGCGGGGCGGCCGAGCGTTGCGCCGACGGCGTGTGCGTCCCCCGCGAGCCGCCGGACGCCGCCTGCGTCGTCGACGCGGACTGCCGAGCGCTGCACCCCGGCCTGGCGTGCGTGGCGCGCTCGGTCCGGGCGGACTCGGGCGAGATCTCGACGGCGCGCGCGTGCGTGCCCCGCACCCACGCGCCGATCTGCGACGGCGCCGCCGGCTGGCGCTGCGCGCGCCCGCCCACCTGGCAGCTGGGCGCCGAGCGGGGCGCCTGCGACGGGCTGGACAACGACTGCGATGGGCGCACCGACGAGGACTTCGTGGACGCGCTGTTCGAGGCGGATCGCGCGACGCCGCGCGCCTGCGAGGTGGGGGCCGGCGTGTGCCGGCGCCTCGGCGTGGTGATCTGCGCGCCGGCCGGCGACGCGACGGTCTGCAGCGCGACGCCGGCCGAACCGGCGGCGGCGGCGGACGATCAATGCGACGGCGTGGACGACGACTGCGACGGCGCGGTGGACGAGGACGCCGAGGACGCCTGGATCGCGGTGGGCGACGGGGCCATCTATGCCTACGAGGCCAGCCGACCGGGCGCCTCGGCGGTGGCCGATGGCGTCGATCCGCGCCCCGACGACGGCGTGGCCACGCGGGTCGAGGCGCGGGCGTGCAGCCGGCCGGGCGTGCTGCCCTGGGCCGACGTCACCTGGGCCGAGGCCGAGGCCGCGTGCATGGCGGCCGGCGCCCGCCTGTGCACGGGCGACGAGTGGGCCGCCGCGTGCGGCGGACCGAGCGCCGAGGCCTATCCCTACGGGACCCGCTACGCCGCGGACGTCTGCAACGGCGGTGATCGCGACGCGGATCCGTCCGCGCCCGACGATCAGGACGCGGTGCTGCCCACCGGCGCGCTCGACGGCTGCGCGCGCGACGGGGCCTTCGACCTGTCGGGCAACCTGAAGGAGTGGGTGGCCGACGGCGCCGACGGCCTGCGGGCGCTGCGCGGCGGCGGCTTCGAGAGCCGCGCGGCGGGCGGCCTGGCCTGCGATCAGCGGGGGGATCTCAAGGTGCCCGACTTCCGGCACCCGGCGGTGGGCTTTCGCTGCTGTCGCTGAGCCTTCGGGGCGGGCGAGGCGGCCCCAGGCCGCGAAGACAAAAAAAGCCCCCCGGGCGTTGTGGCGGTGGGCAACCGCCCCCGGGGGGCTCCGGCTTCCGAGTTCAGGCAGTCCCCGGAAACCTTTGCCGTTGGGGGCCGGGCAAACCCCGCAACGGCTGCCGATGCGCCGAAACGCACCGACGTGCTACAGGCCAACGGGCACGATGACCTGCAGCGAAGACAGGGAACGAGAACTCGAACCCTGCCGGCGGTGGGAGACGGGCAACCCCCCGACCGCTGGGCACATATTGACCACGGACACCCCTCGGGTCAAGGGGAGTTTTCGTTACCCCCGGTCAAGTTTTCCCGCGAGCCCGTTCGAGGCCTGGCGCGGCGCGCCGAGCGCGCTCGGCGCCTCGCGCGGCAGGTGCGTCGGCGCGCCGTCCGGGCTACTGTGGCGTCGGGGCCGCCCACCTCGGCCACCGGTGAGACTCGAAGGGAGCCCGCCCATGGAACGCCCGGTCGTCATCCTCCGCGCCTGCCCCGACTACGACGTCGACCGCATCGCGTCCCTCGTGGGCGAGGGGCTCGACCACCTGGGCCTGCGCCCCTTCGGCCGCACGCTGGTCAAGCCCAACTGCGTCGCGTCCGGCCCGCACTTCCCCCACGCCTACACGCGCCCCGAGTTCCTCGAGGGCGTGCTGCGGGCCCTGAAGTCGCGCGCGCGCCCGGATCTGACGGAGCTGGCGCTCGGCGAGCGCTGCGGCATCACGATGCCCACGCGCTTCGCCTTCGACCAGGCCCACTACCGTCCGATGCTGAAGCGCGTGGGCGCCAAGGCCTACCACTTCGACGAGGTCCCCCAGGTGCCGGTGCCGCTCTATCACCCGGAGCGGCTGCGCGACGCCATGTGGACCCCCGAGCCCGTCGCCAAGGCCGACTTCTTCGTCAACTGCCCGAAGTTCAAGGCGCACCCCTGGACGACGGTGACCTTCTCGATGAAGAACTACATCGGCATCCAGGATGATCGGCACCGCCTGATCGACCACGACCACCGCCTCAACGAGAAGGTGGCCGACCTGCAGTACATCGTGCAGCCCCAGTTCATCGCCATCGACGCGATCATCGCCGGCGAGGGGCGCATGCTGACGCCGGTGCCCTTCGACCTGGGCCTGGTGCTGATGGGCAACAACCAGGTGGCCTTCGACGCCGTGTGCTGCCGCATCATCGGGCTGGATCCGCTGGAGGTGGAGCACATCCGCATGGCCCACGAGCGGGGCTTCGGGCCGGTGGATCTGGACGCGATCGACATCGTGGGCGACGTCACCTTCGACGAGGCGCGCGCGCGCGCCCAGGGCTTCCGCACCGGGCTCATCCGCGTCGAGGACTACTTCGCGGACACGAACATCCGCGCGT
>JAUHXL010000771.1 GCA_030426945.1 bacterium
TGCCGAAGGCGCGCTCGGCCAGCCCCGCCGCCCACGCCGGCGAGGCGTCGTTGATGCGGCGCGCGGCGTGGATGAGGCTGCGGTCGATCGAGCCGGGCTCCTTCTGGTTCATCCGCCAGCGCAGCAGGATGCCGTCCTTGGGCAGGCAGTGCCCGCCCACGCCCACGCCGGGCACCAGCAGCGCGCCGCTGGGGACGACCGCCGCGTCGTAGCTGGCGTCGTCCGCGTCGGCCAGCTTGGCGTTCATCGCCTCGCGCAGCGCGAAGAAGTCGACGTCGTGATCATCGCAGTAGCGCACCAGCTCCGCCGCGTAGGCGATGCGCACGTCGCGGTAGGTGTTCTCGAGCGTCTTCACCACCTCGGCGGTGAGGCTGTTGGTCGTGTAGACCGTGCCCTGCGTGACGATGGGCTCGTACAGCGCCGCGATGCGCTTCGGCGTGCGCGGGTCGAGGCCGCCGGCCAGCTTGTCCGCGTGCGCCACCCGCTCGACCAGCCGCCCGGGCATCACCCGGTTGGGGCTGTTGCCCAAGAGCACGTCGCGCCCCTCGATCACCCCGTGCTCGGCCAGCTTCTCGCGGATGACCGACTGCATCGACGAAGGGGCCAGGGTCGACTCGATCGAGATCAGCGTCGGCTCCGCGCGGTCCTTCCGGGCCGCCAGCGCCTTGCCCAGCGCGTCGAGCGCCCCGTACATCGGCCGATAGTCCGGCTGCAGCCCCATCTTGTCCGTCTGCACGCACACCAGCACCACGTCGGCCGCCGTCAGGTCGCCGTAATCGTGGCTGGCCTTCAGGTGCCCGGTGCCGACGCAGTCGCCGATGATGTCCTCGAGGCCCGGCTCGATGCCGCCGATGGGCGACTCGCCGCGGTTGATGGCCCCCACCTTCCAGCCCGAGGTCGGCGAGTCGCGCTGCACCACCATCACGTGGGCGTCGGGCCCGTAATGCCCGGCCTTCGCGGCGCGGGCCAGCAGGGCGGCCATGGGGACGCCCACGATGCCGGGGCCGATGACGCCGATGCGCCCGATGTTGCTCATCACACAGTCTCCGTTGGCTGGTCGTCGATGAAGGTGCGGAACCACAGCTCGAGGTTCATCAGGCCCCACAGCTTGCGGCTGAAGGGATCGCGGCGCTCGAGCAGCCGCGACACGGCGGCCCGGTCCATCAGGCCGCGCTCGACGCAGCGCTTGGACAGCAGCACGTCGTGCACGAACTCGTTGGACTGGCCGCGGAGCCAGTCGTCGAGGGGGAACGGGAAGCCCATCTTGTCCTTGCGCGCCGCGACGCTGGCCGGCAGGCGCGACGACGCCACGGTGCGCAGCAGGTGCTTCAGGTGCCCCCCGCCGAACAGCACCCGCGGCGGCAGGCGGTCGAGCAGGTCCGCGATGCGGTGGTCCAACAGCGGCACGCGCGACTCGAGCGAGACGCTCATGCTGACGCGATCCTCGACGTGCAGAAGCGCCGGCAGCGACGCCACGCGGTCGAAGTTGCGCATCTTGCTGATGTAGCTCTTCGTCTGCGGGTGGTGGAACACCGCCTGGAAGCGCCCGAACACCGCCTCGATGTCGTGGGCGGCGCGGAAGTCGTCGGTGAAGACGTCCATCTGCCCGTCGCTGCGGTCGAGCAGCGAGAAGTAGCGGCGGTCCGGCGACTCGAACAGGCCGCGCGACCAGAAGCGCCGCAACATCGGCACGTACTGCTCGAGGAAGGGCAGGTTGGGCAGGATCGAGGTCAGCGAGACGATGTGCTCGCCCTCCTCGTTGTTCTGGTAGATGGCCCCGCGCAGGGCCTGCTCGAGGTAGGCCACCAGATAGCGGGTGTAGCC
>JAUHXL010000274.1 GCA_030426945.1 bacterium
TGCACGCGCTGCACCTGCAGGGGGCGCTGTCCAAGGAGGAGTTCGAGCGCGAGAAGCGGCGCGTGCTCGACGATCACGCGCCCGGACCGAGCAGCCTGGTGGATCCGGAGGCCGTGGGGCAGCTGCTCGGCCGCCTGGGGCTGGGCTCCGACCGCCTGCTGCGCCAGCTGGCGAAGAAAGCCAGGAAGGGCGGCGTGGCGGCGCGGGTCGCGCGCGAGGTGCTCGCCGAGCTCGAGGGCCCGCGGCGCCGCAAGCCGCCCGACGAGGGCGGCTGAGGGGCCGCGGGGCGCGGCGTTGGCGTAGGGCGCGCAAGGGGCGTATCCTGCGGCGCGGGGCGGACGGGCCGGAGGCGTGAAGTGAGCCGAAGCATCCTGGTGGTGGAAGACGACGCGCCGGTGGCGCGGGTGGTGAGCCGGCTGCTGCAGCGGCTGGGGCACCGCCCGGTGGTCGTGGCGCTGGGCGCGGACGCGCTGGCGGCGCTGGCCGACGAGGCGGCCGCGTTCGATCTGGTGCTGCTCGACGCGCAGCTGCCCGACATGAGCGGCGAGAGCGTCCTGCACACCCTGCGCGGCCGCGGGGACGACGTGACCGTGGTCGTCGCCAGCGGCGACGGCGAGGCGGCCATCCGCGACGAGGGCCTGCGGGCCACGCTGGCGGGGTTCCTGCCCAAGCCCTTTGGCCTCAACGAGCTGCGCGCCTGTCTCGAGCGCCTGCCCGGCTGACCCGGCGGCGGCGGGCGACGGGGCCGGCGGGCGATGGCTCGCGCGGGTCTGTCGCGACCCTCCGGCCTCGGGGCAGGTGACTCCGGCCGTCGACCGGACCGTGCCTCGAGATGACCCCGCGTCGGGGCTCGGCCGCGCCCCAATTGGCCCCCGGTCGCCCCCCCCCGGCCGCCCCGGTGAGCCCACCTCGCCGCCCCGCGCGCGCCGGGCCCTCCGAGCAATCCGCGTACCAGCGGCGGCAACCCGCGCCGTTGGCGGCTTTGCGCGCCCCGGCCCAAGATGTTGGGGTGCGTCGATGTAATCTTGCATAGATATTGTGGTTGGGGCGGCCGAAATTTTCCCTTGCCGGGGGGGGGCTCAGTGGGTAATACAACCCGGCTGCCGGGGCTCACCGCGTTCTGGAGGGGCCGTGGATCGGGTCCATACCGGCCAGCATCAGGCCTATTGGTCTACAACTTGGTCGTAACATCCTGATCCGGGCCCTTCTGCGCGCTGGCGCGCGTCGAAGTGATCGGCCCGGCGAGTCTTGGAAGTCTGCCCTATGCGTATCAAGCGGCGCTTCACCCGTGGCCTGTCCTCGCCCTACGAGGGCATCGAGTTCGTCGAGCGGAAGAGCGAGATTCGCAACCCCGACGGCACGGTGGCGTTCCTGAACGAGCGCGTCGTCGTACCCGCCACCTGGAGCCAGGTGGCCACCGACATCCTGGCGCAGAAGTACTTCCGCAAGGCCGGGCTGCCGACGCGGCTGCGCCGGGTGCCCGAGACCGCGGTGCCCGAGTGGCTGTGGCGCAGCGAGGCGGATCAGCAGGCCCTCGAGGATCTGCCCCCGGCGGGCCGGGACACCGGCGAGCACGACGCCCGGCAGGTGTTCGACCGCCTGGCCGGCTGCTGGACCTACTGGGGCTGGAAGTGCGGCTACTTCCACGACGAGGACAGCGCCCGCGCGTTCTACGACGAGATGCGGTCGATGCTGGCGCAGCAGATGGCCGCGCCCAACAGCCCCCAGTGGTTCAACACGGGGCTGCATTGGGCCTACGGCATCGCCGGCCCGGCCCAGGGCCACATGTACTGCGATCACGCGACCGGCGAGGTGCACCGCAGCACGAGCGCGTACGAGCGGCCCCAGCCCCACGCCTGCTTCATCCAGTCGGTCAGCGACGATCTGGTCAACGAGGGCGGCATCATGGACCTCTGGGTCCGCGAGGCGCGCCTGTTCAAGTACGGCAGCGGCACGGGCAGCAACTTCAGCGCCCTGCGCGGCGAGAACGAGCCCCTCGGGGGCGGCGGGCGCTCGAGCGGCCTGATGAGCTTCCTGCGCATCGGCGACCGGGCGGCCGGGGCGATCAAGAGCGGCGGCACCACGCGGCGGGCGGCCAAGATGGTCACCCTCGACGTCGACCACCCGGACATCGAGAAGTACGTCGGCTGGAAGGCCGTCGAGGAGCAGAAGGTCGCCGCGCTGGTGGCCGGCAGCAAGCAGATCAAGAAGCACCTCGGCCGGGTGATGGAGGCCGCGCAGATCGAGGTCGCCGGTGATCGCTTCGACCCCAAGGACAACAAGGCGCTGCGCAAGGCCGTCGCGCGGGCGCGGTCGGCCGACATCCCGGCCTCGTACATCCACCGCGTGCTGCAGTTCGCGCGGCAGGGCTACACCGAGATCGAGTTCCCCGAGTACGACGTCGACTGGCAGTCGGCGGCCTACCAGACGGTCAGCGGCCAGAACTCGAACAACTCGGTGCGCCTGACCGACGCCTTCATGAAGGCGGTGGTGGACGATCGCGATTGGGACCTCATCCGGCGCACCGACCGCAAGGTGGCGAAGACGCTGAAGGCGCGCGATCTGTGGGACCAGATCAGCTACGCCGCGTGGGCCTGCGCTGATCCCGGCGTGCAGTTCGACACGACGATCAACGACTGGCACACCTGCCCGGGCAGCGGCCGCATCAACGCCAGCAACCCCTGCTCGGAGTACATGTTCCTCGACGACACGGCGTGCAACCTGGCGTCGGCCAACCTGATGAAGTTCATGGCCGACGACCACACGCGCTTCGACGTGGAGGCCTTCGAGCACGCCTGTCGCTTGTGGACGGTGGTGCTCGAGGTGTCGGTGGCGATGGCGCAGTTCCCCAGCCGCGAGATCGCCCAGCTGAGCTGGCGGTACCGCACCCTGGGCCTGGGCTACGCCAACCTGGGCACCGCGCTGATGGTGCTCGGCATCCCCTACGACTCGCCCGAGGCGACGAACTTCGCCGGGGCGATCAGCGCGATCATGACCGGCGTGGCCTACGCCACGAGCGCCGAGATGGCGTCCGAGATGGGGCCCTTCCCCGGCTTCGGTGACAACCGCGACTCGATGCTGCGCGTCATGCGCAACCACCGGCGCGCGACCTACGGCGTGCCGCGGGCCGAGTACGAGGATCTCCACACCATCCCGGTGGGCCTCGACGCCGAGAAGTGCCCGGAGTACCTGCTGAAGGCCGCGCGGGCCGCCTGGGACCGGGCGCTGGAGCTCGGCGAGCAGCACGGCTACCGCAACGCGCAGGCCACGGTCATCGCGCCCACCGGCACCATCGGCCTGGTGATGGACTGCGACACCACCGGCGTGGAGCCCGACTTCGCGTTGGTGAAGTTCAAGAAGCTGGCCGGCGGCGGCTACTTCAAGATCATCAACCAGTCGGTGCCGCTCGCGCTGCGCAAGCTGGGCTACGCCCCGCAGCAGATCGACGACATCGTGCACTACGTCAAGGGCACCGGCGCGCTCGAGGGCTGCCCGCACCTCGCGCCGGACAAGCTGCGCGAGCACGGCTTCGACGCGCGCACCATCGAGCGGCTGGCGGGGCTTCTGCCCAGCGCCTTCGACCTCTCGATGGTGTTCAACCGCTTCACCTTCGGCGACGAGTACCTCGTCGACAAGCTGGGCATCCCGGCGGCGAACATCGACAAGCCGGACTTCGACCTGCTGGCCGCGCTGGGCCTGACCCGCAAGCAGATCGCCGAGGCCAACGACTACGTCTGCGGCACGATGACCGTCGAGGGGGCGCCGCAGCTCAAGGAGCACCACCTGCCGGTCTTCGACTGCGCGAACAAGTGCGGCAAGCGGGGCCAGCGCTACATCGCCTACCGGGCGCACATCGACATGATGGCCGCGGTGCAGCCCTTCATCAGCGGGGCGATCAGCAAGACGATCAACATGCCGGCGCACGCGACGGTGGCCGATGTGCAGGAGGCCTACCTGCACAGCTGGCGTAAGGGCATCAAGGCCAACGCGCTGTACCGCGACGGCAGCAAGCTGAGCCAGCCCCTGTCGTCGGCGCTGTACGACTTCGTCGAGGACGACGAGGCGAACACCGACGACGCGACGCAGCTGGATCTGCCGGTGGCCGTGGACCGGCCGCACGCGGCCGCGATGCAGGTCGCCGAGCGCATCGTCCTGCGCTACCTGGCGCGACGCCGGCGGCTGCCCCAGCGGCGCCGCGGCTACACCCAGAAGGCGATGGTCGGCGGCCACAAGGTCTACCTGCGCACTGGCGAGTACGACGATGGCAGCCTGGGCGAGCTGTTCATCGACATGCACAAGGAGGGCGCCGCCTTCCGCAGCCTGATGAACTCGTTCGCCATCGCGGTGTCGCTGGGCCTGCAGTACGGGGTGCCCCTCGAGGAGTTCGTCGAGGCCTTCGTCTTCACGCGCTTCGAGCCCAACGGCATGGTGATGGGCAACGACCGCATCAAGATGTCGACCTCGATCATCGACTACATCTTCCGCGAGCTGGCGGTGACCTACCTGGGCCGCAACGACCTGGCGCAGGTCAGCGAGGAGGATCTGCGCGGCGATCACGTCGGCAAGAAGGACGAGCCGGAGTACACCGAGGAGGTCGTGCTGGCCGAGGGCAGCACGCTGGGGCCCGCGCCGGTGGCGGCCAACGGTGGCCACGACTCGGCGGGCTTCCACCGCAACGCGACCCCGGCGCCGGCCGCGCCCGTGGGCAAGGCCGCGCAGCCCGTGCTGCACGCGGTGACCCCCACCACGACGACGATCAGCCCCGGGCCGAGCGCGCCCATGGCGCGGGGGGCGGGCGGCGCCGCGACGGCGCTGGCGTTGGGCCGGGTGGAGCCGGCGAAGCAGGACCAGGCGCGCGCGCGGGCGCGCGCCCGGCAGCAGGGCTACGAGGGCGATCCGTGCCCGGAGTGCGGCGCCTTGACCCTGGTGCGCAACGGGTCGTGCCTCAAGTGCGTCAGCTGTGGCGGCACCACCGGGTGCAGCTGAGCGTGGGGTGGCCGCGCCCGCCGGCGCGTCGGCGCCGGCCGTCCAGGGGTCGTCGATGCAGGCGAGCGCGATGACGCCGAGCTGCGGCCGATGATGCGGGGCGCCGTCTGATGACGGGGTCGCGGCGCGCCGCCTCGCGGCGGCTGATCGTCGGCCTGGTGGTCGCGCAGAGCCTCGCGCTGGCCGGGCTGGTCTACTGGTGGATCCAGCGAGGGCCCGAGTCGCCCCCCAACCAGGACGCCTTCGGACAGCTGATGACCACCGTCCGGCGGGACGGCGCGGCGGCCGCGGTGCAGACCCTCGGCGAGGACGTCGTCCGGGCCGGCCTCGAGGCCTGCCACCGGGAGGCCTGCGTGGCGGACGTGTTCAACGGGGACGAGGCCCGCTGGCGCGCGGTGGTCGAGGGCAGCGGCACGGATCGGTGCGCGGGCTATACCCACCCCAACTGCACGCGCACGCGCGTCGTGTCCTCGCTGGCGCGCGTGCTGGGGGACGCGCAGCTGCTGGGCTGCGCCGAGACGGCGCGCGCGCCCGGGCCGGGCGGCGAGCTGCGCCTGACGATCGCGTGCCGGGACGTCACCGAGCAGGTGCGCCTCGCCCTGGGGGGCGACGATCACTACATCCTGCTGGGGGAGCCCCGCTATCCCGGCTTCTTGCCGCGGCTGTTCACGCGGCGACAGCGTGATCCGACGCAGGGGCCGTGAAACCCGGCCGGCCGGGCGCTCATCCTAGGACAGCCCGTGGCCCAGGGAGCCGCGCGCAAAGCATCCCGATGCTGGCCGCGGTGGTCTAGTATCACGACGGCACGTCCGCGTGGGGCGGAGTCGCCGGGCTGGGGCCGAGGTGAGGCGTGAGCAGATCGAAGGATCCGGGGGACGATGATCCGCGGCGGGACGAGAAGACCGAAGTCCTGACGCGGCGGCGGCTCAAGCGGCCGCCCATGTACCGGGTCGTGTTCCACAACGACGACTACACCACGCGCGACTTCGTGGTGATGGTGCTGATGCGCTACTTCCACAAGTCGCACGCCGAGGCCAGCAGCATCATGCTGCACGTGCACACGCGCGGTCGCGGCATCGCGGGCATCTATCCCTACGACGTCGCGGCCTCGAAGGTGGCGCAGGTCGAGCGGCTCGCGCGCCAGCACGAGATGCCCCTGCGGCTGACCATCGAGCCCGAAGACGGCGGGCGCGAAGAGGACGAGTGAGGCGATGGTCGAGCTGACCGAAGAGCTGAAGATCGGGATCGAGGTCGCCCTCGACAACGCGCGTCACCGCCGGCAGGAGTTCGCCGGGCCGGAGCACCTGCTGCTGGCGCTGCTGCACGATCGCGTGACGATCAAGGCCCTGCGTGCCTGCGGGGGCAACGTCAAGCGGCTCGAGGAGGAGCTCGAGCGCTACCTCGACGAGAACGTGCCCACCGTGCCCGACCACCTGCCCTTCGAGGTGGCCCCCTCGCTGGGCTTTCAGGAGGCGCTGCAGCGCGCCGTGTTCAACGCCCAGTCGTCGGAGCGCAACGCCGTCGGCGGGCCGCACGTGCTCATCGCGCTGTTCAACCTGCGCGACTGCTACGCGGTGTACCTGCTGAAGAAGCAGGGCATCAGCAAGATGGATCTGATGGGCTACGTCTCGCACGGCCGCAGCAAGGGCTATGTCGAGGACGAGGGTGAGGACGAGGCGGTCGGCGCCGACGAGCGCGAGGAGGCCCACTTCCTCGAGCGCGACGAGGACGAGGACGGCGAGGGCGAGGGGCCGCCGCCGGCCAAGGCTCTCGAGGCGTTCTCGACCAACCTGAACGCCGAGGCCGCCGAGGGCCGCATCGACCCGATGGTGGGGCGTTCGCAGGAGCTCGAGCGCACGATCCACGTGCTGAGCCGCCGCCGGAAGAACAACCCGGTGTTCGTCGGCGACGCCGGCGTCGGCAAGACGGCCATCGTCGAGGGCCTGGCCCTGGCGATCCACGAGGGCCGCGTGCCCGAGCAGCTGAAGGACGCGGTCATCTACGCGCTGGACGTCGGGGCGCTCGTGGCCGGCACGCGCTACCGCGGCGACTTCGAGAACCGGCTGAAGGCGGTCGTGAAGCAGCTCGAGCGCACCGAAGGTGCCGTGCTGTTCGTCGACGAGATCCACACGCTGATCGGCGCCGGCGCGGCCAGCGGCGGGGCGCTCGACGCCTCGTCGATCCTGAAGCCGCTGCTGGCCCGCGGGGTCATCCGCTGCATCGGCGCCACCACCTGGAAGGAGTACCGCAGCATCTTCGAGCGCGATCACGCGCTGGCGCGGCGCTTCCAGAAGGTCGAGGTCAGCGAGCCCTCGGTCGAGGACACCATCGAGATCCTGCGCGGCCTGAAGGGCCGCTACGAGGACTTCCACGGCGTCACCTACACCGAGAAGGCCATCGAGGAGGCGGCGCGGCTGGCGGGGCGCTACCTGCACGACCGCCGGCTGCCCGACAAGGCGATCGACGTGATCGACGAGGCGGCCGCCGAGGTGAAGCTGGCCGGGCGGGTCACGGTGGAGGAGGCCGACGTCGAGCGCACGTTGGCGCGCATGGCCAGCATCCCGCCCAAGCAGGTGGCTCAGGATGATCGCGAGCGCCTGGCCGATCTCGAGACCGAGCTCAGGCAGCGTATCTACGGCCAGGACGAGGCCGTCGGGCAGGTGGCCACGGCGATCAAGATGGCCCGGTCGGGTCTGGCCCACCCGGACAAGCCCATCGGATCGTTCCTCTTCAGCGGCCCGACCGGCGTGGGCAAGACGGAGCTCGCGCGCGCCCTGGCCGATCTGCTGGGGCTGCAGCTGTTGCGCTTCGACATGAGCGAGTACATGGAGCGCCACACGGTCAGCCGCCTCATCGGCGCCCCGCCCGGCTACGTCGGCTTCGATCAGGGCGGCTTGCTGACCGACGCGGTCGCCAAGGCGCCGCACTCGGTGCTGCTGCTCGACGAGATCGAGAAGGCCCACCCGGATGTCTTCAACCTGCTGTTGCAGGTGATGGATCACGGCTCGCTGACCGACAACAACGGCAAGAAGACCGACTTCCGCAACGTGGTGCTGGTGATGACCAGCAACGTGGGCGCGCGGGATCTGCAGCGGCAGCGCCCGGGCTTCTTCGCCGAGGGGGCCGACCACGCGGGGGACGATGACCGCGCCTTCAAGGAGCGCTTCAGCCCGGAGTTCCGCAACCGGCTGGACGCGCGGGTGAAGTTCGCGCCGCTGCCGAGCTCGGTCATGGAGCGCATCGCGCGCAAGTTCGTCGCCGAGCTCGGCGGCCAGCTCGCCGAGCGCGGCGTGGTGGTCGAGGCCACCGAGGCCGCCATCGAGCGCCTGGCGACCGAGGGCTACGATCCGCTCAACGGCGCGCGCCCGATGGGTCGGGTGATTCGCGACCGCATCAAGAAGCCCTTGGCCGACGCGCTGCTCTTCGGCCCGCTGCGGGACGGCGGGCGCCTCGTCATCGACGTCGATCCGGGCGACGACACCGCCTTCACGTTCCGCTTTCCGGACTCGACGGACGGCCCGGCCCCCGCGGCGAGCTCCGACGCGGTCACCTCGGACGAGGACGCGCCGCCCGCCGAGTGAATGGGGGCGTCTCGTCCCCGTCCGCGCCCCCGTTCGCCGGCCCTCGATTGACTTCCGAGGGCCAGCGTGGCTTGCTCCGCAACGCCAAACACGCATCCGACCAGACGTGGTCTCGGAGAGAGGGGAAGAGATGAGGTTCGCACTCGTTGCGCTGTGTGCGCTGTCGCTCGTCGGCACGGCCCACGCCCAGAAGCAGACGCCGGTCAAGCTGAGCGGCACGCCCGACGCCGCCGTCGTGACCGGCGCCAACAGCCTGGCCGATCAGGTCCGGGGCGCCCAGTTCCCCCACATCACGCGCCGCGATCCGGCGCTCGCCCGTCAGTTCCTCTGGCTGGCGGCGACCCACCCGGAGCCCGAGGTGGTCGCCGCGGCGCTCGACGGGATGGGGCGCACCTTCGCGCGGCGCAAGCACAAGGAGCGCCCGACGGTCGACGAGAACTTCCGCAAGGTGGTGCGGGCCCGGCTGGGCTCGAAGGCCGGCGTCGTGCAGATGCAGGCCCTGCGCGCCGCCCGCCTGATCATCGGCGACGAGAAGGTCGACGCGGGCACGCTGGACAAGATGATCGAGCTGGCCGAGAAGGGCAGCACCACGGCGCGGGTGGCCGCCATCCGCGCCCTGGGCAACGTGCGCGACTTCCAGATCGCGAAGGCGCGCCCGGGCGACGCGAAGGCGAAGGTGGTGAAGGCCATCCTGCCGGCGCTGTCCGCGCCGGACGCGGTCCTGCAGGCCGTCGCCGCGGATCGACTCGGTCGCTCCGCCTACCCCGACATGCCGGAGCGCG
>JAUHXL010000275.1 GCA_030426945.1 bacterium
CGATGACGCTCGAGCTGGGCATCGACATCGGCACCGTCGACTACGTGCTGCTGGCCGGGCCACCCTCCAGCGTCGGGGCGCTGCTGCAGCAGGGCGGCCGCGGCGGGCGCCGCGGGGCCAAGGACACCGCGCTGGGCTACGCCTTCGCCGATCCCGTCGAGCGCGCGCTGTTCCGCGTCATGCTGCGGCGGGCCGGCCGCGGCGACCTGTGCGCCGACGCCACCGACTTCCGCCCCGGTGTGCTGATCCAGCAGGCGCTGGTGCTGGCGGGCGGGCAGGGGTACGTGACGCGCGACAGCCTGGCCGCCGTGTTGCCGCCCTCGCTGGCCGCCGAGTGGCCCGCGCAGATGGTCGACGACGTGCTCGCGGGCGCGGTGGCCGCGAACCTGCTCGAAGCGCCCCTCGGCGGGCGCCACGTCCTGGGCCCGGCGGCTGAGCGCCGCTGGGGGCGGGGCGAGCTGCACGGCAACATCGCCGACGAGGGGGGCACCGAGATCTACGACCGCCTCACCGGCGACCTGCTGGGCACGTCCGAGCCCCTCGACCGCAAGGAAGACGGTCCGCTGAAGCTCGGCGGCCGTGCGCGCCGCGTGGCGCTGGTGAGCGGCGACCGCGTGCTGACCGACGCCACCGGTGGCGAGGCCCCAGCGCGTTTCCGCCCTCGCCCGGCGCCCCCGCTCGGCTTCGCCCTCGCGCGCGCCTGGGCCGAAGCGCGCGGCGCCGCGCTCGACGCCCTGCTGCAGTGGCCCGAAGGCGGCGGCGCCCGCGTCCTCCACGGCCTCGGCGCCCACGGCGGCGCCCTGCTCGCCGACCTCGTCCGCGCCGCGCGCCCGGACGAGCGCCCCGATCCGGTCTTCGATGTGGACGCCATGACGCTCGGGCTGAGCCGACCGCTCGACGGCGTGCCCCCCGCGACCGACGATCACGCCCGCCGCTTCGTCGCCGCCCACGAGAAGTCCCTGGCGCGCAGCCTCGGCATGGGCCCCTACCACCGCCACCTGCCGACGCCTCTGCGCCGCGAAGCCGTCCTCCGCGCCTCCCCGCTCCGCGCCGTTTGCGCCTACCTCGCCACCGCGCGCGTCGTCACGCTCGAGCAGCCCGCGCCCTTGGGCGACTGAGCCGCGCGCGCGAACCGCACCGCCGCTGGTGCGCCGCGCGCGCGTTGATCCCGACGCACCCCTGATCCACCATGCGCGCGGACCCCCGACCCGGAGCAGACCCATCGCCCAGCCCAGCTCGCCCGCCACCGCCCCCGTCATCGCGCTGCGCGGCGCCGGCCGCACCTACGGCGCGACCGTCGCGCTGCACCCCACCGACCTCGACTTCGCCGTCGGTGACACCACCGTGCTCATCGGCCCCAGCGGCTGCGGCAAGTCGACGCTGCTGCGCCTGATCGTCGGCCTCATCGAGCCCACCGTCGGCGACGTCCGCCTCTTCGACACCCCGGTCACGCGCCAGACGGCGCCCGCGCTGCGCCGCCGCATGGGCTATGTCATCCAGGCGGGCGGACTGTTCCCGCACCTCACCGCCGGGGCCAACGCCGCGCTGATGGCGCGCCACCTGGGGTGGAGCAAGGCGAAGCGCGCCGAGCGCCTCACCGAGCTGGCCGAGCAGGTGCACCTGCCCGCCGATCTGCTCGAGCGCTTCCCCGGCGAGCTGTCCGGTGGCCAGCGCCAGCGCGTGGCGCTGATGCGCGCGCTGATGCTGGACCCCGAGGTCGTGCTGCTCGACGAGCCCCTCGGCGCGCTCGATCCCATGATCCGCGCCGACCTGCAGGTCGAGCTGAAGGAGGTGTTCCAGCGCCTGCAGAAGACCGTCGTGATGGTCACCCACGACCTCGCCGAGGCCGCCTGGTTCGCTGATCGCATCGTCCTGCTGCGCGCCGGCCACATCGTGCAGGCCGGCACCCTCGAGGATCTCACCCAGCGCCCGGCCGACGACTTCGTCACCACCTTCGTCAACGCCCAGCGCAGCCTGCACCTGGAGGCGTCGTGACGACGCTCCCCAAAGCGACTCTCGGAACGCTCCTGGCGCTCCTGACGCTCCTCGCCGCGGCGCGCCCCGCCGGCGCCGAGGAGCTGGTCGTCGGCAGCAAGAAGTTCACCGAGAGCGTCATCCTCGGCGAGCTGGCCCAGGCGCTGCTGCGCGACGCCGGCTTCGAGGCCCGCCACCAGCGCGACCTGGGCGGCACCCGCGTGCTGTGGGCCGCGCTGGAGCGCGGCGATCTGGATGTCTACGCCGAGTACACCGGCACGCTCCTGCAAGAGCTGCTGCCCGACGAGCTGGCCCCCGACGCCGATCTCGACGCCATCCGCGCCGCCCTCGCCCGGCGAAACCTGCGCATCGCGCGCCCCTTCGGCTTCGACAACACCTACGCGCTCGCCATGCGCGAGGACCGCGCCGAAGCCCTCGGCATCACCGCCCTCAGCGATCTGGCGAAGCACCCCGACCTGAAGCTGCGGTTCAGCAACGAGTTCATGGACCGCGGCGACGGCTGGCCCGCCCTGCAGAAGGCCTACGCCTTGCCGCACGCCGACGTGCGCGGCCTCGACCACGACCTCGCCTACCGCGGCCTCGACCAGGGCGACGTGGACGTGATGGACGCCTACGCCACCGACGCCGAGATCCCGCATTACGGCCTGCGCGTGCTGAAAGACGATCGCGGCCACTTTCCCAAGTACGAGGCCGCGTTCGTCTGGCGCGCCGACCTCGAGCAGCGCGCCCCCGGCGCCGCCCAGGCGCTGCGCCGCCTCGAGGGCCAGATCGACGACGCGACGATGGCCCGCCTGAACGCTCGGGCGAAGATCGACCGCGTGCCCGAAGCCCAGGTCGCCGCCGACTTCCTCGCCAAGGCCCTCGAGGTGGACGTGGAGGTCGAGGTCACCGGCCGCTGGACCCGCCTCTGGGATCGCACCCTCGAGCACCTCGCCCTCGTCGGCGTCTCCCTCTTCGGCGCCGTCCTGCTCGCCGTCCCCCTCGGCATCGTCGCCGCCCACCGACCCCGCCTCGGCCAGGTGGTGCTCGGCGTCGTCGGCGTCCTGCAGACGCTCCCGTCCCTCGCCCTGCTCGTCTTCATGATCCCGCCCTTCGGCATTGGCGCCCCGCCCGCCATGGCCGCGCTGTTCCTCTACAGCCTGCTGCCCATCGTGCGGAACACCCACGCCGGCCTGACCGACATCCCGCGCCCCCTGCGCGAGAGCGCCGAGGCGTTGGGTCTGCCCGCCGGACCGCGGTTGCGCTGGATCGAGCTCCCGCTCGCCGCCCGCAGCATCCTCGCCGGCGTCAAGACCGCGGCCGTCATCAACATCGGCACCGCGACGCTCGGCGCCCTCATCGGCGCCGGCGGCTACGGCCAGCCCATCCTGACCGGCATCCGGTTGGACCGGGTGGATCTGATCATGGAGGGCGCCGTCCCCGCCGCCGCCCTGGCGCTGGTCGCGCAGGGCGTGTTCGAGCTGGCGGAGCGTTGGATGGTGCCGCGGGGGCTCCGCTGACGGGCGCTCGCGGGGCGAACGCCGACCGGCCTCGACCGGCGCCGGGGCGTGAAGCGGTGGCCCCCTGGGCGGTGGCCGCCCAGGGGCAGGTGGTCAGGGCAGGGTGACGCCGTCGCCCGCGAGCTCGGCTCCGCGGGCGTCGAAGCAGCGGGCGCGCACGATGGACAGGGCGGCCGCGTCGCCGTCGAGCTGAAGCTGAACGCTGCCCACCTCGAAGGGCGCGTCGGCCGTGCGCAGGAAGGCCAGCGCCGCCGACGGCGCCTCGCGGATCAGGAAGCCCTCGACGCCCTCGTCGTAGGTCGCGCCGAGGACCGCGATGCCCGCGCCCTCGCGGAACAGCACCTCGCAGCTGCGCGCCGCCGCGTCGGCGATGGCCAGCCCCTGCTGCACCGGCGGGGCGCAGGTGCCCTCGCGGCACACCAGCTCGCCCTCGCACGCGCCGGCCGCGCACGGGCAGCCGTCGGTGCCGGGCGGGCACGCGACGCCCATGTCGTCGCCGCCCGGCCCGGTGTCGCGGCCGGGGCCGACGTCGGCGCCCCCGCCCCCACCGTCCGGCCGCGCGGCGTCCGCGCGATCACCGCCGTCGGCGCCCCCGGCGCCGCCGCCACCGCCCCCGCCGTCGTCACACCCGACGGCGCCCAGCAACAGCACCAGCGAGACCGCCAGGTGTCGAATCGTGTCGCAGCGCATCAGTTGCCCTCCAATCCATACAGGCTGAGGCTGGGGCCGGACGGCGTCTCGTTCGAGTTGCCCACCCCGCTCTCGTTCAGCGGCGGCTGATCGTGGAACAAGGTGAGATCGACGTCGACGCTGTCGACCCCCGAGCCGTCCGGCTCGACCACGTCGAGCGTCGGGATGATCTCCGGCGGGACCTCCTCGGGTCCCTCGGGCGGCCTCTCCTGCGTCAGCTCGTAGGTCAGCACGACGCCACCGGCGGTGACCAGGCCGGCGGCCGTGGCGCCGATCACGGTCTTGAGGATGGTCTTGGGCGAGGTCACGGCGCGCGCGTCCTTGTCGGCCTCCCTGCGGTTCTTGCGGTCACCGTTCTTGCCGGTGACGAACGACGCCTCCGCGTCGGCCGGACGCGCCGCGGCGTTGGCCGGTGCGCCCGTCCCGCCCGCGCCGTCGCCGTCGCCGTCGCCGTCGCCGACGCCGCCTCCGCCGTCGCCGCTCGGCGTGGCCCCGGCGCCGTCGTCGTCGTCATCGTCCTTCTTTCGTTTCTTCTTCTTCTTCGGCTTTTTCTTCTTCGACTTGGTCTTCACCTTGGCGTCGTCGCCCCGGTTCTTCTTCTTCTTGTTCAAGCCCAGCGGATCGATGTGGTCCAGCGGGCCGTTGCCGACATAGGAGAAGCCGCCGATCGCGTCGCTCAGCTGCGCCTCGAGCGCCGCCGTCGTCAGCCGCGTGAACTGCGGATCAGCCGACGCCCAGCGGGCGGTGTGAGGGTCGTAGAAGCGACTGGCGAACGCGATCAGTCCGGTGCCGACGTCGTGCTCCTGGCCGGTGAAGCCGTAGGCGTCCACGTCGCCCTCCGACCACCAGGGCTGCCCGAAGGGATACCACGCGCGGGCGCCGCGCACCGCGCCGCCGCCGTCGGTGGCGGCGACCACGCTGTCGAGGTGATCGTGGTGCAGCCAGCGGGTGGCGTCCTCGCTCTCGACCAGCAGCCGCCGTGCGGCCGCGGCCAGCATCGCCTGGGGCGCGGCGTCGACGGCCTGACCCTCGGCCACCCCCTCGTTGCGCGCCCAGGCCACCCAGGCGTCGCCCGCGCTGATCGCCCCGTCGGCCGCGTCCACCGGCGCCACGTCCGGGTAGATCACCGGCTGCAGCGCCAGGCTGGCGCGCCGCGCCACCCGCCGCCCCTCGAGCGCGACGTAGGTGTAGCCGACGCCGTCGCGCACGACGTAGCCCTGCGGCCCGTACAGGGTCCACGCGCCCGCGTCCTGCTTGGCCACGCGCGCGCGGCCGGGGCCGTACCAGCTGGTCACCTGGGCGCCCGCGGCGTCGCTGGCCTCGGTCATCCGGCCCAGGAAGTCGCGATCCAGCGTCTGCTCGCCGCGCTGCACCACGTTGCCGGCGGCGTCGTGCTCGAGGTCCAGCTCACCCGCCGTCGCGACCCGCGTCGGCGCGTCCGGCTCGTAGGTGTAGGCGCCGATGTTGGCCGGGCTGCCCGGGCGGCTCGACGTGCGCGAGAGGATCTGATCCAGCAGCCCGTAGTCCAGGGTCAGCGTCTCGGCCTCGGGCGCGCCGGGCGCCAGCTCCACCGACAGCGGCCGGTACCAGTCGTCCAGGGTCGCCTCGAGGCCGCGGGGGCCGCGGCCGGGGGCCCGGTCGGTGATCGCGAGCAGGTTGCCGGTGCGGTCGAAGCCATAGCCCATGTCGAGGACGGCGTCGCCGCCCGCGTCGGTGACCGACAGGCCGACCAGGCGCTGGATGTCATCGTACGCGCGCGTCTCGGTGGCCCCGTTGCTGAAGCGCACCTCGGCCAGGAGCTGGCGGTCCGAGCGAATCACGGCGTCGACGAAGCCGGGGATCGCGGTGATCTGCCCGGCCTCGTCGCGCTCCAGCGCGACCTCCCCGCCGTCCGGCAGCGTCATGCTGCGCAGACGGTTGGCGGTGTCGAAGGCGCGCCGCACCACCAGGTCGACGCCGTCGAGGTTGCGGGCCTCGAGCACCACGTTGCCGCGGATGTCGTAGCCGAAGCGGTCGATCCCCCGCGCCTCGCCCGCCTGGCCTTCGCCCAGCGGGTAGGTGACCGACGCCAGTCGGCCGGCGAGCTGAGTACACTCGCCCGGATCGCAGGTCGGATCGGCGTCCCAGCGCCAGTCCACCCGCGAGGTCTCCGGCGCGTCGGGATCGAAGCGGCTGACGAGGCGGTTCCGCCCGTCGAACGTGTACGCCACGGTCACCCCGCGGGCGTCGGTCCGGCTGATCTGGTTGCCCGCGTCGTCGTAGGCGAAGCGGGTGGTGCCGTGGTGGGGCGTGGTGGCCTCGGTCGGGCGCCCGATCAGGTCGAACACCTGAGTGTAAGCGTTGCCCTCGGGGTCGGTGACGCGGGCGACGTTGTCGAGGTTGTCGTAGGCCACCTCCCAGGTGGCCACCTCGCCGCCGAGCACCCGCTGAATCGCCCGCAGACGGCCGAGGCCGTCGACCAGCACCGTGCTGGGGGTGTCGAAGTGAGGGCTCTCCGGATCGTTGTCCTCGGGATCCCAGCTGATCGCGGTCAGCGGGCCGTAGGCGGTCCGGGTCACCGACGGCGTGCCGTACAGGGCGCCGTCCGGGCGCTCCACCTCGAGCACCCGGCCCGAGGCGTCGTAGCGCAGCGCGGTGAACAGCACGTCTTCGGGCGGGGCCGTGTCACAGTCCATGGTGTCCGAGAGGAAGCGTTGGTAGCTGCGCACGGTGTTGCCGCTCGAGTTGAGCAGCTTGAAGCCCGACACCGACACCGCGCCGTCGCCCAGCGAGTCACGCTCCTGCACCACGCCGCCGCGGCCGTCGAAGCACACCTTCGAGACGCTGATCTCGTTGGCCGTCAGCCGCCGGGTCAGCAGGACGTGGCTCACCGGATCCCCGTACACGTACTCGTAGCTCAGCGTCGGCGCCTGCGGCATGTCGCCCGGCAGCAGCCAGGCCACCGGCCGCCCGAAGTCGTCGAGGCGGATGCGCGTGGCGTTCGCCGGCGTCACCGGGGCGCCGTCGCGCACCACCATCGGGGCGCTGACCTCGGTGCGCTGACCCCAGCGCACGTCCCAGCGCGAGGTGCGGCGCACGCTGTAGGGGGCCCCATCCGGATCGAGCAGGAAGGACTCGGACAGCACGGCGAACTGTCCGGCGTCGTCGTACTGCCAGATGGTCCGGTGGGTCGTCGGATCCGCCGGATCGCCGAGCGGATCGAAGGCCTCGACCACCTGCCCGCTGGTCGGATCGATCCGCTGCCGGACGCTCTCGATGACCGTATCGTCCCCGCTGGCGATGCGCAGCGTCTGGCGCGTCACCGCGCCCCGCGTCAGCTGACCCTCGGGCAACCCCACGAAGGGCTCGCCGTCGTAGTACACGCGCACCTCGGACTGCTGGGGATCGTCCGGATCGCTGTACTGGACCCGTCGCGCCGCGCGCCCGAGCAGCCACAGGCCGCCCGTCGAGTCGGGCGCGACGTAGGTCGTCGCCTTGTAACGCTCGTCACCCTCGCGGTCGACGTCCCCCAGCATCGCCGCCAGGATCACGTTGCCATAGCCGTCGTAGGTCATCTCGTCGCGGAGCGTCACCCACTCGGCCGCCGGCGCGTCCTCCTGCAGCACTCGCTCGGTGGCCACCGGGCACACGAAGCGGATCGCCTCGCGCAGCTCGCCCGCCGGCGGGATGCCGTCCACCGGGCAGTCGGCGTACTCCATCGTGCGCACCTCGAGCGGCTCGCCGCCGGTGAAGGTCGCCGTCTCGAGCAGCTTGCCGTTGTACGCGTCGTCTTCGAGCCCGTTGTCGAAGCGGAAGACGGTGACGCCCTCGGCCTGCGCCTCGTTGGCCAGGCGGGTGAGCGTCACGTCGGTGAAGCCGCGGAACTGCTTCTCCTCGCCGTCGTAGAAGCCATTGCGATAGCGATACTCGGTCAGCTCGTGGAAGCCCGAGCCGTCGTCGGCCCCGGTCAGCGTGACGTAGGTGTCGATGCGATCGACCACCAGCATCGGGTTGGGCAGCGTCACGTCCCACGGCTCGCCGGCGGCGGCGGCGCGCGCGGCGTGCTCGACGCTGCTGCCGTAGTCGATGCGCTGCACCATGCCGATGCCGTTGTCGATGCGGCTGAGCAGGTGCGGACGCACCGGGAACAGCTCGAGGTACTGCACCGCGCCGTTGGGCGCGAACCAGACCACGTCCTCCGAGCCGTTGGCGTTCATGTCGGCATAGAGCACCGTGACCCCGGCGCCGCGCTCGGGGATGACGCCGTCGATGTCATCGCTCTCGATCGTGCGGAAGGGCTCGAAGGTGGTGCCGTTGGTGTTCAGCGCGTACTTCACGAGCCCGCTGTTGACCACCACCAGATCCGACAGGCCGTCGCCGTTGAGATCCTCCAGATCCACCAGCTCCTGCTCGGCGGGCGCCACGTCCGCGCCGGGGATCGGCTTCCACTCGGCCGAGAAGCGGCCTGCGCCCAGGTTGAGCTTGTAGCGCACCGAGCCCGCCTCGCCGATCTCGACCGGATCGTTCAGCCCATCGCCGTTCATGTCGGCCAGCTGCAGATTGGCGGTGGCGAAGCCGGGGCCAATCGCCTCGAGCTCGGCGGTGCGGAAGCTGTCGCCCTCGTTGAACCAGGCGCGCGTGGCGCCCGAGGTGGCCTGAAGCAGATCGATGCGCTTGTCGTTGTCGAGGTCGATGAAGCGAAGCGACGCCGCGCCGTCGCCCGCGAAGCTCGGCAGCCCGACCATCTCGATGCCATCGCCGGCCATGGCCCAGTCGCTGCCCCGGCCCCCGTTGAGCAGGAAGGCGCCGCTCTGGGTGTCGACCAGATCGGCGTAGCCATCGCCGTTGATGTCCAGCGTCTGCACGTTGGCCGCGCTGAGCCGGAAGCCGCCGCCGTTGGCCACCGCGCTCTCCACCGGGGCGGCGAAGCCGTGGGCGAAGCCGTCGCCGTCCGGGGTGAGCGTGTTGAGGTGGAAGCGGTGCGGACCCTCGCCGCTGGTGTCGAGCACGTCGGGCAGGCCGTCACCGTTGATGTCGATGAATGTCGCGGTGCCGGCGCCCAGGTTGACGGCGCCCTGCAGGACGCCCATGTCCACCAGCGTGGGGCGATCGCAGCCCTCGCCCTGGCACGCGACACCCAGGGCGCGCGAATAGTCGAAGGTGAACGAGA
>JAUHXL010000276.1 GCA_030426945.1 bacterium
CCATTCGGATCTTCGACACGACCGACCAGCCCTCCAGCCGGTGGCATCACGCCGCCGCGCTGGTGGCGATGGTGTTCACCGCGCTGCTCGCGCTGCTCGGTCTGGTGCGGGTGATCCGCCGCCGCCGGGAGGACTGATCCGGGGCGCGCCCGGCCCCTCCGCGGCGGTTGGTCGTTGCGCCGCCGACTCTGCTATCCTTCACCGCCGCTGGAATCGCGAAGCCGGGGGAGGTCGACATGCGCACCCAATCGTCGGTGATCTGGCTCGCCACGGCCCTCGTGGCCATGCCCCTGGCGCTGCTCGCGGGCTGCGACGACAACGCCGCCAAGCCCGATCACCGCGAGGTGTTGACCGAGCAGGATCCCGACCGCACGCCGGCGCCCGGCGGCGACAACCGCCCCCAGTTCGACGACGCCGGCAACCTGCTGCCCCCCCAGACCTTCGGCCGCATCCTGGTCATCGCGGGCGACGACGAGAAGGACGTCCACGTCGGCGGCCAGGTCGAGCTCGCGGTCCTGCTGCTGGACACCGAGGGCAACCCGGTGCCCAACGACCGGGTCGAGTTCGCCATCGTCGACGAGGACGCCGAGGGCGCCAGCCTGAGCGCGCGCCGCACGGTCACCGACGCCAACGGCCTCGCCGCGGTCGACTTCCAGGCGGGCATGGAGCTGCGCGACTTCACGGTCGAGGCGTGGAGCCCCGACACCCGCCGCCTGCAGTTCACGGTGCACGTGCGCGATCTGCCGGCGGGCGACATCGAGGTGGCCTTCGACTACGAGGGCCCCGTGCCGCTCGGCCAGCTGGAGGTGTACCTGCTGACCGACGACACCTTCTGCGAGGATCCCTACTACCTCACCCGCCCCGAGGGTGAGGCCGAGGTGCTGCACTCGGCCCAGGTCGAGCACCACTCGGATCGCCTGCTGGTCGAGAACATCCTCGCCGGCACCCGCTTCTCGGTGCTGGTGCGCGCCCGGACGGCGACCAACGGCGTGCTCGCCGCCGGCGGCTGCGCCGGCGATCTGGTGGTGCGGGCGGACGAGATCCGCCGCGTGCGCGTGTCCGTCTTCCTGCTGCCGCTCAACCCGGCCGGCACCTACACCCTCATCAACCACTTCGACTTCACCGACGCCATCCCGGGCACGCTCGGCGACGTGATCCGGGCGCTGGTGCGCTTCTTCGGCGACCAGAACCACGAGCGCGAGATCGCCGGGCTGGTGTTCGATCTCGTCGAGGGCCTGGTGCGCGAGGCCGCGGGCGCAATCGGCGCCCTGGTGGTCGACCTGGTGCGGGGATGGGTCGAGGACGATCTCAACGAGATCATCAACGACTACATCGACAACGACGGCCCGGACTGGCTGCGCGACTTCTTCACCATCGGCTCGGACATCATCAGCGTCGTCAGCAACATGGAGGTCATCAGCAAGATGCGCCTCTCGAAACCGCGGCGCGACGGCACCTTCGACGGCAGCCAGAACTGGATCGGCATGGCCTTCTACTGGCGGCTGCCCTGCGACGGCGATCCGGATCCCGAGTGCGGGCGCTACGCCTTCACGATGGACGAGGTCGCCGCCGCCGCCGACGGCATCCAGCTGGTCTTCGGCCAGTTCAGCGGCCGGATCCACACCTACAACCAGGGCATCATCGACAGCCACACGATGGACCTGCAGTACGGCCGGCTGATCATCTTCGTGCTCAACAACATCGTGCTGCCCTTCATCGCCGACGGCGCGAACAACCTGCACGACGCCCTCCTGAACCTGGCGAACTGCCCCGGCTTCGCCAACGGCATCACCGGCGGCAACAGCCACCTGCGGCTCGGCGGCATCAACATCGTCAGCCGCAACACGATCGAGGGCTGGTGCACCACCGTCCTCGGCGTGGCCGGCGACGCGGCCGAGGCGATCATCGGGCGCCTGCGCATCGACACCCGGATGACGCTTCAGGGCGAGATGCGGTTCGTCGAGGAGAACGACGATCTGACGGTGGACGCCCTCGCCGAGGGCGTGTGGCGCGGCATCATCCGCACCAGCAACGACGAGGGGCCGCCCTTCGACGGCGACTTCGCCGGGCCGATGGATCGCGGAGACGAGGTGGAGGGCAGCGCGCCACCCTGAGGCGGTGGCGGGGCGTCCTCAGATGCTCTCGGACTCGAGCACCCGGCGGACGAAGAAGCCGCGGGTGTCGGTCACCTCGACGAAGGCGTCGAGCAGGGTGCCGTCGGCGCCGCAGTAGAGCTGGGCGGTGTTCGGCCCCCGCTCCCACACGAACATGCGCTCGCAGGACGCGGGGCCGCAGCCCGCCGGCGACGTCCCCTGCTTGGGGATGTCCGTGCCCTCCATGGGCAGGGGCGTCGCGCCCACCCACACAGTCGGCGACTCGATGTCCTCGGCGCCGTCGAGATCGAGCACGATGATCTCCACGCGGTCGAGGCGGTAGGCCTCGCTGTTGCCGCCGCCGACCGGTGTGCAGGTCATCAGCGCGCTGGTGATGCTGGGCTTGTTGGCCGGCTCGGTGACCTCCTCGCTGCAGGCGGCGCAAGCGAGGGCGGCGAGGGGCAGGACGACGGCGCGGCGCATGGCGGGCTCCCGGCTGGGCTTCGAGGTCTCGCAGCTTAGGTCAGCCGGACGCGCACGGGCAAGCTCGCGAGGGTCTGCTTACGAGCCGTTGGTGGCCAGTCGAACCGGCTGTCAGCCGTCAGCAGTCAGCTGTCAGCCGGGCCCGTACGCCGTGCCGAGTGCGGAACCGCTCGGCAAGCGCAGAGCGCCGGGCTTCCGGGCAGAAGGTACAATCGCCGCGGCGGAGCTGAAAGCTGACCGCTGAAAGCTGATCGCCCGACCGTCCTGGCGGGGCGCACGGTGCACCAACGGGTTGGAATCACACCCGCTCGCGAGGGGGGTGCGCTCGACCCGCGCTTGCCCTTACCATCGCCGCGTGCACGGCCTCCTCCTCGTCCTCCTGCTCGGCGCGCCCCCGCTGGTGTGGCAGTTCCCCGGCCCGCGCGGCGCGGAGCTTCGGGTCGCGCTGATCGCGGCGCGGGGCGACGCCCCCGAGCATCGCATGAACGACGACGAGCTGCGCGCCCTGCTGGAGGCCGCCCCCGCGCCCGACGGGCTCGGCTGCCTGGCCGACGCCCGCCCCTGCGCCGACCCCCGCGTCGAGATGCTGCAGCTGCTCGGCGCCGCCGGCGTGATCGTGGCCACCTCCGAGGCCATCGACGGCGGCTTCGCCGTCACGCTCACGCGGTCGCCGCCGACCGAGGGCCCCTGGACGGGCACCGGCGCCACGCTCGAGGCCGCCGCCGAGGACGCCTTCGGCCAGCTGCGCGGCCACGGCACGCTGCAGCTCACGACCGCCCCGCCCGAGGCGGCCGTCTTCATCGACGACCGCCGCGTCGGCGACGGCAGCGGCGCCTACCCGGTCGGCCCGGGCAGCCACCGCCTGCGCGTCGAGGCGCCCGGCTCGCGGCCCGTCGAGCAGACCTTCGAGATCGTCCTGGGCAAGCCGACGACGCTGAAGGTCACGCTGCCCGACGCCTATGGCGAGTTGGCGCTGCTGATCGCACCCGACGACGCCCGCGTCCTGCTCGACGGCGCGCCGGTGGCCGACACCTCGAAGCCCATCGAGCTGCCCCCGGGCGCCCACCGCCTGCGGGTGGAGGCCGTGGGCCACGATCCCTACGACGACGAGATCACCATCAAGTCGCGCGTGCGCCTCGACCTCACCATCGGGCTGCAGCGCAGCGAAGAGGCCTGGAAGACGGCCCTGCGCACGCCGGATCCCGACACCCTGGCCCACCCCTACTACGTGCGGGCCTCGGTGCGGCTGGGATCCGTCCTCTCTGGAGACGTCGACGCGCAGACCGGGCGCGGCGACGCCCGGCTCGACCTCGAGTCGCAGGACGCGGCGCTGGGCACCGGCGGGCTGGACGTGGGCGTGGGCTGGCGCAGCCGCTACCTGACCGTCGAGGCCCTGTCGCTGGGCTTCGACAGCGGCGGCGGCGCGGTGGACGCCACGGTGGACGGCGCCGCCGGTCGGGCCCGCGATCCCTTCCGCCTGCACCTGCGCCCCGGCTGGGTGGGCGGCCGCTACCCGGCCTGGCGGCTGGAGCCCTACGCGCACGGCGGCCTGGTGTTCACGCGCGAGACGCTGGACGCGCGCAGCGCGACCGGCGCGTACACCGAGCTCACCCACTGGATGGTGCTGCTGGGCCTCGAGCTCGGCGTCCGCTACAGCCTGACGCCCGAGTTCTTCGTGCACATCGGCGGGCAGTTCGACTTCCTGCCCGGCGAGCGCGCCACCGCCGTGCTGCTGCTGGGCGGGGGCTACGCGCTGGAGCTGCCGTCGTGGCTGTGACCCCCCGGGCCGCGTGGCTGGCCGCCGGCCTCCTGTGGGCCGCGCCCGCCGGCGCGCAGGGCGACGCCGACGCCGCGCCGCAGGCCGCGCCCGCCGAGGCCCCGTCGCCGACGCTCCCCGAGCACCCCGATCTGGAGAAGGCGAAGGCCGCGTACAACGCCGCGCGCTACAACGAGGCGGCGCGCCGCTTCCAGTCGCTGGCGCAGGCGCTGCCCGAGGCCGCGGCCCTCTATCGGGCGCTGGCCCGCGCGCGCCTGTACGCCGACGACGTCGAGGGCGCGGTGCGGGCCTATCGGCTGTACCTGCAGATCGCGCCGAAGAAGGCCGGCGATCGCGAGAAGGTCGCGGCCGAGCTCGCCCTGGCCGAGCGTCGCTTGGCGAGGCCGCTCGCCGCCGACGCGCCGAGCCCCGGCGCGGACGCCCTCGCGGCGGCCGTGCCGCGCGCCACGGCGGGCCGGTTCGCGGGGCCCGAGGGCGCGTTCGGCGCGCTCGAAGCCGCCCTCGAGGCCGGCTACCTCGGCCCCGAGCTCAGCCGGACCCGCGCCGCGATCAGCGCCCAGCTCGTCGAGCGCAGCGACGCGCTGCTGGATCAGTGGTGGGCGCCCGAACAGGTGGCCGCGGTCGCCGATCTCGCCGCCACGCAGGCGGGCTGGGCCGCGCGCGCCGCCGCGCTCGGCGGGGCGGGCGACGCTGATCGGGCGGCCGCGGTGAAGGGACTACACCAGCTCGCCACCGGCGACGCCGCCGCCGCCGCCGAGACGCTGAGCGCGGTGGCGCCCGGCGACGGGCGGCTGCGCGTGGCGCAGGCGGTGGCGTTGGCCGCCGCCGGCCGACGGGACGAGGCCATCGAGCTGCTCGATGCCCTGCGCCAGACCTCGGCGGACGCGGAGCGCGTCACGCTGCTGTGGGCTTTGCTGCGCAAGCAGGCGGGGGCAGCGGACGCCACCGACGCCCTGCTGGAGGCGGCGCGCCTGCCGGAGTGACCGGGTGATCGCGCCCCGTCGGTGCGCGGCGGATCAGAGCTGACGCGGCGGCAGGGCGTTTCGGCAGCTGTTGACCATGTGGCTGACGCCCTTCGCGCCCGGCGACGCCTCGAGCACCGGCTCGAGGGCCTGAATGGCCCCCACGCAGTCGGCGCCGTCGAACGCCACCCGGCCGAGCGCGATCTTCTGCCGCACCTCGTTGACCTGCTTCTTCAGCGACAGCGCGTCGTCATCGCCGGGCGCCTCGGCCAGCACCGCGTCCGCGGCGGCGACCGCGTCGGAGAAGGCCCCCTTGCGCAGGGCCTTGCGCGCCTTCTCGAGGCGCTCGGCGCGGGCCTTGGCCGGATCGGGCTTCGGCTCGGCCGGCGCCGGCTTCGCCGCGGCCACCTTCTCGGGCTTCTTGGCGGGCGCGGGCGCCGGCGCGTCGTCGACGACGATCACCGGGGCCGAAGGCTTCGGCTCGACCTTGGGCGTGGGCTTCGGCGGGGGCGCGGGCTTCACCTCGGCCGTCCGCTTCGCCTCGGTGGCCCGCTTCGCCCCCACCGCTGGCTTCGGCTCGGGCGCCTTCTTCGGCGCCGACGCCGCCAGTGCGGGCGCGGGCTTCGTCGGCGTCGGCGGGCGCTTCGCCGGCGCGGCCCTCCGCTCGGGCGGGGCGGCGACGGGCCGCTCGGCCGCGGCCACCGGCGGCGGCGCCGCGGCGGGCGCCGGACTCGGCGAGAGCGCGGGGCTTGGCCGGGGCGCCTCGGCCACGGCCGCGGGCGCGGCGGGATCGGCCGGATCCGCCGAGAACAGCCAGGAAGCCAGCGCGACGGCCCCGAAGAACAGAGCCGCCGCCGCGGCCAGCGCCCGCCCCGAGGGACCAGGACGAAAGGCCGGCGGCTCGGCCAGCCCGCGCAGGGCCGGCGGCGTGTCGACGAAGGACCGCTCGAGCGGATCGCGCGCAGGGGCGTCCCCGTCACCCAACTGGAACGGGCCGCTGTCGACCGGCCCGCGATCCTCCGCAGGGGATCCCTGCGGCGCCGAGGTCGCGGCGCGCTGCGGCGGGGCCGCCTCCACCGCGGCGGGCGCCAGGGGCATCGGGGTCAGGCGGTCGGCGCCCAAGGCACCATCGAGGGCCTCGATCAGCGTCGGCGCGTCCGGGTACCGATCCTCGGGGCGCTTCTCGAGGCAGCGCATCACGGCCGTCTCGATGGCGCCGGGCACCTCGGTGTCGAGCTTGAACGACGGCGGCGGCGGGATCTCGCTGGCCTGCCGGTGCATGACGTTCATCTTGTTCGAGCCGGTGAAGGGCGGCTTGCCGGTCAGCAGCTCGTAGAACACGCAGCCGAGCGCGTAGACGTCGCTGCGGCCGTCGACCGTCTCACCGCGGGCCTGCTCCGGCGCCATGTACTCCGGCGTGCCGAACACCATGCCCGCCTGCGTCAGCCGCGGGCCATCGTCGTCGAGGCGCTTGGCGATGCCGAAGTCGAGCAGCCGGGCGTGATACCGCCCGGGCCGGGTCTCGGTGAGGATGACGTTCTCGGGCTTCAGATCGCGGTGAACGATGCCCGCCGCGTGGGCGGCGCCGAGGCCCTGCGCCACCTGCAGGATGATGTCCGTCGCCAGGGGCGGCTCGAGCCGCTTCTCCTGCCGCACCAGCTGCGCCAACGAGATGCCGGGGCAATACTCGAGCACCATGAAGAAGGTGCCGTCGTGGGTGCGCCCGTAGTCGTGCAGGTTGACCAGGTTGGGGTGCGTCACCTGCCCGTAGGTGAGGGCCTCGTTCTCGAAGCGCAGGGTGAGCTGGGCGTCGCCGGCGTAGCGCTCGTGCAGGACCTTGATCGCGACCTTCTGCCCGATGCGGGTGTGAACACCCAGATACACCGTGCCCATGCCGCCCACCCCGATGCGGCGCTCGATTCGATACCTCTCGGCCACGGTGATGCCCAGCAGCGGGTCGACGGGGATCCCGTCGTCCGAGCGCGACAACCCGCAGCGACCGCAGAAGCGGTCACCGTCGGGCAGCACGTGATCACACCGTGGGCAGCGCATGGCACACATCCTACCACCCCCGCTTACACCGGCAACCCAAATTGTCGCCGGTGGAAGGGCCAGCAATCGTCGGGCCAGCCACCGGGCGCCCGAAGTCCGCTCAGGGGGCGGGCTTCGGGCGCAGCAGCCCGATCAACCGCGGTGTGTCGGTGAAGTCGTCCACGACCGTCATGCCGGTGAACCGCGCGCCCGCGAGGTCGCTGCCGTGCACCCGCCGGATGACGATCCCCACCACCTGATCGGGGTAATCGCCCCGCAGTCGGGCGTAGATCTCGGGGTCCTTCTCCCCCGAGTCCCCCACGAGCAGAAAGCGGGTCTGGGGGTGCGCCTCGAGGATCCCCCGCAGCCGCCCGAGCTTGTAGCCCACCTGATCGAAGGTCGAGTCGGTGCCGAAGTCCTTCAGCAGCAACGGACCGTCCGGGAATCGATGTCGGCCGAGGAAGTCGAGCACGCGAGGCACGAAGTTCTGAGGGCTGCCGCTGAGGTAGAACACCGCGGCGGCGCCGGCCTCGCGCCAGGCCCGGTACGTGCGCGCCGCCCCCGCCACCGCGCGCAGCTGGGCCGAGTTCTTGGTGAGCGCGGTCTTCACCATCTCGCGCTTGCTGGTGATGCCGCTGTGCACGACGGTGTCGTCGTAGTCGCTGATGACCGCCACCGAGGGCGCCTGGGGGAGCACGTACACGAAGCCCGTCGCAGCCGGCGCCGGGTGGCCCTTGTCGTCGAGGGCCCGCGCCATGACGGTCTGAGGCCCCACCGCCAAGGGCGGCTCGACGGGGGTGTCGATCCGCCACAGCCCCTCGTCGTCGGTCACCGCGCGGAAGCTGCGCCCGGCGACGGTCACCTCGACGACGGCGCCTTCGATCTCGTCGGACTCGAGCGCCTTGGCCGCCTCGATCACGTTGCGCAGCCCGCTCGCCGACTTGCTGGGCGCGCGCTGCCCCTCGTCCTCGATGAAGCGCCCGGCGGCGATCAGGCGATCGGGTGTGGCGTGGGTGGGGTAGACGAGCAGCAAGCCCGGCTCGTCGGCGCGCGCGACGGCGGGCAACACCAGCGCCGCCCAAGCGACGAACGCGACGAGGCGATCAGTACTCACCAAAGAGCACCGTCAGGCGCACGCCGAGGGCGACCGCGATCTTGTAGAGCGAGCTGACCGACGCGCTCGACTCGGCCCGCTCGATCTGGCTGAGCAGGCTGACCGACAGGCCCGTGCGCCGCGCGAGCTGCTTCAAGGTCAGGTCGCTCTCCTTGCGGATGCGCCGGATGTTCTGACCGATGGTCTTGTGAAGCTCCTCCTCCGGATTCCTGAGGAGGCCCTTCTTGCGCAGGATGTCCGCGATCTTCTCGCGGAAGTCGTCCATGTCGAAGGGCTTCTTCACATAGTCGCTGACGTTCAGCTTCAGCGCGTCGACCGCCGTCTCGACCGACGGGTAGCCGGTGAAGACCACGATGGCCACGTCGCTGTCCACCTTGCGGATGCGCTGGATCAGCTCGATGCCGTCCATCTTGGGCATCATCAGATCGATGATGAGGACGTGAAACTCCTCCTCGCGGACCCGATCGACCGCGCGGGTCGGATCGGACAGGGTGGCGACCTCGTAGCCGGTGGCCTCGAGCATCGTCCTCATGTACTCGCAGATGTCCCGGTCGTCGTCGACGATCAGGATCTTGATGTCGGCAGCCATGCTGTCCCTTCACGCACGGTCCTCGGGGGTCCGTAGCACGGGCCTCCGGGCTTGGCAACCGACACCGCGCCGCGGGTGTTCCGGCGACAGGCCCCGGATCGGCTCAAGGGTCCCCGAGCAGGCTGCGCTCGAGCGCGCGCTGATCGAGCAGCGCCTGCATGCGCACCCGCAGATCGGGCAGACGAAATGGCTTGGTGACGAAGTCGTCTGCGCCCAGCTCGATGCCGCGGGCGCGCGTGGCGGCGTCGGTGACCGCCGTCACCAGGATGAC
>JAUHXL010000277.1 GCA_030426945.1 bacterium
GCGACAAGAGCTTCGAGGTGCTGACCGCCATGGCGGCCGAGGATCCGGCGCTGGTGGTGGTGCAGTTCCGGCGCAACTTCGGGCAGACCGCGGCCATGCAGGCGGGGCTCGACGAGGCCCGCGGCGACCTGGTCGCCCTGATGGACGCCGATCTGCAGAACGATCCGGCCGACATCCCGGCGATGGTCGAGGCCCTGCGCGAGGGCGACTTCGACCTCGTCGCCGGCTGGCGCGCCAACCGCCAGGACACCTTCATCAACCGCAAGCTGCCCTCGATGATCGCCAACCGCATCATCAGCAGCACGACCAAGGTGCGCTTGCACGATTACGGCTGCACGCTGAAGGTGATGACCAAGGAGGTCGCGAAGAGCATGCGCCTGTACGGCGAGATGCACCGCTTCATCCCGGCCATCGCCGACTGGTTCGGGGCCCGCATCCTCGAGATGAAGGTCAACCACCGGGCGCGGCAGTTCGGCGTGTCGAAGTACGGCATCGGGCGCACCGTGCGCGTGGTGCTGGATCTGCTGGTCGTGCGCTTCCAGCAGGTGTGGCTGGTCAAGCCGATGCAGGTGTTCGGCAAGTGGGGCATCCTCTCGAGCGCCCTCGGCTTCTTCATCTGCGCCTGGCTGGCCGCGCAGAAGCTGATCAGCGGCACGACGCTGTCCGACCGGCCGATGCTGCTGTTGGGCGTGCTGCTGATCGTCGTGGGCATCCAGCTCGTGTCGCTGGGCCTGGTGGCCGATCTCATGGCGCGCACCTATCACGAGGCGCAGGACAAGCGGCCCTATACCGTGCGCCGCATCATCCGGGGCGCGGGGCAGCCGGCCCTCGCGGGGGAGGGCTGACGTGGGCCTCGTCATCGACCTGCTGAAGAAGATCCCCATCGACCTCGGCCAAGGCGCCGTGGCCGAGCACACCGAGGGCAAGCAGATCGCTTTGCGCCTGGTGCCCGACGGCCACGGGCGTCGGGCGCTCGACCTGGGCTGCCGCGAGGGGCACCAGACGCGCTGGCTGCAGGGCCGCGGCTATCAGGTCACGTCCATCGACGTCGAGGCGCTGTTCGACGGCGCCGAGGTGGTCGACGCCAACCGCGCGCTGCCCTACCCCGACGATCACTTCGACCTCATCTGGAGCAGCGAGGTCATCGAGCACCTCGTCGACCCCGCCTTCTCGCTCAGCGAGCTGCGCCGGGTGACCAAGCCGGGCGGCGACATCATCCTCACCACGCCCAACAGCTACATGGTGCTGTTCCGCGTCCTCGCCTGGTTCGGCCTGACGCCCCAGCGCATCCAGCGCGACGACCACCTGCACTTCTTCGACCTGCAGGACGTGCGCAAGCTGGCGCCCGACGCCACCCTCTACGGCTACTTCCCCTGGATGCTGGTCAAGCGCACCCTGCGGCTCGGCGATCTCGTCGGCGCCCTGTCGCCCACCTTCGTCCTGCACATCCGCCCGACGGCATGACCCGCAAGCGGCTGGCCCAGGCCACGCTGGCGCTGGTCGTCTCGGGCCTGCTGCTGTGGCTGGTGCTGTCGTTCGTCGACGCCGAGGTGGCGTGGGCGCGCGTCCGCGCGGCCGATCCGGGCTGGCTGCTGGCCTCGCTGCTGGTGTCCTTCGTCGTGCTGTGGGCGCGCGGCCTTCGCTTCGCCGCGCTGACCGAGCGCGCCGGCCCAGGGGTGGTGACCGCCACGGTCGCCGCGCAGAACTTCCTGTTGCGGATCATGCCCTTGCGGGTGGGCGAGCTGAGCCTGCCCTATCTGCTGCACCGCGTCGCGGGGGAGCCCCCGGCCCACAGCCTGGTGTCGCTGGTGCTGGTGCGCGTCGTCGATCTCTGGCTGCTGCTGGTGACCGGCGCCGTCGCCGTGCTGATGTGGTTCGGCGAGGGCGACCTGCGGCGCAACCTGGCGCTGGTCGGGGGCGTGGTGGTGATGACCGCGCTGCTGGTGGGCTTCCGTCGCTGGGTGGCGCTGGGGCTGCGCTTCGCCGCCTGGGGCGCGCGGGTGACCGGCCTCGAGCGGGTGGCGCTGGTGCAGAAGGTGCTGGACAAGCTCATCGCCGCGGTGAGCGAGAGCCGGCGGCTGCGTCGGGCGCAGGTCGTGGCGTTGGGCGGCTGGTCGGTGGTGGTCGCGGCGCTGCAGTACGTCCTCTTCTACTGTCTGCTGCGCGTCTTCGGCGTCGTCGTGCACGGCACGCAGGTGGTGGTGGGCGCGGCGGCGGCGCAGGTGGCCGGCGCGCTGCCGGTGGCCACGGTGGGCAGCATCGGCACGCACGAGAGCGGCTGGGTGGCCGGGTTCGCCTGGGTGGGGCTGGATCTCGGCGACGCGGCGCTGACCGGGGTGGGCAGCCAGGTGATCACCCTCGCCTTCGCGGCGCTCTTCGCGGGTCCGGCGTGGTGGGCGCTGCGGCGGGTCCGGCCCCCATCGTGAGCCTGCGCCGTCCGCGCCGACTCTGCTAGCATCGCGCCGATCGAGAATTCTGGCATGGGGAGGTAGCACATGCGTGGGCTGCGATGGGTCGTCGTCCTGAGCGCGCTGGTCGGGGCCGGCTGCGACGAGGGCGGCTCGACGGCGCTTCCGCCGGTGAACGACGCGGGGCCGGGGCAGGGCGGCGCGCCGGGCGCCGGCGGCGCCGGGGGCGTACCGGGCGCCGGCGGCATGGGCGGTGAGCCCGGCGCGGGCGGCATGGGCGTGGGCGGCATGGGCGGCGAGCCCGGCGTCGGCGGCGGCGCGGGCGGCATGGGCGGCATGGGCGGCGAGCCCGGCGTCGGCGGTGACGGCGGCGGCATGGGCGGCGCGCCCGGCATGGGCGGCGAGCCCGGCATGGGCGGCGACGGCGGCAGCGGCCCCGGCGACGGCATCACCTCGGCGCAGGTGGCGCCGGTCGGCTTCGGCGCCAGCACCTTCGTCGCCTGGGCCGAGGACGCCACGCTGCACCTCGACAGCATCGACGCCGCCGGCGAGTGGGTCGAGGGCGAGACGGTCGAGCTGCCCTACGCGCCCACCTGGGTGGCGGGGCAGGCGGTGCAGGGCACGCCCTGGATCGCCTTCGGCGCGGCGGGTCAGCGCGTCGGCGCGCTGCAGGCCGACCGGCCCGACCTGGTGCTCAGCCTCGATGTCGAGGGGCGCCCGGTGCTGGCGGCGGCCGACGCCGATCTGCTGGTGGCCGGCGTCGTCGGTGACGCGCTCGCCTGGCAGCTGGTGGGGGTGGACGACGAGCAGGGTGATCTGGCGGCGCCTACCTTCGGGCCCGAGGGGGTCGGCGCGGCCGACGACGCGATGGGGCAGACCGGCGGCGTGGTCCTGCGCTTCGACGCCGACGGCCAGTGCCTGCAGCTCGACGCGACCGGGCGCGGCCTGGGCAACTTCCCCTGCCGGCGCGCCGCCGGCCGCTTCATCGGGAACGGCAGCCGCATCTTCACCGCGTACATCGACGACGAGACCTTCAACATCCGCGTGGGCGCGCTGTTCGATACCGAGAGCGGCTTCGGCGTCGGGCGCATCGAGACGGTGAGCCTGGTCGACTTCCCGACCGTCGACGGCGCGCGCCCGGTGGTCACCGTGCGCAACATCGACCCCAACGTCGGCCAGCTGCAGCTGCGCGTGGCGACGGTCGACGCGCTGTGGGAGTCCGACGAGACCTGGCTCACCTGGCCCTGGCAGGACGCCCGCGCCATCGTGCCGCGCGGAGAGACGGCCTACGTCGTGCGCTTCGCCGGCGGGCCCGCGCTCGAGGCGCTGCCGCTGACCGCGCGCGACTTCGGCGCCGAGCCCGTGTACCGGCTGGACGTCGACGATCAGTGCCCGCCCTCGGTCGAGCGCTGCGACGGCGCCGACCAGGACTGCGACGGCCGGGCCGACGACGGCCTGTGCTGCACCCAGGACAGCCGGCGCATCGACGCCGCGCTGCAGAGCCTCGAGGGCGCGCCCCGCGAGTTCCTGATCACCAGCGTCGAGAACGGCGACGCCTACCGGGTGGCGGTGCGCGTCGGCGAGGACGCCTGGCAGCTGTACATCACCGCGCCGCGCGCCGATCCCGCCGCGACCAGCGCCGCGCTGCTGAAGGAGATGGGGCTGCCGAACAGCCAGGCGCGCATCGCGGGCGCCTACGAGGGCCGCGCCTTCGTCGCGGCCGGCGGCTACAACCTGCTCTTGGCCAACGACGATCAGGGCATGCTGACCGCCTTCTGGCATCGCGACCGCCTCGTCTGCCCGCCCGACATGCCCGGCTGCGATCCCGCCGACCGCACCACCGACTTCAAGGCGCCCTTCCCGGTGCCCTGCGAGCGCGTGCTGGCGGTGGACGTCATCGACCACACCAGCGAGAACGCGTCGGCCCTGCTGGCCTGCGGCGACGGGCTGCACCGGCTGTACGCGCGCAGCGAGGTGGAGGATCGCTTCTGGAGCTATCGCGACCTGGACATCGACGTCGACGCGGTCGACTGGGTGACCATCACGCGGCAGGCCGAGGACGTGTCGACGCTGCTGGTCGGCTACGAGTCGTCGCTGGGCAGCCCGACGCTGGCCTCGCTGTTCTTCGTGGCCAACGCCAACGGGCCGCCCCAGCTGCGCGCCGTGGACACCAACCTGCTGCAGCAGGGCGAGCTGCTGCGCGATCACGTGTGGCTGCCCACCGCGCTGGGCGCGCCGCCGGTGCGCATCGCGGACGGCAACGCCGAGGTGATGCTGCGCGAGGGCCGGGGCGAGCAGCTTCGGGTCACCTGGCTGCCGGTCCAAACTGGCGCGGTGGACGCGGAGTCGCAGTTCGCGATCACGACCTCGCTGGTGGTGACGGCCGCGGCGACCGAGCCGCCCGAGGGCGAGGCGCAGGCCACGGGCTTCTGGATGGTGGACGTGCGCGGCGACAACGGGCTGAACCTGTGGTCGACCGAGCCCTCGGTCGTGCTGCCCGGGCCCAAGCCCCTGTGGAGGGTGATTCAGCACCCCGCCCGCATCCGCCAGCCGCTGGGGGTGGTGCCGCGCGATCTCGAGACCTTCGCCACCGTCGAGCCCGACGGCGACGGCTGGCGTCTGCGTACCTATCGGGTGGACTGCCGGCCGCTCTGAGCGGTGGACCACCCCGCGGGTCGTGGTCGTCGTCGACGAGAGCGACTTCTCCACCGCACGGTCGTCCGGCCAGCAGGGGCGAGCGTCGGCTTCGCCGACGCTCGACTTGCATCGACCACGACCACGACCACGACCACGGCGGGCGGCGGCGGGCGGCGGCGGTCGTGCCGCTGCTTACGCCGCCTCGCTGTCCTGCAGGTTCAGCATCACCTTCACCGAGTTGAACAGCGCGCGCAGCTGAATCGGCTTGTGCATGAAGGCATCGGCGCCCGCCGACAGCGCCTCGTGCCGGTCGCCGGGGTAGGGGCGCGCCATCGCGAACACGGGCAGGGACTGGCTGATCTCGGTGCGGATGCGCCGGATGAGCTCGACGCCGTCGACCTCGGGCGTGCGCAGCTCGATGATCGCCAGGGCGAAGCGCGAGCTCTGCAGCAGGCCCAGGGCGGTGAGGCCGTCGTGGGCCTCGACGACGTGCATCAGATCGGCGACGTCGAAGGTGCGCTCGGCCATCGAGCGCAGGCCGTCGGCGAACATGCGGGCCGCGTGCTTGTTGGGATCGATCAGCAGGACGTTCAGGCGCTCACCGGTGACCGAGGGCGGGATGGGGTCGAAGACGGCGTTGACCATCTGCTCGACCCGCGTGCGGGTGACCGGATCGGCCAGGTCGAACTGGACGCCGATGCCGCGCACCGGGGGCGCGCCGCGCGCGCCCACCCAGCGGATCTCACAGGGCACGGGGACGCCCTGGCGGCTGCCGGGGCTGACGAGCTGCAGGACGATGTGCTGCCCGATCTCGAAGGGCTCGTCGGTGGCGACGAACAGCCCGCCGCGCGAGATGTTCTGCACGTAGTCGCTGCGCATGGCGCCCGCCGACTCGTAGTTGACCCGGATGATGGCGGGCAGGCGCTCGTGTACGCGGCGGTTGTCGGCGCTCATCGAAGGCACTCCAGCGGCGGTCCTGCCCCGCACCTACGGAAATGGAACGAAACGGCTTGACGGGCGGGGCGCCGCCGACCGACCCATAGCCGGTGTTGATCGAGATCGCCCCGCTGCCCCACGCGCCCCCGGTGATGCTGACGGCGCTGTGCGCGCTGCCTTGGCTGCTGGCCTACGCGCTGCGCCTCGCGGCGCCTCCGCGGGTGGCGCGCGCGTTGGTCGCCTGGGGCGTCGCGGTGCTGGGCGCGGGGCTCGCCTGGCCCTCGACCGAGGCGCTGGGCCTGGGCTGGGCGCTGCGGCTGGACGCGCTGGGGGGGATGGTCGCGGCGGCGGGTGCCCTCGGCCTGGCCGCCGCCGTCGAGGCGCGCGCGGTGGGTCCGGCGGTGGCCCTCGGCGCGGCGGGGGCTTGGGGCCTGGCGGCGGTGGCCGACGGGCCGGCGCCCGCGCTGGGGGTGTTGGCGATCATCGCGGCGGTGGCCGCGCCCGGCGGCGGCCGCGCGGCCGTGGCCCTGCTGGCCCTGGGGGGCGCGGCCGCGCTGGCGGTCCTGGCCGGGCCGCACCCCACCGCCGTCGTCCAGCTGCGCCTGCTCGGCGGGGCCGCGGGGGTGGCCGCCGCGATCCTCTACGCCGCCCAGGCGCCGCGCGGCCACCGCTCGACGGCGGCCTGGGTGCTCGCCCAGTTGGCCCCGGCGCTGGTCTTTTGGGCGGCGCTGCGCTGGGCCGCCCCGCGTCTGCCCGACGCCTGGCGGCTGGTGGCGCCCTTCGCGATCTGGGGGGCGCCCGTCCTCGCGGCGCTCGGCGCCTTCGGGGCGTGGAGCCGGCGTCCGCGGCTCGCGGCCCTCGGACCCCTGGGCCCGGCGCTGGCCGGCCTGCTCGTGGCGACGACGGCGGGGGTCGCCGGCGCGGCGGCGGTGGTGGCGGGGCTGACGCTCACGCTGGCCGCGCCCGCGGCGACGGCCACCGGGCGCGCGCTGCTCACGGCGGCGGCGACGGGCGTGCCGGGCGGCCTCGTCTTCGCGGGCGCGGCGGCCGCGGGCCTGTCGGCCCTGCACGCGGTGGGGCCGGCCGCTCAGCCGGTCGCCGTCTCCGCGGCGGTCGCGCTGTGCCTGCTGGGGGTGGTCGGCGTGTTCGCGCGGCTGCGCCCCGGCGGTCCGGTCACGCCCTTCGTCGGCGTGGCGCTGGCGGCCAGCCTGCTCGGCGGCGTCCTGCCCCTCTTCCTCCAGCCGCTGCGCGCCGACGCCCGCGCCGTGGCCATCCGGATCGGCACGCCGGCGCTGCCCGCGGACGACTGGCGCGGCTGGCGCCGGCTCAGCCGGCTGGCCGAGCGCGCGCGCTCCGCGCCGGCCGCCGACGCCGGGCCGTGAGGTCAGTCGTTCAGGCGATCCGTGTTGCCGACCGTCTCGGGGGGCGCGTCCGGCGCGGCGTCGCGCCCGCTGCGATCCGCCAGCTCGTCGGTGGCGCGCAGCAGCCAGCGGCGCGGCAGCACGATGTGGATGAGCAGGGTGGCGGCCGCCGCCACGTGCAGCAGCGCCGCGACGTGGAAGCCGGGCGCGCCCGGCACGTGGCGCACCCCGTCGGCGCGCAGCATCTCGTGGGGCAGCGCGCGATCCTCCCACAGCGCCGCCGACGCCAGCAGGCCGAAGAGCAGCACCAGCAGCACGGCGACGCGGCCGAACGAGCCGCCGTTGTAGTACTGGAAGAAGTAGCCGCGCAGGAAGACCGCGAGGCACAGGTACAAGCCCAGCGGCATGTGCCAGTCCGGCGCGCCGCGGCCCCGCATCGACACGATGACCAGCACGGCCGACGCCACGGTGAGGGTGACGCAGACCAGGTTGGCGGGGTCGAAGAAGGTCCAGCCGAACAGACCCTCGAAGCCGCGAGGGCCCACCTTGCGGATCAGCGTGCGGATGGCGTTGGGTTCGTCCGGTGCGGCCACGGGGCGCAGCATGCATGAGGGCAACCCGCGCGTCGAGCGGGCGCTGGCCCTGATCGGGCTGTGCGCGCCGGTGCTGGGCGTCTACGCGCTGGGCCGCGCGCAGGCGGGCGCGGCGGTCGACGCCGGCTTCTTCCAGGCGTGGTGTGCCGGCGCCTGGATCCCGGATCTCGCCGCGGCGCAGCCCTGGCGGTTGGTGACCGCGGGCCTGGCCCACGCGCAGGTCGGTCACCTCGCGGCCAACCTCGTCGAGCTGGTGGCGGCCGCGCTGGCGATCGCGCCGCGCCGGGGCGCCGGGTGGTGCCTCGCGCTGGCGGCGGTGGGGGCGGTGGCCGGGGCCGGGGCCAGCGCCGCGTTGGGCGAGGGCTGGACGCTGGGCGCCTCGGGGGCCGGTTGGGCGCTGTGGGCCGCCGCCGCCGTGGGCGCGGCGCGGCAGCCCGAGTCGATGGATCGCACCGGATGGGCGGGGCTGCTGGTGGCGACGGCGATCGGCGTGCTGGGGCTGCGGGTGCCGTCGGCGGACGGGCTGGCGCACTTGGGCGGGGCGACCGTGGGCGCCGGCGCCGCGCTGCTGCCGCGCGGGGGGACGTGGGTGGCTCGCGGGATCCTGGGCCTGTGGACGGCGTTGGCGGGCTTCGGGGTGGCGCGGCTGGCGACGGCCGCCGGAGGCGATCCGGCGTGGCAGCGGGGGCCGGCGATCGAGGGCCTGTGCCCGTCCACCTGGACCCAGGGCTGGCTGTACGTGTGCGCGGCCGAGGCGCCGGCCGCGACGTTGCTGGCGGGGGCGGAGATCGCCGCGCGGCCGCGGGCGGGGGGGCTGGCCGGGGCCGCGGGCGCCGACGGGCAGGGCAGCGTGTGGGTCGGGCCCACGGCGCGGGGGCCCGCGGTGGTGGCGGCGCTGTCCGGGGCGGCGCTGTGGGCGGAGGATGGCGCGGCGCTGAAGGCCACGGTCAGCGCGTACGAAAAGTTGACGGCGCCCGGCCAGGGCCTATGATGCGGGTGGTTATCCTACATGTAGGTCAATCATGTACATCATCACGCACCGGCTGAAGACCTCGACCGACTTCATGGATCGCTACCTGCCCGAGGGCCCCGCGGGTGGCTTCTTCCTCGAGGAGAAGCTGGGCATGCCCGAGGGCAGCCGCCTGTGCCTCGAGCTGGTGCTGGGCTGGCTGGACGAGACCTACTACCCCTACGCCACCGTCGAGCGCACGCAGCTGACCTGGGACAACTGCGGCCGCCTCGAGAAGGGCTGTATCGTGCGGCTCGACGCCGACGAGGCGCCCCTGCGCAACCTGCTGCTCGAGAAGGTGCGCCTGTCGGCCGAGCGCCTGCGCCAGCGTGGCGGCGACCGCCTGCCCCTCAACCTGCGGGTGCACTGCT
>JAUHXL010000278.1 GCA_030426945.1 bacterium
GCGCCCGCTGCGCAACCCGCACGCGGCGCTCGACGAGGACACCACCAAGGTCGTGCGCGTGTTCGACGCGATGGTCGAGGCGCAGGCCGACGTGGGCGAGGCCGTGGCCGACACCTACATCATCTCGATGTGCCGTGATCGCGCCGACCTGCTGCGCGTGCTGCTCTTGGGGCGCGAGGCGGGGCTGGTCGACCTGGCGAGCGATCCGCCGCGGTCGCGCTTCGACGTGGTGCCGCTGTTCGAGACGCGGGCCGATCTCGAGAACGCGCCGGGCGTGATGGAGCGCCTGTTCGCCGACCCTGCGTATCGTCGGCAGCTCGCCGCGCGGGGCATGCGGCAGGAGGTGATGCTGGGGTACAGCGACTCGGCCAAGGACGCCGGCCTGCTGCCCGCGTCGTGGGCGCTGTACCAGGCGCAGGCGAAGCTGTCGCAGGTGTGCGACGCGGCGGGGGTGGAGCTCACGCTCTTCCACGGCCGGGGCGGCACGGTCGGCCGCGGAGGCGGCTCGCCGGTCTTCCGCGCGCTGTCCGCGCTGCCCGCCGGAACGCTCCGCGGGCGCATCAAGACCACCGAGCAGGGCGAGACCATCTCGCAGAAGTTCGGCCTGATGCCCATCGCCGAACGCTCCCTCGAGGTGCTGGCGACCGGAACGCTCATGGCCGGCTTCCCCGGCTGGCGCGACCCGGTCGACGCCGACGAGATGAAGCGCTTCCGCGAGGCGATGGAGCAGATGGCGGCGGTCGCGCTGCCGGTGTTCCGCGACCTGGTGCACGAGGACACCGCGCTGTTCCGCCTGTTCGTCGGCTGCACGCCCGTGAAGCAGCTCGCGCGCGTGCACTTCGGCAGCCGCCCGGCGTACCGCGAGCGCGGCGCCGGCAAGATGGCGGGCATCCGCGCCATCCCGTGGGTGTTCGGCTGGACGCAGATCCGGCTGATGCTGCCCGCGTGGCTGGGGGTGGGTTCGGCGCTGCAGTCGGTGATCGATCAGCCCGACGGCCTGACGTTGCTGCGGCGCATGGCGGCGGCCTGGCCGTTCTTCGACGATCTCGTGTCGAAGGTCGAGATGGTGTGCGCCAAGGCCGACCTCGAGATCGCGCGCCTGTACGTCGAGACGCTGGGTGGCGACGGCGCGCTGCTCGAGACGCTCGAGGCCGAGTTCGTGCGCACGGTGAAGGCCATCCAAGCCATCCGGCAGCGCCCGCACCTGATCGAGGACAACCCGCCGCTGCAGACCGCCATCGGCCTGCGCAACCCCTACCTCGACGCGCTGTCGCTGCTGCAGACCAGCCTGCTGCGCCGCCGCCTGGCGGCGGGCGAGGACGTGCCGCCGCTGCTCGACGAGGCGCTGGGCACGACGCTCAACGGGGTGGCGCAGGGGCTGCGCAACACGGGGTGAGTCAGCGGTTCATCCGGCGCCGTTCGGCGACGGAGGCGGGCGGCGGTCGGGCCGATGGTCGACGGCCGTCGCGTCGAGCTGTGGGGGCTATCAGCTTTCAGCGGTCAGCCCGCCGGCTTCGCCGAGCTCTCAGCTTCTTCTTCACTGGAACGAGCGTCGCGGCCAGTCGACGCGCCGTGGTCGGTTGCGGCCAGGGCGAGCGTCCGCGGTGGCCGCTGCGGGACGGGTGAAACGCGGTCCTCTGAGTCAGGCCGCAGCGGCGGCGCGGCGCCACAGGTGAGCGTGGTCGGCGACGGTGTCCGCGATGGTGCGCGGGCGGCGGCCGAGCACCTGCTAGAGCGTGGGGTCGACGCGATCCTCGGCGCCGAAGCGCACCGCGAGGTGCAGGGCCGCGTACACCATCGCCTGGGCCCAGGGCAGGCCGCGGCGGCGCCGCAGGTGCCACACGTAGGCGGCCGGGTTGGCCGGCACGTAGCGGATCGGGCGGCCCAGCGTCTCGCTCAGCAGCGTCGCGACCTCGGCGAAGGAACGCACCTCGGGGCCGGTGAGCAGCCAGGCGGCGCCGACGCTGTCCGGGTCGAGGAAGGCGCGCGCCGCCGCCTCGCCCAGGTCGCGGGTGTCCACCCACGAGGCGCGGCCCCGGCCGGCCGGCACGTACAGGCGATCATCGTCGCGGATGTCCTCGCGGTAGGGGCCGCACAGGTTCTGACCGAAGAAGCCGGCGCGCAGCAGCGTGGCGGGCAGGCCGTGCCGGGCCAGGTGCGCCTCGACCTTGGCGTGCGGGATGACGCGGTTCGACTCGGCGCCGGCGACGGAGAGGAAGACGACGTGGCGCAGGCGGCCGGCGGCGTGGTCGAGCAGCGCGTTGAGGGTGGCGTCCATGTCGCTGATCTGGGGCGGGCGGATCAGGACCAGGCCGTCGCAGCCCTCGAGGGCGGCGTCCCAGGTGCCGCGGTCGGCGAAGTCGAAGGCGACGGTGTCTTCGGGATCCGCGCCCGCGGGCGGCCGCCGAAGCGCCGCGCGCGCGGGCACGCCCAGGGCGCGCAGGGCCTGCAGCGCCGGGCCCCCGACGTTGCCGGTGGCGCCGGTGACGAGGACGCGGCGCACGGTGGGGACGGTGGTGCTCATCGAACGCTCCCGGATCGCGGCGGGCAGCCTACGTGCGGCCTCGCTCACCGGCAACCTCGACCAGCCGCTGCACCGCGCCCTGCACCTGAGCCAGCGCGCGCTCGAGCGATGGGTCGTCGTCGCCGAACAGCGCGGCGGCTTCGAGGGGCGGACCGACGCGCATGCGGATGGTCCAGGGCACGATGGGCCAGAAGACGATGGGCGAGGTGAGCCAGGCCCAGATGAGCGCCAGCCGCGCCGGCCAGGGCAGCGGCGCGACGGCCAGCGCGGCGGCGCCCGCGACGCTCAGGACGCTCAACCCCCACCGCTTCAGACCGAACAGCCGCGGCAGCACCAGCAGCGTCGCCAACGCTCGGCTGCGCACCAGCATCGGCGCCGTGAAGTGCGCGCCGCGGATGCCCAACGGCACGATCGGCACCCCGGCGTCGCGGGCGACGCGCAGGAAGCCGCGCCGCCCACCGAAGTCGACCCGGTGCGCCTGCCACACCGGCCGCAGCGTCTCGTGATCGCCGCCCGGGAACACCAGCAGCGGCACGCCCTCGGCCAGCGCCGAGTGCGCCGCTTCGTAGGTGCTGGGCACCGCGCCGAGGCCGCGTACGATGGGGCTGATCGGCCAGACGCGGAAGCCCACCGGGTGCGCGAAGCCGGCGAGCGGGCGCGTGGTCCCAAAACGCTCCAGGTACAGCGACGTGAAGCAGGCGATCTCGGCCAGGCCCATGCCCGCGGAGTGATTCGCCACCAGCAGGAAGGGACGGTCGGCCGGCAGATGCTCCAGACCGTCGAGCGTCGGCCGGTGCAGCAACCGAACCAGCGGCCGAATCACTCTCTGGACCGTCCCCACCATCCACGGCGCGGGCCGTCCCGGCGCCGGAACGCTCACCCGTCCAGCCAGGCGTCGTACGCCTCGATGCGCGCCGCCAACCGCGCCGCCAGGAACGCCGACGCCTCACCCAGCGTCTCGAGGATCAGCCGCGCCTCCGCCTGATACCGCCGTCGCTTGCCCGCCGACCAGTGCACCGGCGGCCGCGCCATGTTCGTGATGCGGTCGGCCAGCTTCACCGCCCACACCTCCCGCGGCGCGTCGAGGATGCGGTCCAGGCTGTCCGCCATCATCACCCGCTTGCGCTGCGCCGGGTCGGCGACGTCCGCGGCTGCGGTTGGATCCTTGCTCAGCGCCGCCACCCCCTGCGCCACTTTCGCGCCGAACCGCTGCGTCAGGTCGTCCGTGGTCGTCGCCGTGTCCTCGACCGTGTCGTGCAGCAGCGCGCACTGAACCGCCAGGTCGGCGTCGAAGTCCGGGTGATGGGGCAGGGCGGCGATGACCTCCATCGCCACGAGGGTGACGTGGAACAGGTACGGCACGTCGCTGCCGGGGACCGTCTGTTCGGCGTGTGCGGTGGCGGCGAAGTGCAGGGCGCGGGCGTAGAGGTCCTGGGTGAAGAGAGCGGGCATGCGGGCCTCCGGGGGCGTTGGGGTGGAGGATCGCATGGGGAGCGGGCGGGCGCTATGGGGGAGGTGCGGCGGACAAAATAGAAAAGTGGGCTGGATAGTTTGTTTGTATGGCACGACCCCGGCGACTCCGACCCCGGCGACTCCAGGCGGGCACCGCGGTGGGCCGACAACGCCGCAGTCCTGCGGTGATCGGCGCCCCGAGGACGCCACCCATGACCGTCTCGAAGCTGCGCTCAGCGTGGCCCGGAGCCGCGCGCCAACCCGGCGCGCGAGTCGAGCACCTGCCACCCACGCTTCTCGGCGAACGGGCAAGCCCCCGACGCGGTCGTCATGATTTGGCGCCGGCGTCGCCCGTTTCAGGAGCGGCTTTGCCCGCCTTCTTTTCAGAAAATGCGGGGCTGTCTACGCCGTGGAGGAGTCGAAGTCGGCGTTCGCACCGTCGGCGGGCAATGGCGCGAGAGGGCGGCGCCGGCGCCAAATCTTGCGAGAACCGGTCGGCTGGGCTTGGCCGTGAGCCGCCGCGGCCGTCAATTGGCGCGGCGCCAAAAGGCCTGCAACTCAACACCTACGTTGCTGTCTCGCCTTCGTGAGTCCGAACGGGTCCAGGGCGGAGCCCTGGCCGGTGGGAGCTCGAGGGAGGTACGGAGTACCTTCCTCGAACACTGGCGAGCCGCGGCGCCCAGCCGCGAAGAACGCGTTGGCGTCGCGGGGCGCCCAGCCGTGGACACCCACTGGCGAGCCGCGGCGCCCAGCCGCGAAGAGGCCGTTGGCGTCGCGGGGCGCCCGCCTGGCCCGGCCGTCAACTCGTGGGGGCGCGGATGCGGGAGGAGAGCCAACGGGGCGCCGCCGGGAGCGTTCCCGGCGGCAGCCGTCCACCGATTAGAACTGCGCCGTCTCGGTGCTGTCCTTCATCGCCGACGTCGAAGACTCCCCCCCGTCGATGACCGATCGCACATCATCGAAGTACCCGGTGCCGACCTCGCGCTGGTGGCGCGTGGCCGTGTACCCGTCCTCCTCCATCGCGAACTCGTGCTGCTGCAGCTTCGAGTACGCGGTCATGCCCTCGCTCAGGTAGCCGCGCGACAGCTCGTACATGCCGGCGTTCAGGCTGTGGAAGCCGGCCAGCGTGACGAACTGGAACTTGTAGCCCATGGCCCCCAGCTCGCGCTGGAACTTGGCGATGGTCGCGTCGTCCAGCTTGGCCTTCCAGTTGAACGAGGGCGAGCAGTTGTACGCCATCATCTTGTTCGGGAAGTCCTTGCGCACGGCCTCGGCGAAGTGCTTGGCCTCGGCGAGGTCGGGCGTGCTGGTCTCGCACCACACGAGATCGGCGTAGGGCGCGTAGGCCTTGGCGCGGGCGATGGCCGAGTCGAGGCCCGAGCGCACGCGGTAGAAGCCCTCGGGCGTCCGGTCGCCGGTGCAGAAGGGCTTGTCGCGATCATCGATGTCGGTGGTCAGCAGGTTGGCGCTGTCGGCGTCGGTGCGCGCGATCAGCAGCGTCGGCGTGCCCATCACGTCGGCGGCGAGGCGCGCGGCGATGAGGGTGCGCACGAACTGGCTGGTGGGCACCAGCACCTTGCCGCCGAGGTGGCCGCACTTCTTCTCGCTGGCGAGCTGGTCCTCGAAGTGCACGCCGGCGGCGCCGGCCTCGATCATGCCCTTCATCAGCTCGAAGGCGTTCAGCGGGCCGCCGAAGCCAGCCTCGGCGTCGGCGACGATGGGCGCGAACCAGTCGCGCTGCACGGTGCCCTCGCTCAGCTCGACCTGGTCGGCGCGCTGCAGCGCCTGGTTGATGCGCTTGACGAGCTGGGGCACCGAGTTGGCCGGGTACAGGCTCTGGTCGGGGTAGGTGGCCGCCGCCAGGTTGGCGTCGCTGGCCACCTGCCAGCCGCTGACGTAGATGGCGGGCAGGCCGGCGCGCACCTGCTGCACGGCCTGGCCGCCGGTCAGCGCACCCAGCGACTGGACGAAGGGCAGCTCGTGCAGCTGCTTCCACAGGCGGCGGGCGCCGCGATCGGCGAGCGTGTACTCGATCTTCACGCTGCCGCGCAGACGCTCCACGTCGGCCTGGGTGTAGGGGCGCTCGATGCCGGCCCAGCGCGTGTCGTTGAAGGTGTCGTTCATCTCTTTGCTCCTCGGGTGGTCGGTCGAAGGGTCCGGTGGATCAGCCCGCGACCGGCGTGAGCAGGTGCTCGTAGGCCGGCAGGGTCAGGAAATCGGTCAGGGTGTCTTCGGTGGTCAGCTGCGCGAACAGCGCGACCGCATGGTCGAACGCTTCGGGGTTCGCTCGGTCGGCGCCTGCCTTCCGCAGGGCGGCGACCTCGTCGTCGAGCGTCGCCTTCACCAGCGCGGGCGTCACGGTCTGGCCGTCGTCGAGCGGGGCGCGGTGGTGCACCCACTGCCACACCTGGGCGCGGCTGATCTCGGCGGTCGCCGCGTCCTCCATCAGGTGGTACAGCGGCACGCAGCCGTTGCCGGCCAGCCAGGCCGCCATGTACTGCACGCCCACGCGCAGGTTGTGGCGCAGGCCGTCGATCGTCCGCGCGCCCTTCACCGGCGCCACGAGATCGGCGGCCGTGACCTTCACGTCCAGCCGCTTGTTGTCGATCTGGTTCGGCCCCTTCATGTGGGCGTCGAAGATGTCCTTCGCCACCGCCACCAGACCCGGGTGCGCCACCCAGGTGCCGTCGTGGCCGTCCTTGACCTCGCGCTCCTTGTCGGCGCGCACCTTGGCCAGCGCGGCCTCGTTGGCGGCGGGATCGCTCTTGATCGGGATCTGCGCGGCCATGCCACCCATCGCGTGCACGTCGCGCTTGTGGCACGTCTGGATGACCCGCTGCGTGTAGGCCCGCATGAAGGGCTGCGTCATGCCGACCTCGCTGCGGTCGGGCAGCACGCGGTCGGCGTCCTCGCGCAGGGTCTTGATGTAGCTGAAGATGTAGTCCCAGCGGCCGCAGTTCAGGCCGGCGGAGTGATCGCGCAGCGCGAAGAGGATCTCGTCCATCTCGAAGGCCGCCGGCAGCGTCTCGATCAGCACCGTCGCCTTGATGGTGCCCAGGGGCAGGCCCAGGTGGCTCTGGGCGCGCACGAAGACGTCGTTCCACAGCTGCGCCTCGAGGTGGCTCTCGAGCTTGGGCAGGTAGAAGTAGGGCCCGGTGCCGCGCTCGAGCAGCGCCTTCGCGTTGTGGAAGATGTAGAGGCCGAAGTCGAACAGGCTGGCCGAGATGGGCGCGCCGTCGATCTTCACGTGCTTCTCGAGCAGGTGCCAGCCGCGCGGCCGCACCAGCAGCGTCGCGGGATCGGCGTTCAGCGCGTAGTGCTTGCCGGTCTCGGGGGCGGTGTACTCGATGGTGCGGTTCACCGCGTCGCGCAGGTTGATCTGGCCCTCGACGACGTTGCGCCAGGTGGGCGCGTTGGAGTCCTCGAAGTCGGCCATGAAGACGTTGGCGCCCGAGTTCAGGGCGTTGATGACCATCTTGCGGTCGACCGGGCCGGTGATCTCGACGCGGCGGTCCAGCAGATCGGCGGGCAGGGGAGCGACCGTCCAGTCGCCCTCGCGCACGGCGCGCGTCTCGGGCAGGAAGTCGGGCTTCTCGCCGGCGTCGAAGCGCGCCTGTCGCTCGCGGCGGCGGGTCAGCAGGGCCTCGCGGCGGGCGCCGAAGGTGCGCTGCAGATCGGCGACGAAGGCGAGCGCGGCGTCGGTGAGGATGGCCTCGTCGCCGGGCTGCTGCGGGCCAGTGATCGTCACGCCGTCCTTCATCTACGCCTCCTCGCGTTTCACGTGTAGGATTGTTTACACGAGCCCTGGTCAATGCCAGAGGTTTCGTGATTTCGATGGTTTACGATGTGGTCGATTGACAGCTTGCACGTGTAAATGTGTAAACTTTGTCAACTTCCGGCACCCGGAGCCCACCATGGCGAACCCGAAACTCGGCGTCAAGCTGCGCGCCCTGCGTCGCCAGCAGAAGATGACGCAGGTGCAGTTGGCCGAGCGCATGGACATCTCGGCCAGCTACCTCAACCTGATCGAGCACGGCCGCCGATCGCTGACCGCGCCGCTGCTGATCAAGGCCGCGCAGATCTTCGACGTCGACCTCGGCGCCTTCGCGAGCGACGAGGAGGATCGCGTCGGCGCCGATCTGCTCGAGGCCTTCGCCGATCCCATGTTCGACGAGCTGGGGCTCACCGGCCCGGACGTGCGCGAGTTCGTGGCGGCGTCGCCGGCCACGGCGAAGGCGGTGCGCGCGCTGTACCAGGCCTACCGCGAGGCCCGGGACACGGCCGACACGCTGGCCGCCGACATGGCCCGGGCGAGCGATCTGCCCGGCACCGCGTCCACGTCCATCCCCAGCGAGGAGGTGTCGGACTTCCTCCAGACCCACCAGAACTACTTCCCCGAGCTCGAAGAGGCCGCCGCGCAGGTGCGCGAGGTGATCGACGTCGGCGTCGACGTGGGCGGCGACGTGCAGCGCTTCCTGCGCAGCGAGCTGGGCGTGACGGTGCGGGTGGACACGGTCGCCGAGATGAAGGGGGCGGTGCGCCGCTATGATCGCGAGCGTCGCCTGCTGCGCTTGTCCGAGGCGCTGCCCGCGTCGAGCCGCACCTTCCAGTTGGCGCACCTGGTGGGCTTGCTGACGCAGGCCGATCTCATCGACCGCCGGGCGTCGGGGGCGGTGGCCAGCAGCGATACCGCCCGCAAGCTGGTGCGCGTCGCGCTGGCCAACTACTTCGCCGGCGCCGTGGTCATGCCTTATGAGGACTTCCTGGCCGCCGCCCAGGCCGAGCGTTACGACATCGAGCTGCTGGGCCACCGCTTCGACGTGAGCTTCGAGCAGGTGTGCCATCGCCTCACGACGCTGCGCCGCCCGGGCGACGCGGGCGTGCCGTTCCACCTCATCCGCATCGACATCGCCGGCAACATCAGCAAGCGCTTCTCGGCCTCGGGCATCCACATCGCCCGCTTCGCCGGCGTCTGCCCGCGCTGGAATGTCCACACCGCGTTCCTGACGCCCGGCCGGATGAACGTGCAGCTGTCCACGATGCCCGAGGGTCACACCTTCTTCTGCGTCGCCCGCACGGTGCAGCGCGGCGGCGCCGGCTACCGCGCGCTGCGCACCTACCACGCGATCGGGCTGGGCTGCGCGGTGGAGCGCGCGACGGAGCTGGTGTACGCCGACGGCGTCGACCTGAGCCAGCCCGGCGTCCCGGTGGGGGTGACCTGTCGTCTCTGCACGCGCATGGACTGCGAGCAGCGCGCGATGCCCCCGCTGCAGGTGCCCCTGGCGGTGGACGAGCACGTGCGCGGCGTCAGCTTCTACGCGCCGGCCGC
>JAUHXL010000279.1 GCA_030426945.1 bacterium
GGGTCGGCGGCGACGGCGGCGGCGCGGGCGGTGTGCCCGGGGCCGGCGGCGACGGCGGCGGCGCGGGCGGTGTGCCGGGCGTCGGCGGCGACGGCGGCGCCGGTGGGGTCGGCGGCGGCGCGGGCGGTGTGCCCGGGGTCGGCGGCGACGGCGGCGCGATGGTCGAGGGCGTGCACCTCGCCGCGCCGGCCGAGGCCCGCGCCTGCGAAGCCGTGGTGCGCGATCCCGCCGGCGTGCTGCGCCGCGTGACCTTCTCCCCCGCGGCCGACGGCCGCACGGTGGCCCGCGACCCGCGCCATGCCCTGGCCTGGACCGCGGCGGCCGACGGCCCCCTGCCCGACGACGCCGTCACCCTCGAGGTGGCCGGCGACGCCGCGACGCTCGAGTTGATGGTCTCCCGCTGTTTCGGCGCCGACGGCGCGGAGCTGCCCAACGCTGACGTGAGGTGGATCCGATGAGGTCGACGCTCTGGATGCTGGTGTTCGGCCTGGCCCTGCCGCTGTTCGCCCACGCCGAGCCCGTGCGGCAGGTGGTGCCCTACAGCGGGCGGCTGGATCTGGACGGCGCGCCGTACACCGGCGACGCGCAGATGCGCTTCCGGTTCTACACCGCGCCCGACGTGGCCGTGGCCGAGGACTGCGCCGCCGAGGACGCCTGCGCCTGGGAGGAACTGCACGATGGCGTGCAGGTGTTCAACGGCACCTTCGCCGTCGACCTGGGCACCAGCGATCCCGCGCTGATGGCGCAGGTGGTGGCGCAGAACACGCAGTATTGGCTCGAGATGGCCGTGCGTCGCGTGGCGCCCGACGGTGAGGAGCCGCCGCCCTGGGTGACGCTGGCCAGCCGCCAGGCCATCCGGCCGGCGCCGCAGACGCTGTGGTCGGCGCAGGCGAGCGACTTCCGGGTGACCGGCACGCTGGCGGCCGAGGGCGACGTCGAGGTCGCCGGCAACGCGACGGTCGGTGGCACCTTGGCGGGCGAGGGCGACGTCACCGTCGCGGGGCAGCTGCACCTGCTCGAGTTCGGCGACGTGCCGGCTCGACGTCCCGTGCAGGATAGGGACGGCGCGATCGTGATCGGGCCCAAGGACGGGCTCAACATGCGCATCTCGGGCAACGAGATCGTGGCCGTCAACAACGGGGCCAACGCGACGCTCTCCCTCAACCCCGGCGGCCCCATCGTCGCCAATGGCGGCACGATGACGCTGCGCGAGGCGACGCTCAGCGCGGGCCTGACCGTGGCCGGCACGCTGACGGCGAACGGTGCGGCGACGGTCGGTGGCACGCTCACGGCGAACGGGGCCACGAACCTGAACGGGAACACGACGATCGCGACGCTGCAGCCGGCGGGCTACTACTCCGCGGCCTGTCCCAACGCGAACTGCGATCCCTTCAACGGGGCGGACGCCTCGGCCCATCGCTCACTCGGGCCATCGTCGGCCAACCACATCTGCTTCCTGATGACCTTCAACGACGACGCGCAGGCGGGTTCGGCCGCCATCGTCCACATCCGCGAGGGTCGCTGGTGGCTCGGCGTCTCCAACGCGCAGTTCGCCGAGATGGGGTGCTTCAAGTTCAGGCCCTGACTCTCATGTGTCCCGCCGCAGGGCGGCAGCGATGACGCCTTCGGTTCGCTTCGGAGAGATGCTCCATGAAGATCCTGACGACCTGGACCCTGGCCGTGGCGCTGCTGCTGCCCTTCGCCGCGCACGCCGAGCCCGTGCGGCAGGTGGTGCCCTACAGCGGGCGGCTGGACCTGGCCGGCGCGGCCTACAGCGGCGAGGTGCAGATGCGCTTCCGGTTCTACACGGCGGCCGACGGGGCGGTGGCCGAAGACTGCGCGGCCGACGACGCCTGCGCGTGGGAGGAGCTGCACGCGGGTGTGCGGGTGTTCGACGGCACCTTCGCGGTCGATCTGGGCACCAGCGATCCCGCGCTGATGGCGCAGGTGGTGGCGCAGAACACGCAGTACTGGCTCGAGTTGTCCGTGCGGCGCGTGCCGGTCGAGGGGGAGGACCCGCCGGTCTGGGTGACGCTGGCCAGCCGCCAGGCCATCCGTCCCACCCCGCAGACGCTGTGGGCGGCCAACGCGAGCGAGCTCGAGCTCGCGGGTCTTCGAGTGACGGGTCCGACGGTGTTGGCCAGCGTGACGGTGGACGACGCCGCCGCCGTCGGGGGGGACGCTACGGTCGGCGGCGCTCTCGACGTCGACGGCGCGGGGACGGTCGACGGCGACTTCGCGGTGGGCGGCAGCCTGGGCGTCGCACAGACGCTCACGCTCGGCGGGCTGGCAACGCTCGACGGCGGCGTGGCCGTCGCCGGCCCGGCGAGCTTCACGCAGTCCGTGTTGGCCACCGCCGGCGCGGTGCTCGACGACGATCTCTACGTCCGGGTCGACGACGCGCGGGGCGACATCAACTACAGCGGCGTCGTCCACGACCATCGCGGCGGACTGGCGGTGGGTGACAAGGGCGGTCCGAACGTACGCATCGGCAGGAACGAGATCGTCGCCGTGAGCGGAGGCTTGGACGCAACCCTCTACCTCAACTACCGCGCGGCCGGCGGCCCCGTCGTCGTGGGTCCGGGCGGCCTGACCGTGGGCGCGGCGACCATCCGCGGGATGGCCGTCGAGCTGTCGGGCGCCGTCGTCGCCACCGAGAACGGTCTCCCCAACCGGACCCAGGAGATCGGCGCCGAGGCGGACCGTTACTGCGCGCTCGCCCGCAGCCGACACGTCGGGCTGGACGGCGGGGACGACGCGTCGATCTGCGAGGTGTTCACCTCGGGCGGACAGTGGATCCTGCGCGCCGCCGTCGCTGGGGGGGGCAGCGTGGCGGAGTGTCGCGCCGTCTGTCTCTACTGGGGCAACTGAGCGGATGTGCCCGACGTGGCTGGACGAGGGAGGAACGATGAGAACGCTCATCTGCGCGCGACGCGCCGGCCTGGCGACCATCGCGGTGCTCGCGACGGCGCTGGCGGCCCACGCCCAGACCGGCGTCAGCGACGATCGCGTCAGCCTGCCCGAGGGCCCCGGCTCGCTCGAGGGCGTCGGCGAGAACGTCGCGATGTCCGGCAACATGGGCACGATGACGTGGAGTCGGCCCATCCCGGTGACGGCCGGCTTCGCGGGCGTGACCCCGGCGGTGTCGCTGGATTATGACTCGGGCGCAGGCAGCGGCGTCGTGGGCATCGGCTGGCGCCTGGGCGGCGTGCCGATGATCGAGCGCAACACCTGGCGCGGGCTGCCGCGCTACGACGAGGCGGACGACTTCGTCATCGACGGCGCGCAGCTGGTGCGGGTGGCGAACGATCCGCCCACCTACCGCGCGCGCTACGAGAAGGGCTTCGTACGCTACGTCTGGCTCGACGCGGGCGACGGCGCGAACGGCTACTGGCGCGCCGACTACCCCGACGGCAGCGTCGGTTACTTCGGGGCGGACGCTGCGGGCAACCTGGTCGCGAACGCTCGGGCGACCGATCCGGCGCGCGGCGGCGCCTTCAAGTACGGCCTGGTCGAGAAGGTGGACGTGTACGGCCACCGCATGCGCCTCGACTGGACGCTCGACGGCACGTATCCGCTGGTGCAGCGCATCGGCTACGTGTACCCCGAGGGTGACGAGCCCACCTACGCGCTCACCTTCCGCTACGAGGCCCGCGCCGACGACAGCGGCGCGAGCGATCTGTCGAGCGCCCTCGGCGGCTTCGACCTGCGCCTCACGCGGCGCCTGGCCGAGATCACCTTCTTCGTCCGCGGGCAGCGCGTGCGCAGCCATCGCCTGCATTACGAGCGCTACGACGACGCCGGCGGCTTCACCCGGCTGACGCGCATCGAGCAGGTGGGCCAGCGCGACGGGGTGTACCCCATCGCTTTCGATTTCACCTACTCGCGCGCGCTGGGCGGCCTGTGCGGCGGCGGGGAGTGTCCCGGTCCCTTCGTGGTCGACATGGGCACCATCGGCGTCGGGCTCGAGGGCGGCCGCACCAACCTGATCGACATCAACGGCGACGGCCTGCCCGACGTGCTGCACTCGGCGCTCGACGAGCCGCACGTCTTCTTCCTCAACGTGCCCGACGCCGACGGCGGCAGCGCGTTCGGCGAGATGGTCACCAGCGACTTCGGCGACGCCAACTGGATGCTCGACTCGGGCTACACCCAGCTGCTGGACGCCAACGGCGATGGCTTCGCCGATCTGATCAACGCGCGCTCGGGGCGCGTGCTGTTCAACGAGGGCGCGGGCGACTGGGTGCGCGAGGGCCCGCTGGGTGACACCGCGGCGCTGCCCGACTTCGACCTCGACTTCGAGGTGGGCGAGACCGAGCTCGGCAGCATCCGCTTCCTCGATTACGACCACGACAAGCGCATCGACGTGCTGCGCGCCACGCGGGCCAGCACCGACATCTACCGCAACCTGGGCGGCGGCGGCTTCCAGCGCGACGAGCGCGTCGTGCCCCTCGACGCGGGCATCGAGGACGACAACATCGAGTTCGCCGACATGAACGGCGACGGCCTGCTCGATCCCGTGCGCCTGTTGCCCGACGCGGTCAGCTATCGGCTGAACCTCGGGTTCGGGCGCTGGACCGAGTGGCGCGCGCTGCAGAACGTGCAGCTCGACGCGGCGGACATCCCGCTGACGTCGCTCGAGGATCTCAACGGCGACGGGCTGGCCGACCTGGTGACGGTCACCGGCGGCCAGGTGCGGGTGTCGCTGAACCGCAACGGGGAGCGCTTCTTCCAGTCGCAGACCTTCTCCAGCGACGACGTGGAGGGGATGCTCCCGGTGCGCGTGGACGGGGTGTCGGTGCTTTTCGCCGACATGAACGCCAACGGCTCGACGGACGTGGTGTGGATCGACCGCGAGGGGCAGGTGGACTACCTCGAGCTGTACCCGGTGCGGCCCAACCTGCTCAGCCGCATCGAGAACGGCATCGGTCAGGTGATGGACGTGGCCTACGGCACCAGCGTCCAGCAGCAGGCGCGGGACGCCACGCCCTGGGCCTTCGCGCTGCCGCACCCGATGTTGGTGGTCGAGTCGCTCGACATCTGGGATCGGCTGTCCGAGGAGCACGAGATCGACGTGTTCCGCTATCGCGACGGCTACTACGACGGCGCGCAGAAGCAGTTCCGGGGCTACGCCCGCGTGGAGCGGCTGGCGCCCGGCGACGACCTGCACCTCGACGGGCGCACGGTCGAGACCTACGACGTGGGCGCGGTCGATCCCTACCGGCACGGGCTGCTGCTCGAGGCGGCGCGCTACAGCGACGACGATCTGATCAGCGTCGAGGCCACCACCTACGAAGACTGCGCGGTGGCCGAGGTGCCCGCCGAGCCGCCGACGCTGTCGGTGGAGCGTCCGCCGCTGCCCGTGCGGTGGCTGTGCGCCACGGCGACCGAGACGCTGCACGTCGAGGGGCGGGGCGAGGCCGAGCAGGTGCGCGTGGCGTCGACGATGGAGCACGACGGCTACGGCAACGTGGTGCGCGCCGCGCAGCTCGGGGTCGTCGGGGCCTGCGGCGCCTGTGATCGGGACGCCAGCGTCTTCGGCCGACCCTGCGGCCCGGAGTGCCTGGGCGACGAGCTGTTCACCGAGACCGATTACGCGCCGCCGGGCGCGCGCTGGCTGCTCGGCAAGGCGTGGCGCGAGCGTTTGTACGGTCGCGTCGGCGGACCCATCAAGGAGACGCTCACGTACTTCGACGGCCCCGCCTTCGAGGGGCTGCCGCAGGGGATGATCGACCAGGGCAAGGTGACCCGGGTGACGCAGCGGGTCGACGACCAGCGGGTGATCCAGGCCGCGCGCAACGCCTTCGACGCCGACGGCAACGTGGTGCGCACGCTGGATCCGCTGGGGGATGCCGGCGGCGCCGACCATCAGCGCACCTACGCCTACGACGCCGAGGGCCTGCGGGTGGTGCAGACCGACCTGGGGCTGGACGGCTACACGCTGCGTCGCGAGACGCGCTACGACCCGCTGTTCGACAAGGTGGCCGAGTCGACGGCGTGGATGCGCGTGGTCGGCGGCGAGAACCAGTCCTCGCGGCGCAGCAGCTTCTTCACCTACGACGAGCACGGGCGCGTGGCCAGCCGGGTGCTGCCCGGCGACGACACCGTCCAGAACCCCACCGAGGTGTACGTCTATGCGTTGGCGTCGCCGGTCAGCCAGGTGGTGGTGCGCCGGCGCAGCGTCGCCGGGGGGCAGCTCGACCTCGAGACCGTGAAGTGCGTCGACGGGCGCGGGCGCGACATCCAGACGCGCACCCGCCTGGCGCGGGGGTCGTACCAGGTGAGCGGCTTCACGCTCTACGACACGCGCAGCGCGCCCAAGCGGGTGTATCAGCCCTACCTCGCCGACAGCGGCGACTGCGACGACGCGCTGCCCGAGGGCGTGCTGTTCCAGCAGTATCGCTACGACGGGCTGGACCGTCCCATCGGCATGATCGAGCCCGACGCCGATCTGTACGGCGACGCGACGGTGACGCGCACCGAGTTCGCGCCGCTGCGGACGCTCACCTTCGACGGCGAGGACGCCGATCCGGCCAGCCCGCACGCCGACACGCCGACCGTGACGCACGTGGACGGCCTGGGGCGCCTGGTCGCCGTGGATCGCTACCTGGCGCCCGACGCCTTCGAGACGACGACGCTGACCTACGACACGCTGGGGCGCCTGCGTGGGTACGTCGACGCGGCCGGCAACGAGAAGGTGCAGGCCTACGACCTGATCGATCGGACGGTGCGGGTGGAGGATCCCAACAGCGGCGTCACCACCTTCGAGTACGACGACGCCGGCAACCTGGTGGCGCGCACGGACGCGCGGGGCGAGACCGTGGCGCAGGCCTTCGACGGGCAGAACCGCATCCTGGAGCGTTGGGATCCGGCGGACGCCGACGGCAGCCGCGTGCGCTGGTTGCACGACGTCGCGCCCGGCTGCGGCGCAGCCGTGTGTACCAACCTCGAGGGCAAGGTCGGCGTCATCGAGTGGCCCGGCGGCAGCGAGCGGTTCGGCTATGACGCGCGCGGCCGGAGCCTGTACGTCGGGCGCACGCTGGACGGCTTCGAGTTCGTGACGACGGCGGCCTACGACAACGCCGACCGCCTGGTGGCCACCACCTATCCCGACGGGCGGACCATCGAGCGAAGCTACGACGACGCCTCGCGGCTGGTGGGCATCGACGGCGTGCTCACCGAGATGACCTACGACGGTCGCGACCTGCCGGCGACCGCGGCGCGGAGCGATGGCAGCGCCACGCGGTGGGCCTACGACGCGCGCATGCGCCTGGCCGAGATGGAGACGCTGGGCGCGGATCGCTCGGCGCTGCAGGCTTACGCCTATCAGCGCGACCGGGCCGGCCACCTCGACGCCATCGATGACACCAGCGCGGTCGGCGCCTCCGCGGGTGCGCTGTTCACCCTGGACGCCTGGTATCGGACCACCGAGGTGGCGTTCGACGACGAGACGCTCACCTGGGCCTTCGACGCGATCGACAACGTGACCGCGCAACGCTCCAGCGAGGGGGCGGCGAGCGCGGCGCACCGGGGCGCCTTCGCCTATGGCGAGGACGCCGGCCCGAACGCGGTCACCGGCGTGGGCGACACCGCGCTCACCTACGACGCGGCGGGCTATCAAACCGGGCGCGGTGCGACGGAGTTGGCCTGGGACTACCAGGGGCGGCTCCTGAGCGTCGGCGACCGCGCCGTCTTCGAGTACGGTCCGGGCGAGCTGCGCACGGCGAAGACCGAGGACGGCAGTCGGACGCTGTACCCGCAGGCCGATCTCGACGTGCGCGACGGCATCAGCACGCTCTACGTGCGCTCGGGCCGCAGCCGCATCGCGCGCTACGAGAGCGACGCGCTGGCCACCGCGCTGCTGCCGGATCTGAACGAGGACGAGCGCATCGACGCGGGCGACGCGGTCCTGGCCGCGGCCGACGAGCGGGGCGCGCTGCTCTGGTCGAGCGCCCGCCGCCTGCTCATGGAGACCGGGCCCGAGCTGACGCACCTGCACCACGATCACCTCGGCAACGTCACCGTCGCGACGGCCGACGGCGCGCTGGTCGGCAAGCGACAGTTCCACCCCAACGGCACGGTGCGCCCCGGCGCGACCGGCGACGTGGACGTGTACGGCTTCACCGGGCAGGAGGCGGACGCCACCACCGGGATGCTGCGCTTCCAGTTCCGCTACCTCGACCTGCTGACCGGCCGCTGGGCCAGCGCCGATCCCGCCTTCGCGACGCTCAGCGGGGGCAACGTCGGGGCCTGGGGTGAGTCGACCACCGCGTACGCGTACGTGGGCAACATGTTCCTCGACCGGTTCGATCCGTTGGGGCTGAAGGGTGGTGGCAGCGGTGTCCGACCGCGATCGGGCGCCAAGGCCCCGACGCCCCAGCAAGCGAAGAAGGCTGCGAAGAAGGCCGAGAAGGCGCGGTCGCTGGCCAAGGGGGAGCTGCCCCACCCGAAAAAGCCCGACGTCGGATCGGGTGAAGCCAGCCTGCAAAAGAACATGCAGGCGCTCGAGCGTGCGATGGAGTTCGGGGGCGTCGAGAACCACGCCAAGGCCGACCGGCTGGTGAAGAAGATCGACGCCAAGGTCGACGAGGCTCTCCAGACGCGCGAGCGGCTAGGCTACGCGAGCTTGGCTGACCGCCGGGCAAAGGCCACCGGTCGAGCGCCGGAGAAGGGCCAACGCGACGTCGACTTCGACCTTCGCGTCACCAAGGAGGCGGCCCACAGGCTTCGGGATCAGTACGAAATCTTCGACCTCACGCCGGCGCACGTGGGCGCTGCACCGGCGCCGCCGCCAGGCTCGTTCGCGGCCGAACAGGCGGCGCACAACGCCTACTACAAGGACTTCCAGTGAGGACGGCGTGAGGCAGCGCGCAACGAAGCAGCCCGGGGCGGTGGGACCGGCGCGCGCGTGCGGCCCCGGCGCGATCCTCGCCTTCGCCCTGTGCATCGCCACCTCGGCCCACGCCCAGACCGGCGTCAGCGACGACCGCGTCGTGCTGCCCGGCGGCCCCGGCTCGCTCGGCGGCGTCGGCGAGAACGTCGCGCTGAGCGGCAACATGGGCACCATGCGCTACGCGGTGCCCATCGAGGTGCCCACCGGCTTCCCCGGCATGACGCCGGACGTCTCGCTGTCCTATGACTCCGGCCGCGGCGGCGGGGTCATCGCCTACGCCTGGGACCTGCCGGCGCCGTCCATCGAGCGCAACACCGTGCGCGGGCTGCCGCGCTACGACACCGACGACGAGTTCGTGACGTCGGACGCCGAGCAGCTCGTGCGGGTGGCCGACG
>JAUHXL010000280.1 GCA_030426945.1 bacterium
GGACGTCTCGGTCGCGCGCGACGACGGCGGCGAGGCGGCGGTGACGGTGAGCGATCACGTCGAGGCCGGCGTGCGCTACGAGCCGGCCGACGGCGTGCTGCTGGGGGCGGGCGTCTTCGGCGTGCAGATCGACCGCGAGCGGGTGTTCGACCACGTGTCGGCGACGACCGTCGAGCAGGGCGCGACCCGCCGGGTGGGGCTCGAGCTCGAGGTCCAGTACCGCCCGGCGCCGTGGGCCTTGGTGAGCGTGGACGCGGCCCTGGTCGACGCCCGCTTCACCGTCGACGACCGCCCGGTGCCCGGCGCGCCCGAGCTGCTGGTGCGCGCGGACGCGACCGTCGTGCACCCGTCGGGGTGGTCGGGGACGGTGGGCGCGCTCGTCCTGGGCGAGCGCCCGGTCGCGTACGGCGCCACGGCGGCCGGCGCGACCGTGCTCGACGCGGCCATCGGCCACCGGCACGGCGACTGGCGCGTCGACGTCGAGGTGGAGAACCTGCTCGACACAAGTTGGTACGAGGGCGCCTATCACTTCGCCTCGTGGTGGGATCGCGACCGCCCCCGCAGCGTGCTGCCCGCGCTGCACGGCTTCGCGGCCGCGCCGCGCCAGGTGCGCATGGGGGTGACCTGGTGGCTGTGAGCCGCGCCGACCGGGTCGAGCGCGTCGCCATCTGGGGCGTGCTGGGGGTGATGGCGGCGCTGGTCGCCGCGCCCCTGGTGCACCTGTGGGACCACCACGACGATCACCACCACACGGCGGACGGCGCCGTGGTGTGGCACCGGACGCCGACCCACTCGGCGCCCGAGGCGGCGCCCACCGCGCCCGCCGACGAGGACGAAGACGCGCCGGCGCCCGAGGCGCCCGCGCACGGCGCCGTGGGGCTGGCCCACCTGGGCGCGACGGTGCTGCCCGGGCCCACGCTGACCCTGCCGCCGCCGCCCGCGCTGGTGGCGGTGGAGGCGCGGCGCGTCGGCCCGACGCCGACGGCGCGGCCGACGGCGCTGCACCGCCCACGGCCTCGCGCGCGCGCCCCGCCGGCCTGAGCGGCCCGAAGACATCCTTCGACAGAGCAGAGGACCTCGACGCGCCGGTCGTCCGGACCGGCGCAGGAGGAGACGCGTATGCGAGCACCGATGTGCCTCGCCGCGCTGGTCGCCTGTGCGGCCTGCGGGGGCGAGGACGACGAGGCGGCGCGCGTGCCCGTGCAGGTCGTGGTGGCGGAGGCCCCGCTGGGGACCGCCACGACGGATCTGGGGTACGCGGTGACCGTCGAACAGGCGCGGCTGGTGGTGGTCGACCTGGCCTTCACCCAGGGCGGTGAGATGCACGCGTCCACCGTCGGCCCGCTGGGCTGGCTGGTGGGCGTCGCGCACGCCCACCCAGGGCACACGGCGGGCGGCGAGCCCACCGGCGAGCTGCCCGGGCGCTACGTGGTGCGGTGGCCGGACGGGGGGGCGCTGGGCGAGGGGGTGGCCTTCGTCGGGCGCTACGACGGGGCCGACTTCGGCTTCGGCCGGGCCGGGGCCGGCGACGGGGTGATGTCCGACGACCCCCTCTTCGGCCACACCGCCCACATCCGCGGCGCCGCCGAGAAGAACGGGCGACGCTGGACCTTCCAGCTCATCTTGGATCAAGACGACGAACGCCGGGTGGTGGGGGCGCCGCTGCCCCTGCAGGTGACCGAGGGCGCGCCGCCCACGGTGGCCTTCCACCTGTACCTGGTCGACCCGATCGAGGGGGACACCCTCTTCGACGGCGTCGACTTCGCGGCGCTCGACGCGGACGGGGACGGCGACGTGACGCTGCCCGCCGGCGAGAGCGCCAGCAACCGGGTGCGCCGCGGGCTGCAGAGCCACGAGCACTTCGGCTTCAGCGAGAGGAAGTGAACCGATGAGACGACCGAAGACGGGCCTGACCTGGGCCCTGGCGCTCGCCGCGATCGCGGCGGGCTGTGACGACGACGACGACGCGGCCGGCGCCGGCACGCTGGCGGTGGACGTGTACGGCGAGGCCTTCATCGAAGAGGGTATCCCCGCGGGCGCGCCCGGCTGCGACGGCTGCGTCGAAGACGGCTGGGCGGTCACCTTCGACCGCTTCCTGATCGTGGTGCAGGACATCGAGGTGCGCGGCGCCGAGACGGTGCGCGCGCCCGAGGCGCGGGTGTTCGATCTCGCGCGGCCCTCGAGCGGCGCGGGGCACCCGGTGTTCGACCGGGCCGCGGCGGCGGGCACCTACGACGCGCTCGACTACCGCGTGGCGCCCTCGCGGGAGCCGGCGGTGGGCAACGCCACGACGGACGACGTGGCGCTGATGGCCGCCGAGGGCTACAGCCTCTACGTCGAGGGGCGCGCCGAGAAGGACGGCACGACGCTGACCTTCAACTGGGGCTTCGACACGGACACCCGGTACACGGCGTGCGAGACGGGGGCGCAGGTGGCCGACGGCGGCACCGGGCGCAGCCAGCTGACCATCCACGCCGACCACCTGCTGTACGACGACCTCGACAGCGAGACGCCGCAGGTCGTGTTCGGGCTGATCGCGTCGGCCGACGCGGACGGCGACGGGGCCATCACCCCCGCCGAGCTGGCCGCCGTCGACATCACCGGGGAGACGCGCTATCAGGTGGGCAGCCGCGACATCACGGACCTGTGGGGTTTCCTCGCCGCCCAGTCCCACACCCTGGGCCACATCGACGGCGAGGGACACTGCGACTTCCAGCCCGCCGAGTGACTCCTGTATCTCCATCGGCGCACCCCACGCCGATGGAGGCCCGATGACCCCGCCCGCCGAAGAGTCCCCCGTCCAGAAGATCCCCATCGCCATCAGCAGCTGCCTGCTGGGCGAGCAAGTGCGCTACGACGGCGGCCACAAGCACGACCGCTACCTGACCGGCACGCTGGGGCAGTGGTTCACCTACGTGCCGCTGTGCCCCGAGGTGGGCATCGGCATGGGCACCCCGCGCGAGCCCATCCGCCTGGTGCAGATCGACGGCGGCGTGCGCGTGCGCGGCGTGCGCGACGCCGCGTTGGACGTGACCGATGAGCTCGTGGGCTACGCCGACACGGTGGCCGATCAGATCGCCGACGCCTGCGGGTACATCTTCAAGCGCGCCTCGCCCAGCTGCGGCATGGAGCGCGTGAAGGTCTACACCGGCCAGGGCATGCCCAGCACGGCGGGCGTCGGCGCCTACGCCGGCGCGGTGATGCGCCGCTTCCCGCGGCTGCCCGTCGAAGAGGAGGGGCGGCTGAACGATCCGGTGCTGCGCGAGAACTTCATCGAGCGCGTCTTCGTGTACGCCCGGCTGCGTGCGCTGCTGGCGGATCCCACGCCGCGCAAGCTGGTGGACTTCCACACGCGCCACAAGCTGCTGGTGATGGCCCACAACCAGCAGGGCTATCGGCGGCTGGGGCGCATCGTCGCGGACGCGGGCAGCGGCGAGCTGGGGCCCACGCTCGACGCCTACGCGGACCTGCTGATGGAGACGCTCACCCGGCGCGCGACGCGGCGCGGCCACACCAACGTGATGCAGCACCTGATGGGCTACCTGAAGAAGCCGCTGGACACCGCCGACAAGGCCGAGCTGGTCGAGGTCATCGACCAGTACCGCAGCGGACTCGTGCCCCTGGTGGTGCCGATGACGCTGCTGCGCCACCACTTCCGCCGCCACCCGCATCCCTACGTCCACGGCCAGTGGTACCTCGAGCCCCACCCGGCCGAGCTGATGCTGCGCAACCACGTATGAGCGCGGGCCCCGGAGCGGGTGACGGGTGCTATGCGGTGCGCCTATGATGCGCGTCGTGGAGACGATCGATCTGTGGAGCGGGGCCGACCAGGCGGCGCTGACGCGCTGTCAGGGCGCGGTCGCCGCCGACGATCTCGTGGCGGCCCTGTTCGAGGTCGAGGACGCCCCGCGCACGTCGCGGCAGGCCTGCCGCGATCAGATCGAGCTGTGGGGCCGCGCGGTGGGCGATCTGGCCGCCAGCGGCGCGCCGGAGGTGCAGGCCGCCGTGCTGCGCCACGTGCTGTGCAGCCGCGCCGGCCTCAAGGGCGATCCCGAGCACTACTACGAGCCCGAGAACTGCCACCTGAGCCGCGTGGTCGATCTGCGGCGCGGCATGCCGATCCTGCTGACCGCGGTGTGGATCGCCGTCGGCACCCAGGCCGGCATCGCGGTGCGCGGCATCGGCCTGCCCGGCCACTTCATCGCCCGCGTCGGCGACGAGCCGGCGCTGCTGGTGGATCCCTTCTCGAACGGCCGCCCGCTGACCGTCGCGCACTGCGCCGCGCTGGTGAAGCGGCTGACCGATGGCCAGCTGCCCTGGGACAACGCCTTCCTGGCGCCCACCGACACCGGCGCCATCGTGCTGCGCGTGCTGCGCAACCTGGTCAACTGCCACGAGCGCAGCGGCGAGGCGCGCCTGGCCTACCGCGCGGCGCGCTTCGCGGCGGGGCTGTTCCCGTCCCAGCCCGGCGCGGCGCTGCTGCACGCGCGCGCCGCCGAGCGCGCCGGCGTCGAGCCGATGGCGCTGAGCCTGTACCGCGATCTCGTGGCCCGCTTCGGCGGCAGCGAGGAGGCCACCGAGGCCCGCGGCTGCGTCGACCGGCTGGCCGAGGACGTGCCGACGGTCCATTGACCGTCGGCGCTACCCCCGGGCGGGTCGCAGCGCGAAGAACAGCGCGAAGAGCGCGATGCCCAGGCCGCTGAGCGCGGCGACGCCCTGCAGCACCCGCAGGTCCGGCCCGGCGCCCATCAGCGCGATGGCCCCGGACATCACCGCCACCAAGGCCACGTACAGCCACGCGAGCGACGTGCCCTGCCCGCGCAGGGCCACCGAGGTGGCGATGGGGCCCAGCGCGATGAAGTGGACGCCCGCGATGCTGACCGCGTGGGCCGAGGGCACCAGGCCGAGCGCGTACGCGGCGAAGCCGAGCACCACCAGCCACCACTGGCCCGCCATCAGGCGGTCGCGGGGCCCGACGCGCACCAGGGCCACCGCCAGCAGCACGGCCGCCGCGCCGTAGCCGGGCAGCCGCGCCCAGGCCCAGCCCATGCCGCCGCCGAGCGCCGCGAGCACCGCGGCGGGCAGCCACAGGACGCCCGGCGCCCCGCCGCGCCCCACGCACACGGGCAGCGCGGCGCCGACCAGCAGCAGCGAGAGGAAGGTGCGCACGAGGGCCTGCGCCAGCGCCGGATCGCGGCGGGTGAAGACGGCCACGGGCGGCACGAAGCACAGCGCGACGATGATGGCCGGCGCGACCGCCTTCTCCCAGTCGCCGCGCAGCCAGCCGGTGAGGCCGGCGCGCCAGGCGAAGACGCCCCACACCACGGCCACCAGCGTCGAGCCGATGATCGACCACAGGGCATAGCCTTGCAGGGTGAAGGCGACGCAGGTGGCGAAGCTGGCGGCCCCGTAGACGTGCAGCAGCGGGCCCGAGGGTCGCCAGCCGCCCCGCCACAGCCACCACAGGCCGGGGAAGATGAAGGCGTAGTAGCCCAGGTGGCTGTGCGCGTGACGCAGCCAGCCCGGGTGATGGGTCAGGGGCAGGCCGCTGAAGCCGGCCCAGGAGAGGCGCAGCAGCAGGCCCAGCGCGGCGGTGCCGGCCAGGCCCAGCAGCGCCCAGCGGCGGGCGCTCATCGGCGGGGGCGGGGGGAGGGGCACATCGGCCGCACGCTACGCGCGGCGGCGGCGGGGCTCAAGCCCTCGAAGGGCGTTCGGGCGCCGGATCAGGCCGCCTTGGGCACCGGGACGGCGTTGCCCGCCACGCGGTAGTGCTGCTCGGGCGGGGGGAAGCCCAGGGCGGTGAAGACCTCGACGATGGAGTCGTTGGTGGCGAAGTACACGTCCCAGTAGTGGTCGTTGTGACAGAAGGGGCGCACCGCCAGCACCGGGCCGGCCAGCGTGAAGGTCAGCACCTCGACCTGGGGCGCGGGATCCGTCGTGACGTTGGGGATCTGCGCCAGACGCTCCTTCAGGCGCGCGATGGTCACCTCGACCGACTGGCCGTGGGGCATCTGCGCGGTCAGCTCCACGCGGCGGTAGGGGTTGGCGGTGAAGTTGAGGATCGTGCCCGAGAACACGGCGTTGTTGCCCAGGTAGGTGCGCACGTTGTCCATCTGGTCGATGGCGGTGACGAACAGGCCGATCTCCTTGACCGTGCCGGTGATGCCGCCGGCGGTCACGAAGTCACCCACCTTGAAGGGCCGCAGGATCAGCATGAAGACGCCGGCGGCGAAGTTCGACAGCAGGCCGGACCACGCCATGCCGATGGCGATGCCGCCGGCGGCCAGCAGGCCGGCGAAGGTGGTCGTCTCGATGCCGAAGACGCTGAGGATGGCCAGCACCAACAGCACGTTCATCAGCACGACGCTGGCCGACACCGAGTAGCGGATCAGCGTCGGGTCGACCTTCTGCCGCACCATGCTCGCGTTGAGCAGCTTCTCGGCCAGCCCGATGGCCCAGCGGCCGATGACCCAGAGAATGAAGGCGCCGACGATCTTCGTGCCGATGTCGACGGCGTAAGCGAGGAAGGTGTCCATTGCGGGTGCGCTCCGTTGCGGCTTCGTTGAGGGTGGACGATGGACCGACAGGTCGGAGCGAAGTCACACCCGAAAGCCGTTCGGTACGCAAGCAACAAGTGAAGGGGAGGCGGGCGATTCTGCGCGGGCGGCGTCGTCAGCGCGGCGTGGTGGTCAGGTGCACCGTCGTGTCGCCCTCCGCGCGCGCGCTGTAGGCGTCGACGAACAGGAAGTACGGCCCGACCGCGAGGTCGGCCTCGAGGCGCGCGTCCACCACGCCGCCGTCGTCGTCGCAGGCCAACTCGGTGGCGGGATCGTCGCAGGCGCGCCGCAGGTGCAGCACGGCGTCAAAGGCGCCGTTGCGCACCTCGGCCACCAGGTGCAGTGGGGCGGTCACGTCGAGCCGGAGGGGTTGCTCGGGTCCCCGCGCGCGGTTCCCGCAGGTGGCGCGGTAGGCGGACTGCCGATCGGGCGCGTCGATCACGATCACCTGCGCGTCGTCGGGCCCCAGCAGCACCGGGATGGGCGCCCCGTCGAGGCAGCTGGGCTCCTCGCTGGGCGTCCCCGCGAAGGCGCATTGGCGGTCGGCGGGATAGTCGATGGCGCCGTCGGCGTCGTTGTCGATCGCGTCGCTGCAGGCCGGCGCCACGTCGGGGTCGGTCTCGTCCTCGTCCGCGCCGCGCGCGCAGCCCGGATCGTCGTGGTCGACGCGCCCGTCGCCGTCGTCGTCTTCGCCGTTGGTGCACGCCGAGGGCTCGAAGTCGAAGGACAGCCGATACGCGCCCGCGCCGGTCTGGCTCTCGACCACCGCGTAGAAGGTCTGGGCCCGATCGATCGGCGTCCGCCGCACGTCGCCGTCGCGCGCGCTGGGCACGATGTCCTGCTGGGCGTTCCTCAGGGCGAGCACCAGGGTGCTGGCGTACGCCGGGCCCGTCTCGAGGCGGCTGATCAGGGTGCCGGGGCCGGGCAGCTCCAGCCGCCATGCGTCGACGGGATCCTGGTACCCGCTGCCGCAGACCGCGTCGTCGATGACCGTGTCGAGCGCGACGGCGCGGGCCGCCTCGAGGCTGTCGTTGGGCACCGGATCGCCGCACGGGACGCAGTCGACGCCCCCGCCCGGCGGGCAGGCGGGGAAGGGCTCGGCGGTGACCTCGAGCCGATAGTCGATGGTCACGGGCGGCGCGAGCTGTCGGACGAGCACGCGCAGGAAGGTGCGCACGCCGGCGGGCGCGACGAAGCGGGTCGCCGCGGTGCGGCCGGGCTGGGGCAGGAAGCCGTACCCGTCCGAGCTCTCGTCGGTCTGGCCGCCGAACACGCTGAGGTCGCTGTCGCCCTCCCAGGTCGCGGCGACGGTGATCACGCTCGGGCTGTCGACCACCACGCCGTACCAGTCGGTGCGGTCGAGGTCGGTGCACAGCGTCAGATCCTCGGTGACGCCCAACGGCACGTCGGCCGCCGACAGCAGGCTGGCGGTGTTCGGCTCGAAGGCGTCGCGGCACGCCGCGCAGCGGGCGTCACCGGCCGGGCAGGGGGGCAGGGCGCAGGGCGTCCACTCGCCCCACTGTCCGTCCTCGCAGGGCTGCAGCTGTCGCCCGCCCTCGTCGCAGTCGCGCACCGCGGTCGAACCGACGGCGCACTCGTCGGGATCGTCGCAGGGCGCCCACGCCGACCAGCGGCCGCCGTCGCAGGTGCGCTGCGTCGTGCCGCGCATGTTGTGGCCGCAGGCTCGCGACTCGTCGGCGCCGTCGACGCAGGCGTCCCCGTCGACGCAGTCCGACCACGCCTGCCACTGACCCCCGGCGCACGCGCGGGTCTGCTCGCCGTTGTCGTTGAGGCCGCAGGCCCGGCGCTGTTCGCGCGCGTCCACGCAGACGTCGGGGTCGGCGCACGCGTCGAAGGGGCCCCAGCGGCCGTCGACGCAGGCGTGGCGCTGCTCGCCCCGGCCGTTCAGGCCACACGGCACCGCCTCGCTCTCGCCGTCCGCGCACACCCGGTCCGGATCGTCGCAGGCGCCCCAGGCCCCCCACTGCCCCTCGCCGCACCTGCGGGCGCGCGTCCCGTTGCCGTCGACGCCGCAGGGGACGGCGTCCGTCGCCTCGGCGCCGTCGACGCACGCGTCGGGATCGGCGCAGCCGCTCCACGCGGCCCAGGCGCCCTCGGCGCACGCGCGGCGGTCCTGGCCGCGTCCGTTCAGGCCGCAGGCCCGTGTCTCGAGCGCCTCGTCGACGCACGCGTCGGGATCCTCACAGTCGCCCAGGGGCCCCCACTGGCCCTCGACGCAGGTGCGGACGCGCCCGCCGCGACCGTTGAGGCCGCACCGCTGTGCGCCGGTGGCGTCGTCGACGCAGACGTCCGGGTCGACGCAGGCCTCGAAGGGTGCCCAGCGCTCGCCCACGCACCGGCGCGACTGTTCGCCGCGCCCGTTGAGGCCGCAGCGGGCGATCTCCTCCACGCCGTCCTCGCAGGTCGCGCTCGGGTCTTCACAGGGGCCGAAGGACGACCACTGGCCTTCGAAGCAGGTGCGCGTGCGCGTGCCGGCGCCGCCCTCGCCGCAGGTCTGGTCGTCGGTCGCGTCGTCGGCGCAGGCGTCGGGATCGGCGCAGGCGTCCCAGGGCGTCCAGGCGCCCTCGGCGCAGGCGCGCCATTGGACGCCGCGGGCGTTGAGGCCGCAGGGCCGGCGTTGTCGGGTGCCGTCGTCGCAGGGCGGGGCGGGGGCCGCGTCGGTCGGCGGGCGGGCGTCGGTGGCGGGCGCGCCGTCGGTCGG
>JAUHXL010000281.1 GCA_030426945.1 bacterium
CGAGCAGCGCGCGGTGCTGCACGATCTGTTCGCCGATCTCGCCCACGACGTGCGCACGCCGCTGGCGTCGCTGAAGCTCAGCGCCGACGCCCTCGCGCACGGCGACGACCCCCGAGAGGTGGCGCCCACGCTGCGCGCCGAGATCGAGTTCCTCGACGCCATGTTCGCCAACCTGGCCTCGATGGCGCGCCTGCGCGCCAACGCGCTGCCCATCGAGCGCCGCCCCGGCGACCTGCGCGCGGTCGTCGAGCACGTGCGCGACCGGTTCGCCTCGGTGGCGCGCGACCGTGGCCTCGCCCTCGAGCTGGGCGTGCCCGACGAGCCCGTGCTGTCGGCCTTCGATCCGCTCACCGTCGAGCAGGCCTTGGCCAACGTCGTGCACAACGCGATCAAGTACGCCCGCGGCCAGGTCGCCATCGTGCTGGTGCGCCGCGCCACCGACTGCGAGATCCGCGTCCTCGACGACGGCCCCGGCATCCGCGAAGCCGAGAGCGCCCGCCTCACCGAGCGCCGCTTCCGCGGCGCCGACGCCCGCGGCCCCGGCGGCCTCGGCCTGGGCCTGACCATCACCGCCGAGGTCATCGCCCGCCACGAGGGCACGCTGCGCTTCGAGCCGCTCGACGAGGGCGGCACCCGCGTGACGCTGACGCTGCCGGCCGCGGGGTGAGGGCGCGCGTCAGCGCCGCGGCCGAGGCGCTTTCAGTCGGAAGCTGACTGGAGTTGACCAAAGTCCGCTCCGCGCCGGTCCGAGTGCGCATCTCAGGGGCGCCGGTAGACCTCGCCCCGGTTCCACGCGCCGTGGGGGATCGACCGCTTCTGACCGGTCTTCTTGTAGCCGTTCGCCTCCATGAGCGCACAGGTCAGCGCCCCGAGGAACTGCTTGTCGGTCCCCTCCAGCGAGCCACCCATGAGGTCAACGGCCTTCTGCGCCACCGCCGTGACCGCGGGTAGCCCGAGCGTGTCCGTCAGGACGGAGCAGGCGAGGAAGACGGACGGCGTCATGACCAGCTCGAACAGGGGCTGGCCGTCGTTCCTCGCCCGTGGCCCATAGTGTGGGTACTTGGCTGCGAAGTCATCCACGGTGGGCAGGTAGACGGTGAGCTTCAGGTCGTGGCTCTTCATGGCGCTCTCTCCAGTGTGAATTGTGAACATCCAAAACTTGGACGTGCACAATATGGAGGTCCATTGTTCAGGCGTCAACTGTTTGTTGCCGGCCCCTCTCTTTGGGCCCCAGCGGACCATCGAAGGCGACGGAGGGTCGGTGAGCGCCGACGGACCGCCGGGTGCTACGCCGGGAGCCCGGCCACCAGGTCGTCCAGGCTCTGCGGGATCACGTCGGCCGCCGTGATCGCGCGCCGGGCGCCACCATCCAGTGTCGGCGCGATGGCCACGCGCTCGACGGTCCAGCTGCGAAGGTCGGGGTGCGCGTCCAGAAAGCGTTCGACGTGCGCGTCGAAGTTCGGCAGGTCGGCCACAAGCTTGGCCGCGGCGCGCTTGCAGGTGCCGAAGCGGATCACGCGCTCCTCGTCGTTCAGCGCGACGAGGTCGATCTCGGTGTCCGCGCGATCCCAGTAGCCGTCGATGCGTCGCGTCAGGGGGAAGTCGCCGACCGCCTTGCGGCTTCGCTCCTCGTACAGTCGACCGACCAGGCGCTCGAGGCCGAAGCCCTCGGCCTCTTGCAGCCCCGCGTCGGCCTGCTCGACCAGAATCGACTCGGGACGGAAGTTGATCGCCGACACCGGGCTCGCGACGCAGCCGAGCCACGCGCGCAGGAAGTTGTCGCGCAGGTAGTAGCGGCCTCGCCGGGCTTTGGGCCGCGCGAAGATCGGCAGGCGGCGCTCGACGAGTCCGTAGCGGTCCATCAGAGCGTTCAGGTAGGCGCCGAGTTGATCCTCGGCGGCCGGGCTGACCTGGCGCACGTGAGCCTTCAGGTCGCCGTGGCTGCATCCGGGGTGGCGGGCGATGAACTTCAGCACGACGTCGTAGCGGCCGCGCAGCTCGCCGAGAAACCAGCTCTCGGCTTCGGAGCGCAGCGGCGATGAGCTTCGGAAGAACATGGCCGACAGCAGCGCGCTGCGGTCCGCCGCGATGACGCCCTGTTCGTAGCAGTCGCGGTAGAACTTGGGCACGCCCTCGAACAGGTTCCACAGGAACAGCAGACGCTCCGGCGTGGGCTCGGCGTGGCGCTCCAGGATCGTGCGCACGGAGGCGACGTCGAGGTGGCCGAGCTCGATGTGATCCGTCGTGCGGTTGTAGAGCGGCGCCGTCCGATCCTCGAGCAGCGCCACCAGCTCGGTGTGAATCGAACCGAGGACGAACAGGCCGCCCGGCACCTCGTCGGCCTGCGCGGACAGCGCGTCGACGACGGCCTGCAGGTGCGAGGTGAAGGGGTGCAGGTGTTTGCGGCTGAAGTACTGGAACTCGTCGAGCGCGACGATGTGGCCGGCGCGCGCGAGGTCACCCACGGTCTGGGCCATCGCCCGCAAACTGGTCGGGGGGACGAACCGCTGGCGGTCCAGGCCGAAGGTATCCATCGCGTCTGCAAGGGCCGACAGAACGCCGGCCGGGGCCGAGTCGGGGATCTGGACGTAGAGGACGCGTTCGCGGTCGGCCAACTCCAGGGCCTGCTGGATCAGCGTCGTCTTTCCGATGCGTCGTCGGCCGGTGATGCGGGCGAAGAACCAGCGACGCCGGCGTAGGATCGACGCCAGCTCGTCCAACTCCGCGCCGCGCCCGTAGAAGCCCCACGTCATCGACTTCGATCGCTCCCGAAGTTAAGGTAATTTGTTTTACCTTAACTTGATGCGTCCTGCAAGTGTATGAAAAGGATGCATTTGTTTGGTGTCTACTACCCCGCTTGCCCCCCGTCGCGCTTCCACCGGCGACTGGCCTGTCCACCGTCGGAACGCTCGGCGGAAGGCGCGGTCGTCGGCGTAGCCGAGCAGGAAGGCGATCTCCTCGACGCTGAGCTGGCGGTCGCGCAGCAGGGCGCGCGCTTGGGTCTCGCGCAGCTCTTCGATGATGGCGGCGACGGGGGGGCCGTGGCTGCGGGTGAGGCGCTGCAGGCTGCGCATGCTGGTGCCCAGGTGGCGGGCGAGGGCCGACGCGCGGTACTCGCCGCGCTCGGCGTTGGTGACCGCGGCTTCGCGGACCACGGCGAGGCGCGCGGTCTCGTCGGGGTTGCGCAGGCCCCATGGGTCGATGACTCACCGGGCGGCGGTTGCCAACCCCTCCGAACCTCGTTACGAGTCGATCAGCGCGCCGTCCGCAGCCACGCGGCCGGCGGCGAGGTGTTCGACGGACCCAGGGGGGCCGCAGCTATGAGCGTGATCTCGGCGCGCATCGTCCGGCGCATCATCGAGGTCAGTCGCGGCCCCGCCGCGACGGACGTATTGCTCGAGCGCGCCGGCCTCTCCTCCCAGCCGGGCGCCGCCGATGATCCGCAGATCGTCCCGGCCGAGGTCTACTACGACCTGCTGGAGCGTTGCGGCGAGGACGACGTGGCCCTGCCGGTGCGCTACGGCCGCTCCATTCGGCCCGAGGACTTCGGGGCCTTCGGGCTCGCGCTCAAGACGGCCCCGGACGTCCGGGCCGCCTTGGGGCGCCTCGCGCGGTACATCCTGGTCGTCAGCGACACCCTCGAGTACGCGCTGCGCGACGAGGGCGGTGGATGCGTCTTCGTCCTCGGCGGGCGTCGGTCGGGCGACCGGCGCGGCGTGCAGCTCGCCAACGAGTGCGCGCTGGCGGCGATCGTGGCGGTGCTGCGGCAGGTGGCCGACGGGCCCGTGGTGCCCGCGGCGGTCTCGTTCCGGCACCCGGCGCCCGCCGACGTCGCGGCGCACGTCGACTACTTCGGCGCCCCGGTGCGCTTCGGCGCCCCGCTGGACGCGCTGCACCTCGATGAGCAGACGCTGGCCACGCCCACCCGCCTCGCCGACGAGGGGCTTTCGGCCTACCTGCTCGCGCAGCTGGACGACCTGCACGCTCGCCGGGCCGAGGGGGCGGTCGTCCACCAGGTGCGGCAGGCCATCACCGACCAGCTCTGCTCGGGCATGCCCACGCGGGACGACATCGCCCGGCACCTGGGCATGAGCGGCCGGACGCTCCACCGCCGCCTCGCCGAGCACGGGTGCTCGTTCCAGAGCGTTGCCAACCAGGTGCGCCGCGCGGTGGCCGAGTCGCTGCTGGTGCGTCAGGCACACAGCCTGGCCGAGGTGGCTTACCTCACCGGCTTCTCGGACCAGAGCGCCTTCCAGCGAGCGTTCAAGGGCTGGACCGGCCAGACGCCCCACGAGTTCCGCCGCGCCGCCTGAGCGTTCGCGCGGGCGCGCCGGCCGGGTTGGCCGGATCGGCCACAACCCTGGCCGCAGCGGTCAAGAGCCTCAGCGTCGTCCTCCCTAGGCTGGGAGTCACCTGACGAGGAGGCACCATGTCCCGTAACACCACCCGCATCGCCCGCCTGACGGGCCTCGCTTATCTCGGCATCATCGCGACCGGCATCTTCGCCGAAGGGGCCGTGCGCATGTCGCTGGTCGTCGACGGCGACGCGGCCGCGACCACGGCCAACATCGCCGCGTCCGCCGGCCTGTTCCGGCTGGGCATCCTGGCGGACGTGGCGATGGTCGGGCTCGACGTCGCCGTGGCCGTCGGCCTGCTCGCGCTGCTGCAGCACGTGCATCGGCCGCTCGCGCAGCTCGCCGCCGCGCTGCGCCTCATCCAGGCGGCGGTCATCAGCGGCAACCTGATGAACATGACACGGGCGGTGCAGCTCGCGACGGGCGGCGGCAGCGCCGACGCCCTCGGACCGGCCGCCCAGGGACTCGTGCTGTCGTCCATGGAGGTCCACGCGCTGACCTACGACCTCGGGCTGGTCTTCTTCGGCCTGTCCTGCCTCGTGCTCGGCTGGCTGCTGCGGCGCTCGGGGTCGGTGCCCGCCGTCCTCGCGATCGGCGTGAGCGTCGCCGGCGTCGTCTACCTCGTGGGCTCGTTCGCCGCGCTCTGCGTGCCGGCCTGGTCCGCTGCCCTGGATCCCGCCTACGGCGTCGCGTTCCTCGCCGAGCTGGCCTTCGCGGTCTGGCTGGTGGCCAAGGGCCTGGCCCCGCGGACCGCGCCGCGCGCGGCGCAGGCTGCGGCCTCCGGCGCGTAGAAGGCTCTCGGTGGGCTCAGCGCCAGCGGCTCGGCAGGACCGTCCGCAGCACCAGCCCGATGTGCCCGGCCCTGCGGGCGGCTCGTTCGCTCGGCGCGTGCCTCACCCCGCCCGCCGGCAAAGACAGTACAAGAACGCCTGCTCCGCCCCCCACGGCGTCCGGTGCGTCTCGGTCGCGCTGTCGATGCGCTCGAAGGGGGCGCCGAACGTGCTGTGGAGCGTGTCGGCGTCGTAGCGGACGACGGGCAGGCCGCTGCACTTCTCGGGGCCGTCGGGGCCGAAGGTGGCGACCAGGACGAAGCCGCCCGGTTTGACGGCGCGACGCACCTGGTCGACGTAGCGTTGGCGGTCGGCGGGATCGGTCAGGAAGTGGAAGACGGCGCGGTCGTGCCACAGGTCGAAGGCGGCTTCGGGCAGCTCGACGCGGGTGACGTCGCCGACGATCCAGTCGACGCGCGCGGCCTCGTCGCCGAGCGATTGCTTCGCCGCTTCGAGGGCCGCAGCCGCGATGTCGAGCACGGTGGGGCGCTCGAAGCCCCGGGCCAGCAGGTCGTGGGGCAGGGTGCTGGCGCCGCCGCCGACGTCGATGATGCGCGCGGTGGGCGGCAGGTGCAGGCGGTCGATCAGGTCGAGCGACGTCGCCAGGTGCGGCGCGTACCAACTGACGGCGTCGGGCGCCTTGGCGCCGTAGACGGCGTCCCAGTGTTCGGGATCACTCATCGCGGTCGTCTCCGATGGTTTCGAGCGTCGCTTCCAGTTGTCCCACCCCCGATCCGCGTCGGTCAGCTCGTCGAGCAGGCGAGCGCCGTGGGCCCGCGGAACACGCGCGACGGCCTGTTGCGCAGTCTCTCGCTCGGGTCACGCTTCGGCGAACTGTCGCAGGCCCCGCGGTCCACCATGCGGTCGCACGATCCGGCCACCCCCTGCTGTCGAACGAAGCATGCACGGTCAATGGGGTCCGTGGACCATGACCGTCGAGACGTGATCGGATCACGGGTCCAACGCCGGGATCAGGCGCAGGGGCAGGAACATCGGCGTCGGCTTCGGCCGGTCGCCTAGCTCGCCCTCAATCACCTCGCGGAGCGCTTCGAAGCCGAACCGTGCGTAGAAGGGGATGGCCTCGGCCTTGGCGTCCACCACGACGCCCACGCAGCCCACGTCGCCGGCCATCTGCCGGGCCAGCATGAAGACCGCCTTCAAGAGCCGCAGCCCGACGCCCCGCCCCTGGGCCGACGGGTCCACTCCGAGGCGCGCCAGGCGCAGCACCGGCAGTGGGTACCGGGGGAGGCGCTTCCGCTGCTCTGGCGGCAGGTCGTTCGCCTCGATCTGCGAGGGGCTCACGGTCGCGAAGCCGAGGATGCCCCCGCCGTCCTCCTCGTCCACGGCCAGCCAGGTCACGCCGACGTGGTGCTTGAACTGGTTCTGGCCGGCGTACCGGAGGAAGAAGCGGTCGAGGTCGGGCTGTCCGCAGGAGAATCCGGTCCGGTCGTCGTCGGGGCGGAGCTGCCGGACCCGAATCACGCGGGGTCACCCCCGGTGTCGCCGCTCTCGGCGAAGAGAGCCTTCATCGCGGCGGTCGGCTCGCCCGACTCTTCCAGCCTGTCGACGACCCGCCGGAAGCCCTCCGGTCCCAGCAGCAGACGTGGGGGCAGCACGATGTCGGCGGGCAGCTCTTCGAGCGCCTGGAGGTGATGCAAGAGCGCCCGCTCGACGACGGCCGCCTTCTTCATCCCGTGCGCGGCGACGTATCGCTCCAGGCGACTCCTCGTCTCGTCGGACACGAACGCGGAGATCTGACTGCGGGCCATTGGATACCTCCTTCTACAAGAATGTAGAGCGAGGGTGGCCTCGCATCAAGCCGCGTACCCCGGCTCGTTCCCCGGCCTCCACTTGATGTTGCACCCCAGGCTCGGCGCTTGCTCCTCGCTCGGCGCCTTGCCGGCGAGGACGGCGTCGACGGCGGCGCGCAGGTCGGCGCCGGTGATGGGCTTGCCGTTGCCGGGCCGGCTGTCGTCGAACTGGCCGCGGTAGACCAGCGTGCGCTCGGCGTCGAAGAGGAAGAAGTCGGGCGTGCAGGCGGCGTGGTAGGCCTTGGCCACCTCTTGGGTGGCGTCGAACAGATAGGGGAAGGTGTAGCCGGCGTCGGCGGCCTCGTCGGCCATCTTGTCGGGGGCGTCGTCGGGGTAGGCGTTGGCGTCGTTGCTGTTGATGGCGACGATGGCGATCTGCTCGCCGTATTCGGTGCCGAACGCGGCCAGCGCCTCGCGCAGGTGGATCACGAACGGGCAGTGGTTGCAGATGAACATCACCAGCAGCGCCGGGGCGCCGTCGAAGTCGTCGAGGCTGGTGAGATCGCCGTCCACGTCGGGCAGGTTGAAGTCGGGGGCAGGGGTGCCCAGCGGGAGCATGGTGGAGGGCGTGCGCGCCATCGAGGGGCCTCCGTCGTGATCAGTCGCCGATCTGCATACCACGGAGCGGGCGTTCGGGCCGACCCCAAAGCCGCCGGCGCGGGGCGCGCTCAGGGCTCCGCGGGGGGCAGGAAGTAGTCGCGCCAGGCCGCGAGCGTGCGGCCCTTCAGGCTGCCCGGCTCCAGGCGGCGGACGGCCTCGAGCGCCAGGTACAGGCGCGCGCCGGGGCGGGAGAGGGCGGCGGCGGTGAGGCGGTCGCGCTGGGCCGCGGCGTCGGCCTCGGCCTCGAGCGCGCCGGCCAGCACGGTGGCGACCTGGGCGTCGGCCTCGGCGGCGCGCTGCTGCGCGTAGGCCTCGGCCTGGGCGCGCAAGTCGGCGAGCTCGGCGCCGAGCTCGCGGCGCAGCGCCGCGGTCTCGCGCGCGTGCGCCTCCTTGGCCTCGGCGACCTGCGCGGCGACCTCGCGGCGCTGGGCGTCGAGCTCGGCGCGGGCCTGGGCCACCTCGTCCTGGGCGGCCTTCAGGCGCTGCTGGATGTCCTGGGCGCGGCGCGCCTCGGCGCGCGCGTCATCGGCGCCGCGCAGCGCGATGCCGGCCAGGCGCGCCTCGGCGCCGGGGTGCGCGGCGCGCAGGGCGTCGGCGACGGCCCCCCAAGCGGCGGCGCGGCGCTCGGGGCTGAGCAGGGCGTCGGTGGGCTGGGCGGCGATGGCCTTCCTCAGCGCGGCGTCGACCGCGGCGCGCGGCGCGTCGGCGTAGACGACGAGCTCGAGGCGCGCCGCCTCGCCGTCGGCGGTGGGCGCGGTGAGGGGCTCGGCGTCGCCGCCCCAGGCGTGGAAGGGCGGCGCGACCTCGGGGCTCAGCTCCTCCCAGGGCGCCGCCAGGTGCAAGCCCGCCTCGAGCCGCCGATCCTCGCCCTGCAGCGCCTGCCCGGGGGGCACCACCCGCACGGCCACCGCGGCGAAGGTGGCGCCGAGCGCGACGAGCGCGCAGAGCAGCGTGAACAGCGCCTTCATGGCGCCATCCGCTGCAGGATGGCTTGGTCCAACAGCACCGCGCCGCCTTCGTTCAGGCCGTCGATGCGCGCGTTCATCGCCTTCGCTTCGGCCTCGGCGGTCACCCGCGTGGCCTCGGCGCGGGCTGCGCGTCCGGCGGCCTCGGCGCGGGCGCGGGCCTCGCGCGCGGTGGCGTCGGCGTCGGCGGCGCGGCGCGCGGCGCCGAGGGCCTCGCGCGCGGCCTCGATCTCGGCCTCGAGCTGGGCGCGCGCCGCGTCGTGGGCCTCGCGGGCCTCGCCCACGGCGGCCTGCACGGCGGCGTCGGCGCCGGCCCGCGTCGTGTCGGCCTGGGCCTTCAGGCGCGCGGCCTCGGCCTTGGCCTGCGCGACCCCCGCCAGGGCACCCTGCACGTCGCTGTCCACGCGCCAGGCGGGCGGGCGCAGGCTGATCAGCTCGACGCCGCGCGTCGCGAGGCGGTCGGCCAGCCGCTTCTCGGCCGCGGTCAGCGCCCGCGTGACGGCGGCCTCGTCGGCCAGCTCGACCAGGCCCACGCGGCCGTAGGCGTCGAGGAGCGCGGCGCCCACCTCGGCAGTGACGGCGGCGTCCCAGCCGGTCGGATCGGCGCCCAGCGCGCCCACCGCCCGTTGCAGGTCGACCGGCCGCACCCGGTAGCGCGCGCGGGCGCGGCGTAGGCTCAGCGCCACCCCCTCGGCCGTGC
>JAUHXL010000282.1 GCA_030426945.1 bacterium
ACCACGGTCTCGGGCGCCGCGGTGACCGGAGCTGCGTTCAGTCCGGCACGCAGGCGTGGTCGATGCAGGTGTGGTCGAAGGGGCAGCCGGCGGTGTCGCGGCAGCCGTCGGCGCAGGCGCCGGTGTCGTCGCAGTACTGGGCGTCGGGGCAGTCGCTGTCGGCGGTGCAGCCGGCGACGCAGCGCATGGGGCCAGGATCGCAGCGCGTCCCGGCGGGGCAGATGGCGGCGGCGCAGGACTGCTCGACGGCGAGGTCGGTGCCCATGCCCTGTTCGTCGACGAAGGCGCCGCGGTCGAGGTCGTAGGTGAAGGGGCCCCGCTCGACCTCGATGACGCCGGCGCCCATGACCGCCAGCGTGTAGCGCTCGTCGGGCGCGGCGGGCGTGGTGAAGGCGCCGTCGGCGTCGGTGGTGAGCGTCGCCAGCGAGCCGGGCACGGCGACGAAGCGCACGTCGACGGTGGCGCCGGCCCGGGGCGCGCCGGCCACGGTGAGGCGCCCGGCGAGGGGCACGGCGTCGCCCGTCTCGCTGAGGTGCGTCATCTCGTAGGTGCCGGCGGCGGCCGTCTCGCCGGGCTGCACGGCGATCGATCGGGTGCGCGGGGCGTAGCCGGGCGCGCTGACCCGCACGGTGTAGGTGCCTGGCGTCAGGCCCGTGACGCCGAAGTCGCCGGCCTCGTCGGGCGTGACCTGGTGGTCGGTCGGTCCGCTCACGTCGACGGTCGCCGTGAGGCGCCGCGCGGCGCTGTCGAAGCGGCCCATGCGCACGGTGCCCTCGACGCCGCCCGGGCGCGCTTGCAGCGTGAGCGTGTCGAGCGTCGTCGTCTGGTCGGCGGTGACGCTGATCTCGGCTTCGGCGGTGACGTAGCCCGGGAAGCGGAACCGCAGGCGGTGGCTGCCCGCGGGCAGCGTCAGCGTGAACGTGCCGTCCGCGCCGGTCGTGGTGACCTCGCCCGTCGCGGCCTCGACGACGACGCCGCCGATGGCGCCGCGGCCGGCCAGCTCGACGGCGCCGGTGACCGTGCCCCGCGTGTCGAGGGCGGTGAGCGGCACGTCGCCGAGATCGGCGGTCTGGGCCAAGGTCAGCGTCACCGAGCGGCTGGCCGGCTCGAAGCCGGGCACGGCGATGTCCACGACGTAGGTGCCCGGCGTGATGCCGGGCACCCGGAACTCGCCGGTCAGCTCGGGGCTGGTCTCGTGCGCGGGCTCGCCGGCGCCCTCCTCGGTGACGCGCACCGTCGCGTCGCGGAGCGCGGCGGCGTCGGCGCCCGCCGGCAGCGCGACGCGACCGGTCAGCGTGGCCTTGGCCTGCTTCGAGCGCGGCGCGTCGGGATCGAGCGGGTGGCTGGCGTCGACGAAGGCGCAGCCGCCCAGCGCCAGCAGCAGGATCGGCAGCAGTCGCCTCATGGCGCACCTCCGGAGGGCGCGAGCTCGGTGGTCGGGCCGGAGCCGCCGGTGAGGGCCGCGTCGACCACCGAGGTCAGCCAGATGGCGCCGGCGGTGGCGAAGAGGACGTTGGCCACGAGGTAGGCGTCGTTGGCGTCGTCGCGCCGGTCGATCCGGCCGCCGTCGTAGTCGTCCTGGGCGCCCTGGCCGATCACGCCGGCCCCGATGCCGGTGGCGAGGCTGGCGCCGAAGAGGGCGAGGTAGACGGCGCCGCGGGCGGTGTCGCCGTTGTGGATCTGGCCCCAGCCGGGGGCCAGCGCCGAGCGCCAGACCGCGTCGAAGGCGCTCGGCTCGCGCAGGGCTTCGTCGTGCAAGGCGAGGACGGCCGGGGGATCGAGGGCCGGGTCGCCGGCGGCCTGATCGGGCGCGATGAGGGCGACGCTCGGCGCGGGCGGCTCGGCCGGCTCGGGCGCGGGGTCCTCGGGCGCGGGGTCTTCGGGCGCGGGATCTTCGGGCACGGGGTCCTCGGGCGCGGGATCTTCGGGCACGGGATCTTCGGGCACGGGATCGTCCGGAACGGGATCTTCGGGCACGGGATCCACGGGCACGGGATCCACGGGCACGGGGGCCGCCGTGGTGGGATCGAGCGGCAGGGGCAGCCGGATGACGTAGGTGCGGGACTCGACCCGGATGTCCGCCGCGTCGGCGACCGCCTGGGCGACGGGCTCGGTGAAGCGAGCGCGCACGTTGGTCCAGACGCCCCGGCGCGAGGGGTGCTGGAGCACGCGGCTCAGCCGCGGATCGTCCACCTCGAGCCACCGGCGGCCCGTGCGCAGGCCCTTCACCCGCACCACCAGCACGGCGCCCCCGGCCTCGACCTTCAGCTCGACGGCCGAGCGCTTCGCCGGTCCGGCGCCCGTGACGCGGAGGGTGATGCCCGCGTCGTCGGGCTCGATGGCGACCGCAGGATCGGCCCCCGCCGCGCGTCCGGGCGACGCCAGCGTCAGGGTCAGCAGGATGAACAGACGGCAGACACTCATCGCGCGTCCCGAGGCGGTTTCAGGGCTCCAGCGTTCGACTGATTCGAGTCAAAGTCAAAGACGTGTCCCGGCGGCGTCCGGCGGTTGGCCGGATAACCCGCGCCGGTCAGCGGGTCTCACGGATGACGCCCACGAGCATCGCGGCCGAGGTCAGGCTCAGCAGCAGCGAGCCCATCGCGAGGAGCAGGCCGAGGCCGCCCGTGACCGCCAGCAGCACCAGCAGCGTGCGCAGGGCCCACAGCGCGGCGCGGCCCGGCGGGCGCAGCGCCGGCGCGGCGGCGGTCGCGGCGGGCAGCGCGTCGGCGGTGGCGAGGGAGGATCGCGGCATCGGGCCCATGATGCCGGCTGGCGGGGGCGGGTGAAAGTGCGCGGCGCGCGGCCTGTGCTAGAAGGGCCGGCGGAGGTGCCGACCGATGGAACGCCATCCGCCGCCGGATCCCGAGTCTCTGCGCTGCTTTCTGGCCGCCGCCCACCACCTGAACTTCCGCACCGCCGCCGGCGAGGTGGCCCTGTCGCCCGCCGCGTTCTCGGACCGCATCAAGCGCCTCGAGGAGCTGCTCGGTGCCCGTCTGTTCGCGCGGACCACCCGGAGGATGGCCCTGACGCCGGCCGGGCGCCGGCTGGTGCCGGCGGCGGAGGCGGCCCTCGCCGCCGGGCGCGCCTGCCACCGGGCGGTGGCCGGGTCCGACCGACCGCTGCCCTTCGCGTTGACGTTGGGCACGCGCTTCGAGCTGGGACTCTCCTGGCTGGTGCCTGCGCTGGGGCCCCTGCGCGAGCAGCGCCCGGAGCGGACGCTGAACCTGTACTTCGGCGACACCCCCGATCTGGTGCTGCGCCTGCGCCGGGGCGATCTGGACGCGCTGGTGACCAGCGCCCGCCTGGCCGAGGCGGCGCTGGCCTTCGCGCCCCTGCACGAGGAGGCCTACGTCTTCTGCGCCTCGCCCGAGGCGGTGGCCCGGTGCGCTCTGCGGGGCCCCGCGGACGCGGTCGGCCACGCCCTGCTGGACACCGCCCCCGATCTGCCCCTGTTTCGCTACTTCCGCGACGCCCGCCCGGCCGCCGAGGCGTGGCGCTTCGCCCGGGTCGAGCACCTCGGCACCATCGCCGCGGTGCGCGCGCGGCTGCTCGAGGGGGCCGGCGTGGCGGTGCTGCCGCGTTACTTCGTCGCGCCGGACCTCGCGCGGGGCGAGCTGGTGACGTTGTGCCCCGCGACCGCGCTGCCCACGGACTCGTTCCGCCTGTGGTGGCGCGAGGGTCACCCGCTCACCGACGAACTGGGCGCGTTGGCCGCCGCCCTGCGCGCCCGGCCACTTCGGTGACCTCGGGCTGACCGAGGCGGGGTGACGCCGGGCGGCGGAGCACGTTTCGCCGCGGTAACGGTCGCGCACCCGGCCGCGGGGCGCCACCGTCGGCCCGAGGGTTGCACACGGGCCGGGCCGCCGTTCGGAGGACACCCATGCCCGTCACTCGCATCCTCGACGCCAACGAGGCCACCGCTCGTGTTGCGTTCAAGACGCACGAGGTCATCGCCATCTACCCGATCACCCCGGCCTCGGCCATGGGTGAGCACGCCGACGCGTGGGCCGCTCGCGGCGACGTGAACCTGTGGGGCGACGTGCCGCGCGTCGTCGAGATGCAGTCCGAGGGCGGCGCCGCCGGCGCGGTGCACGGCGCCCTGCAGGCCGGCGCGTTGACCACCACGTTCACGGCGTCGCAGGGCCTGCTGCTGATGCTGCCCAACCTGTACAAGATCGCCGGCGAGCTGACGCCGATGGTGCTGCACGTCGCGGCCCGCAGCGTCGCGACGCACGCGCTGTCGATCTTCGGCGATCACAGCGACGTCTACGCCTGCCGCCAGGCCGGCCTGGGCATGCTGTGCAGCAACTCGCCGCAGGAGGCGCAGGACCTGGCGCTGGTGGCGCAGGTGGCGACGCTGAACAGCCGCATCCCGTTCGTGCACTTCTTCGACGGCTTCCGCACCAGCCACGAGCTGAGCCCGGTCACGCTGCTCGATGACGCCGACATCCACGCCCTGATGCCGATGGATGGCGTCTTCGCCCACCGCGCGCGGGCCCTGACGCCGGATCGCCCGGTCATCCGGGGCACGGCGCAGAACCCGGACGTCTTCTTCCAGGCGCGCGAGTCGGCCAACGGCTTCTACGACGCCTGCCCGGGCCTCGTCGAGGCGGCGATGGACGCCTTCGCGGCGCGCACCGGCCGGCGCTATCGGCTGTTCGAGTACGTGGGGCACCCCGAGGCCGAGCGCGTGGTCATCATGATGGGCTCGGGCAGCGGGGCCGCCGAGGAGACCGTCGAGCACCTCGCGGCGGCGGGCGAGCGCGTGGGGCTGATCAAGGTGCGCCTGTTCCGCCCCTTCTCGCTGAAGCACCTGCTGGCGGCGCTGCCCGAGACGGCCCGCCGGGTGGCCGTGCTCGATCGCACCAAGGAGCCGGGCGGCGCCGGCGAGCCCCTGTACCAGGACGTGCTGACGGCGCTCTACGAGGGCGACCGCCAGGACGTGCGCGTGGTCGGCGGCCGCTACGGGCTCTCGTCGAAGGCCTTCACGCCGGCGATGGTGAAGGGCGTGTTCGACGCGCTGGAGGCCGAGCGCCCGAAGAACCACTTCACCGTCGGCATCGTCGACGACGTGACGCACACCTCGCTGCCCTGGGATCCCGACTTCCGGGTCGAGCCCGACGAGGTTGTGCGCGCCGTCTTCTACGGCCTCGGCAGCGACGGCACGGTCGGCGCCAACAAGAACAGCATCAAGATCATCGGCGAGGAGGCCGGGCTGCACGCCCAGGGCTACTTCGTCTACGACTCGAAGAAGTCGGGCGCGATGACCGTGTCGCACCTGCGCTTCGGGCCGAACCCCATCCGCAGCACCTATCTCATCGAGCAGGCCGGCTTCGTCGCCTGCCATCAGTGGAGCTTCCTCGATCGGGTCGACGTGCTCGAGGTGGCCGCGCCGGGCGCGACCTTCCTGATCGACAGCCCCCACGGGCCGGACGCCGTCTGGGATCACCTGCCGCGCGAGGTGCAGGCGGCCATCGTCGACAAGCACCTCGACCTGTGGGTCATCGACGCGTCCACCGTGGCGCGCGAGGCGGGCCTGGGGCGGCGCATCAACACGGTGATGCAGACCTGCTTCTTCGCCCTGTCGGGCGTGCTGCCCAAGGACGACGCCATCGCGCGCATCAAGGAGAAGGCGCGGGCCACCTTCGGCAAGAAGGGGCCCGAGGTCGTGCGGGTGAACCTCGAGGCCATCGACGCCGCGCTCGATCACCTGCACCGCGTCGAGGTGCCCGGCGAGGTCAGCGCCACGCGCGGGCGGCCGCCGCTGGTCGCCGCCGAGGCGCCCGACTTCGTGCAGAAGGTCACGGCGGTCATGCTGGCCGGCAAGGGCGATCTGCTGCCGGTCAGCGCGTTCCCGCCCGACGGCACCTGGCCGGTGAGCACCTCGCGTTGGGAGAAGCGCGGCATCGCGCCGGAGATCCCGTCCTGGGACGCCGATCTGTGCATCCAGTGCAACAAGTGCGCGCTCATCTGCCCGCACGCGGCCATCCGGACGAAGGTCTACCCGGAGGAGGGCCTGGCCGACGCGCCGGCGGGCTTCCAGTCGATGCCCTTCAAGGGCAAGCCCTTCCAGGGCTGGAAGTACACCGTGCAGGTGGCGCCCGAAGATTGCACCGGCTGCAACCTGTGCGTGCAGTTCTGCCCGGCCAAGGACAAGCGCAACCCGCGCCACAAGGCCATCGACATGGTGCCGCTCGCGCCGGTGCTCGAGCAGGAGGTGGCCAACTTCGATCACTTCCTCGCGCTGCCCGAGGCGCCCCTGGCGGACATCCCCGACAACGTCAAGGGCAGCCAGCTGCGCCAGCCCCTGTTCGAGTTCTCGGGGGCCTGCGCCGGCTGCGGCGAGACGCCCTACGTGAAGCTGTTGACCCAGCTCTTCGGTGATCGCGCGCTGATCGCCAACGCCACGGGGTGCTCGTCGATCTACGGCGGCAACCTGCCGACGACGCCTTACTGCACCAACGACGACGGGCGCGGGCCGGCGTGGAGCAACTCGCTCTTCGAGGACAACGCCGAGTTCGGCCTCGGGTTCCGCCTGGCGGTGGACGCCCTGACCAGCGAGGCACGCCGCCTGGTGGGCCAGCTGGTGCCCGAGATCGGGGTCTCGCTGGCCGAGGCCCTGCTCGGCGCCGAGATGGGCGACGACGCCGCCATCGCGGCGCAGCGCCTGCGCGTCGAGGATCTGCGCCGGCAGCTGGGCCAGGTGTCGATCACCGACGCGAGGCGCCTGGAGCAGATCGCCGACTACCTGGTGAAGAAGAGCGTGTGGATCGTCGGCGGCGACGGCTGGGCCTACGACATCGGCTACGGCGGCCTCGATCACGTCCTGGCCTCGGACGCCGACGTGAACATCCTGGTGCTCGACACCGAGGTCTACAGCAACACGGGCGGTCAGCAGTCGAAGGCGACGCCCATGGGCGCGGTGGCCAAGTTCGCCGCCGACGGCAAGGGCCTGGCCAAGAAGGATCTGGGCCTGCTGGCGATGATGCACGACCACGTGTACGTCGCGCGGGTGGCCATCGGCGCGAAGGACGCCCAGACCTACAAGGCCTTCGTCGAGGCCGAGGCCTGGCCGGGGCCCTCGATCATCCTGGCCTACAGCCCCTGCATCGCGCACGGCTACGACCTGCGCTTCGGCGCGGAGCAGCAGCGGCTGGCGGTGGACACCGGCTACTGGCCGTTGTACCGGTTCGATCCGCGGCGCGTGGCCGAGGGGCAGCCGCCCCTGACCCTGGACAGCAAGGCGCCGGGTGAACGCCTCGACGCCTTCATGCGCAACGAGACGCGCTTCCGCATGCTGGCCCAGCGCGATCCCGCCCGGGCGAAGATGCTCGGGGCGCAGGCCCAGACCGATGTCACGCGACGCTTCGAGATGCTGCTGCGTCTCGCCCGCCCCGAGGAGGCCTGACCCATGGTGGATCTGTCGACGACCTGGATGGGTCTCGAGCTCGAGAGCCCGTTCATCGCGGGGGCCAGCCCCCTGAGCGACGACGTGGATACGGTCAAGCGCCTCGCCGACGCGGGCGCCGCGGCCGTGGTCACCCAGTCGCTCTTCGAGGAGCAGCTGACCGTCGATCAGATGGCGCTGTACCAACACACCGAGGGGCACGCGGACGCGCACCGCGAGGCCCTGACCTACTTCCCCGACTACGAGGACGCGGGGCTGGGGCCCGAGGCCTACCTGAAGCACATCGAGGCGCTGAAGGGCGCGGTCGACATCCCGGTGATCGGCTCGCTCAACGGCACGACGCCGGGCGGCTGGGTGCGCTACGCGAAGCAGATGGTCGAGGCGGGCGCCGACGGCCTGGAGCTGAACGTCTACTACGTCGCGACGGACGCCAGCGAGTCCCCGGCGGCCGTCGAGCAGCGCTACGTCGATCTGGTGGCGGGCGTGCGCGACGTCGTCACGGTGCCCCTCGCGGTGAAGTTGTCACCCTTCTTCAGCTCGCTGGGCCACCTGGCCCATCGGCTGAAGGCGGCGGGCGCCGACGGGCTGGTGATGTTCAACCGCTTCTATCAGCCGGACATCGACATCGAGATGCTCGAGGTGACGCCCTCGCTGCACCTGTCGACCCCGGACGAGCTGCTGCTGCGCGTGCGCTGGCTGGCCGCGCTGTACGGGCGCTGCGACCTCGACCTGTGCTGCACCGGCGGCGTGCACGGGGCCGAGGGCGCGATCAAGGCGCTGATGGCCGGCGCGCAGGCGGTGCAGATGACCTCGGCGCTGCTGAAGCACGGCGTGGACTACATCGGCGCCGTGCGCGACGCGGTGCACGGCTGGCTGGTCGAGCGGGAGTACGACTCGGTCAGCCAGATGATCGGCTCGATGAGCCTCGACCGCTGCCCCGATCCCGCCGCCATGGAGCGGGCGAACTACCGCCGCGTGCTGGGCGTCTGGCACAAGTTCTGACCGCCGCCGCCGCGGGGTCCGTCGGCCGCGCGGCGCGCCCGCGCCCAGGGGCGTTCGGCGCCCCTTGATTCTCCCCACGAGGAATGTCAGAAGCCGCACGCCGTTCATGGCGGAACCGAAGAGGAGCGTGTGGATGATGTGCTGGGCGCGGGCGCTGGGTGTGTTGGTGCTGGTCCTGGGCAGCTGGGCCTGTGACGACGACGACAACGAGGCGGGCGGGGCGGACGGCGGCGCGGCGCTCGACGGGGCCGGAGGCGGCGACGTGGGCCGTCCGGACGCCGCGCCCGGGGACGCGCGGGCGCCCGACGCGGCCCGCGCCGACGGGGGGCCGACCGACGCGGCGCCCGGGTCGGACGCGGCGCCGGAGGCCGACGCGGCGGCGCCCGACGGCGGCGCCCCCCCGGTCGAGTGCGAGCGCCTCGAGGGCATCGTCGACGCGCCGGCCGAGCAGACGGCCGCGCTGGGCATCCGCCGCTATCACTGGCGGGTGGACTTCGCCGCGCGGCGCTACGACGTGGAGCTCGAGGGGGCCGACGGCCCGCTGGGCACCCTGACCGTCGCCCTGCGGCCGACCGCCACCACGCTGCCCGCCGACGCCGACTGGCGCCTCGAGACGGTCGCGGGGGACGTGATCACCGCCGAGGAGCGGGGCTACGGCCGCGCGGGCGAAGAGGGCCTGGCGCAGGTGCGCCTGGTGCTGCGCCGCGGCGCCGAGCGCCTGACCCTGGACACGGACACCGATCCCACCCTGCAGACCACCCGCGTGCGCTGGTCGGTGCCCGCCCGGGCCGACGCCGAGGCGCCGGTCACCGGCGGGGCGGTGGCCACGCGCGACGGCGCCGACTGGT
>JAUHXL010000283.1 GCA_030426945.1 bacterium
GGGCGGCGAGCCCGGCATGGGCGGCGAGCCCGGCATGGGCGCCTGCACCAACGCGGCGGATCAGGCCGCGCTCGACGCCGCCGCGGACACCCTGGGCGACACCGTCGAGGGCTGCATCCTGCCCTGCCTCGGCCAGCCGGCCAGCTGCGTCGCCTCGTGCGTGCAGATGAGCGCCCCGATCAGCGACGGCTGCGCCGCGTGCTTCGGCAGCGTGGTCGAGTGCACGTTCACGAACTGCGCGCTGCCCTGCGCCGCGGACGCGATGGGCGCCGAGTGCGCCACCTGCCGGGCCGAGAACTGCGACGACGGCTTCCGCGACTGCGCCGGCGTCGATCCCCGCTGATCCGCTGACGGGCCTCGTCACTCTGGCCTGAGTCACGGCCGACCTTGACGGCGGCGGCCGGGGGGCGCGAAATGTCCCCCGACGTCGACCCTGGAGGACGCCATGACCGCCGAAGAACGCGCCGCCCTGCGCGAAGCGCTCGTCACCAGCCTGGCCAACAAGCGCCTCCGTACGCCCGAGCAGGCCACGGTGGCCGACTTCTTCGAGGCCCTGGCCGCCACCACCCGCGAGCGGCTGGTGGACCGCTGGATGGAGACGCGGGCGGCCTACCGCGCCGCCGACGCGAAGCGCGTCTACTACCTGTCCGCCGAGTTCCTGCTGGGCCGTTCGCTGACGCAGAACCTGGTCAGCCTGGGCCTGTACGACGTGGCGCGCGACGCGCTCGGCAGCTTCGGCGTCGAGCTCGCGGACGTCCTCGAGGCCGAGCGCGATCCCGGCCTGGGCAACGGCGGCCTCGGCCGCCTGGCCGCGTGCTTCCTCGAGAGCCTGGCCACCCTGAAGCTGCCGGCGTACGGCTACGGCATCCGCTACGACTACGGCATCTTCGAGCAGCACGTCGTCGATGGGCAGCAGGTCGAGAAGGGCGACGACTGGCTGCGCCACGGCAACCCGTGGGAGGTGCGGCGCCCGGAGTGCACCACCGTGGTCCACTTCGGCGGCCGCGTCGAGGAGAGCGCCGACGCGCACGGCGTCTTCCGCGCCCGCTGGCTCGACACCCACCACGTGCTCGGCGTGCCCTACGACATGCCGGTCGCCGGCTTCGGCGGCCACACCGTCAACACCCTGCGCCTGTGGTCGGCGCGCGCGGCGCAGGACTTCGATCTCGAGCTCTTCAACGCCGGCGACTACCGTCGCGCGGTCGAGGCCAAGTCGCTGACCGAGTCGATCTCGAAGGTGCTGTACCCCAACGACGAGTCGCCCGAGGGCCGCGAGCTGCGCCTGAAGCAGCAGTACTTCTTCGTGGCCTGCAGCCTGCACGACATCCTGCGGCGCTACCACGAGGAGCACGAGGACCTCGACCACCTGCCCGAGAAGATCGCCCTGCAGCTCAACGACACGCACCCGGCCATCGCCGTGGCCGAGCTGATGCGCATCCTGGTCGACCTCGAGCAGCTGCCCTGGGACCGCGCCTGGGCGATCACCCGCGCCTGCGTGGGCTACACCAACCACACGTTGCTGCCCGAGGCGCTCGAGCGCTGGCCGGTGCCGATGTTCGGCCGCCTGTTGCCGCGCCACCTGGGCATCATCTACGAGATCAACCGCCGCTTCCTGCGGCAGGTGCAGATCCGCTTCCCCTTCGACCAGCCGCGCCTCGCGCGCATGTCGATCATCGAGGAGGGGCCGGTGAAGCAGGTGCGCATGGCCCACCTCGCGACCGTCGGCGCCCACAGCGTCAACGGCGTCGCGGCCCTGCACTCGGAGCTGGTGAAGGCCAACCTGCTGCCCGACTTCGCCGAGATGTGGCCGGAGCGGTTCAACAACAAGACGAACGGGGTGACGCCGCGACGGTGGCTGTACTCGGCCAACCCGGACCTGGCCACGCTCATCTCGGCGCACCTCGGCACCGACTGGGTGACGCACCTCGATCAGCTCGAGGCCCTGGCCCCGCTGGCCGAGGACGCCGCCTTCGTCGAGGCCGTGGCCGCGGTGAAGCGCGCCAACAAGCAGCGCCTCGCCGACATCATCGCCGCGCGCAACGGGCTGCCCGTCGACGTCGACTCGATGTTCGACGTGCAGGTCAAGCGCATCCACGAGTACAAGCGCCAGCTGCTGAACGTGCTGCACATCGTCGCGCTGTACCTGCGCCTGAAGGACGACCCGACCGCCGCGATGACGCCGCGCACGTTCATCTTCGGCGGCAAGGCCGCGCCCGGCTACGCGGTGGCCAAGCATCACATCCGGCTGATCAACGACGTCGCCGACACCCTCAACGCCGATCCGATGGTCGAGGGGCGGCTGCGGGTGGTGTTCCTGGCCAACTACGGGGTCTCGCTGGCCGAGCGCATCATCCCCGCGACCGACCTGTCCGAGCAGATCTCGACGGCGGGCAAGGAGGCCAGCGGCACGGGCAACATGAAGTTCGCGATGAACGGCGCGCTGACGATGGGCACGCTCGATGGGGCCAACATCGAGATCCGCGAGGCGGTGGGGCCGGAGAACTTCTTCCTCTTCGGGCTGACGGCCGAGCAGGTGGCCGAGACGCGGGCGCGCGGCTACGACCCGATGGCCTTCGTGCGGGCGGACGAGACGCTGGCGCGGGTGCTCGACCTGCTGGCGAGCGGCTTCTTCAGCCCCGGCGACCCGAACCGCTACGCCGACATCGTGCATGGGCTGAAGCATCACGACCCCTACCTGCTGTGCGCCGACTTCGGGGCGTACCTCGCGCGGCAGGACGAAGCGGGGGAAGCCTATGGCGATCCGACCCGTTGGGGCCGCATGGTGGTGCGCAACATCGCGCACACGGGGCGGTTCTCGAGTGACCGGACCATCGCGGAGTACGCGCGGGAGATCTGGAAGCTGGCGCCGGTGTCGGTGCCGGCCGGCTGAGAGGGTGCTGTCGATGCGACGGGCGTGGATGCTGACGGCGATGCTCTGTGCGGCGGCGCCCGCGGGGGCGCAGACGGCGGAGCGGGGCCTCGAGGCGGGCGCGCCGGCGATCGCCGAGCAGCGCTATCAGCTGGGCCGCGAGCACTACCTGCTGGGCGACATCGAGTCGGCCGTGCGCGAATTCCAGGGCGCCTACGACATCTACCCGGAGTCGTCCAAGCTGGCCTTCAACCTGGCGCGCTGCTACGAGCGGCTGGATCGCTACGACGAGGCGCTGCGCTACTACCAGCGCTACCTCGAGCTGGCGCCCGAAGCCGATGATCACGACGACGTGTCGCGGCTGGTCGCGGGTCTGAAGCGGCGGCTGGGCATCGAGGATCCGCCGCCGCCGGTGGAGGCGCCGCCGGTGGAGCCGCCGCCGCCGGTGGAGGAGCCGCCGCCCGTCGAGCAGCCGCCCGTCGAGCAGCCCCCCGTCGAAGCGCCGCCCGTCGAGGCGCCGCCGCCGTCGCAGCCACCCATCGCCGAGCGGCTGGACCGTCCCTGGGGCATCCACCTCGAAGGCGGCTTCTTGGTCACGAATGCCTACACCTTCGACGAACCGAGGGTGGTCGGAGGCCTGACGCGCACGGTCACCGTCACCGGGACCGACGATCTCGTGGACGCGTTCGGCCTCGCCGCCAGCTGGGACCATCCGATCGGGTTGGGCGGCCTGCGAATCGGCGCGCGACTGGGGTTCCACACGAGCGTCGTCGACGACGACCTGGGGGTGCTCGACCACAACGTGACGACCCTGGACGCCTGGGTGCGCTACGTGCAGCCCGCTCGGAAGGTGGGCCTCTACGTCGCGGGTGGCGGCGGGGTCGGGTCGCTCGTCGTCAGCGGCGACGCCGAGGCCGAGGCCTTCGGCGGCCACGCCATCGTGGCCGGCGGCATCCTGATTCCGGCCGGTCGGGTGCTGATCGACATCGGCCTCGGCTGGGATGTCCTGATCCTGGCCGAGTACGAGTACAGCCCGGGCAACCTGGCCCTGCGCGACAACCAGATCGCACGCCCGCACGCCCGCGCGGGCGTGCAGTTCTGAACGCCGATCAGAACTCCTCCACCGTCGTGCCCACCGCCCCGCCCCGGGCCTGACGTTGCTTCGCCGCCGGGCGCGCCTCGTCCTCCGGCACGTCACGCGGCGTGGGCACCCCGTCGTGCGCACACGACAGCGCGCGCACGCGGCAGTGCAGCAGCTCCTCGAACTGCTGCTTGAAGGTGCCCAGCACGTCCGCGTGGCGCGCGCCGTAGAACACCAGGTGGAAGCGCGTCGACACCGCGGGGTGGCCGGGCAGCGGCGCCGGCTCGTCGGCGAAGCGGAAGGTGGCGCCGAGGAAGGCCGGCCCGTCCGGGGCGGTGCCCTCGGCGAACACGCGGTGGGCGTAGCCCCCCGGCTTCAGGTACACCTCGACCCAGGTGCGGGCGACGGCCTCGCCGGCGGGCTCGACCACGCCGCGACCCGAGAGGCTGCGCAAGAAGGATCGCACCAGGCCGTCCGGCAGGGCGTAGCCCGCGTCGGCCGGGGCGACGACGACGTCGTGGAGTTCGCTCATGGGCGCATCCTACACCGGACGCGACCTCCGCCGCCGTCGGGTTTCTTACGGCGCTGATCTTGCAGCGCGGCCGGGCCGGCGCCGAGGCGCCGCCCAGGCAGGCCCCAGAGAGAAGGAGGCGACGCATGAGGTTCTGGCGCGCGGCGGTGCTGGCCGCGGGGTTCCTGACAGTGTGGTGTGCGCAGGCGGGGGCCACCGTGGTCGCCCGCGCGTCCATCGCCGAGCTGCGCGACGAGGCGACGCACGTCGTGCACGCTCGCGTGGTCGATCGCACGGTCGTGCCCGCCTTCGGGCCGCGCGGTGAGATCCGCACCCGCACCACGCTGCGCGTGCTGACCTACCTCAAGGGCGATGGGCCGACCACCCTCACCGTCCAGCAGCTCGGCGGCACCCTCGACGGCCTGACGATGCACGTCGAGGGCAACGCCCGCCTCGAGCCGGGCGACGAGGTGGTCGCCTTCCTCGACCTCGACGCCATGGCCGACCTCGCCTACGTCGTCGGCCTGGCCCAGGGCGTCTGGCACGTCGACCGCACGCCGGGCGCCCTGCGCGTCGCCCGCGACCTCGAGGGCCTCGCCTTCTATCAGGCGGGCGCCGTCGAGGTGAGCTTCGACGAGCCGCCCCTCACCCTGACCGAGCTGTGGGCCGCCATCGGCGTCGACGCGCCGGCCGCCGACCGGGCGGTGCGGCGATGAGGCGCGCGCTGACGACGATCCTCGGCCTGGGCGCCCTGCTCTGGGCTTCGGCCGCCGCCGCGTGGGTGCCCACCGGCTTCCGCTGGCGCAACCTGCCCGTGCAGTACGAGGTGAACACCGCCAGCAGCATCGAGCTGGGCCGCGACACGACGCTCGAGGTGCTGGCCGACAGCTACGCCGCCTGGGAGGCGCCCGGCTGCAGCGGCTTCCGCGCGCAGCTCACCCGCGAGACGAACGGCGGCTGGAGCTCGCGGGACCGCGTCAACACCCACGTGTGGATCTACGACCCGGCCCAGCGCCCGCGCGAGCTGGGCGGCCGCTCGACCATCGGCGTCACGCTCAGCGTCTCGAGCGGCCAGGACGCCTTCGACGGCGACATCCTCTACAACGGCATCGACCACGACTGGACCACCGCGCCGCGCCGCGGCGGCGACGTGGACGCCCAGTCGATCATCACCCACGAGACCGGCCACCAGCTCGGCCTGAGCCACTCGCCCTTCCAACAGGCCACCATGTACGCGGCCTATCTGGGGGGCACCGGCTCGCGCACGCTGGACGCCGACGACATCAACGGCGTCTGCACCCTGTACCCCTCGGGCGCGGCCCCCGACTGCGCGCGCGACGCCGACTGCGCGGGCGCCGGCGTCTGCGTCAACGGCGCCTGCGTGGCGGGCGGCGGCAACGGCGACGTGGGCGATCCCTGCGGCGCGGGCGGTGAGTGCGGCGGCGGCAACTTCTGTGTCGGCACCCCGGAGGGCGACAGCTTCTGCACCCGCCAGTGCGGCGCGGGGTGCCCGCAGGCGTGGGCCTGCGAGCGCGTGCAGTTCCAGAACAACCAGGTCGCCGACATCTGCTTGCCCAGCGCCGAGGCGCCGGCCCAGGGCAGCGCCGGGTTCGGCGAGGCGTGCGAGGGCGCCCCGGACTGCGCCTCGGGCCTGTGCGTGTACGACGGCCAGACCGCCTTCTGCAGCCAGAGCTGCGCCAACGACGCGAACTGCCCCGCGGGCGGCGAGTGCGCCGAACTGCAAGGCGGCGGCGGGGCCTGCGTGCCGGGCGCCGATCCGCCGCCGCCCCCGGTGCGCGACGCGGCGGGGCCGCCCCCGCCCCCGCTGGACGCCGCCCCGCCCGCGCCGCCCGCCGACGCCGCGCCCCCCGTCTCGCCGGCCGACGCGGGCGCGCCGCCTCCGCGGGCCGACGCCGACGGCGTGCCGATCGCCGCCTCACCGGACGCCGGGCTGCAGGTGCTCCCGCGCATCGACCGCGACCAGAGCGCGGACGAGGGCTGCGACGCCGCCGATGGCCCCGCCGCTCCGCCGCTGCTGCTGCTGGCCCTGCTCGGCCTCGTGCGCCGCCGCCGGACCTGATCGCGGCGCCCGGCGCCCCTACTCGACGCACACCAGCGCGCCGTCGGGGCCGCAGACCAGCGCGCCCTCGCCGCCCGCCGCGCCGCCGGTGAGGCAGCGCTGGCCCAGCGCCTCGAACCCCTCGTCCACCCGCCCGTCGCAGTCCTCGTCCACGCCGCCGCAGCGCTCGGGCGTCGGCCCCGCCGCGCGCGCGTCGCAGGCGATCGTGGCCGGCCCGGTGCACACCACGCGCCCCCCGCGCAGGCAGCCCCCGACGCCCGCCTCACAGGCGGCGCCCAGCCCCGGCCAGTCCTCGTCGACCGCACCGTCGCAGTCATCGTCGACGCCGTTGCACGTCTCGACGCCCGGCGGCCCGGCCGCGGCGTCGCAGGCCACCCGCGCGTCGCCCGCGCACTGCCAGGTGCCGGCGCGCGCGCAGGCCCCCCGCCCCGCCGTGCAGCCACCGCCGACCGGCCAGTCCTCGTCGGCCCGCCCGTCGCAGTCGTCGTCCAGCCCGTTGCACACCTCGACGCCGGCGGCCGCCGCCACGGCGTCGCACACCACGGTGAGATCGTCGGCGCACACCCGCGTGCCCGGGCGCGCGCAGGGCCCCTGCCCGGCCGTGCACGGCGCGCCGAGCTGCAGCCCCTCGTCGCTGCGGCCGTCGCAGTCCTCGTCGAAGGCCCCGCAGGTCTCGATGCCCGGCACCCCCGGCGTCGCGTCGCACCCGAGCTCACCGCGGGCATCACAGACCCAGGTGCCCGCCGCCCGGCACGCGCCCTGACCGAGCGTGCAGGGCACACCCAGCGTCGGGAAGTCCTCGTCGATCGCGCCGTCGCAGTCGTCATCCTCGCCGTTGCAGCGCTCGCCCCCCAGGGTGCACGGCCCCCACCGGCCGTCGACGCAGGCCCGCGTGCCGGGCGGGCAGTCGGGGTCGACTCGGCACACCGTCACCTCGAAGGAGGCGCACTCGGGCGGCAGGCCAGCCTCGGGCGCGGCGTCCGGCGCGGCGTCCACCGCCGCGTCGATCAGCGGCAGGCGCCCGCCCCCGCCGCCCCCGAGCACCGCATCCGGCTCGGCGTCGACCACCGCGTCCACCAGGCGTCGCGCGGCGTCGGTCGCCCGACCCGGCGGCGCGCCGCCCCCGCCCGTGTCGATCGAGTCCTCGCAGCCCCCGACCATCACCCCCAGCCCCCACCACAAGACCCAGCGCCGCACAGGCACCTCCTCTCGGCCACCGGCGCGCCTCAGCAGGCCGCGTGCCAGGCGCGCGGCCCCGCCGCCCCGGTGGGCGCGCCCCGGGCCCTGCGCAAACTTTGCGCACCGCCGCGCGCGCCTGCGCGGCCGTTGCGCGGACCGTGGCCCCCCTGCCACCATGCGCCCCCATGAAGCACCGCCTGCTGCCCCTCGCTCCGGTCGCCCTGATCCTCGCCTGCGGCGGGGGTCGCGCCCCCGCGCCGAAGCCCGCTGGCCCGCCGGGCGGCGGCCTCTCGGCCCAGCTCGCCGAGGCCACGCGCGCCGGGCCTGGCCCCGGCGACGCCGTCGTGACCCAGGCCGTCTTCCTCGCCGCCCCGCCCCCGGCCGCCGCGGCGGCAGCCCAGGCGGCCACCGACGCCGTGGGCGCGGCGGGCCTGCCCGCGGTGCCCCTGTCGGTCGTGCCCGCGCCGGTCGACGCCGCCCTGCCCCTCGACCTCGGGGCCCTCGCCGCCGCGCTCGACGCCCACGCCGACGCCCTGGGCGCCGCGCGGGGCGTCGTGTTCGTGCGCTACCAGGGCCGCCCCCTGCCCGCCGACGCCCAGGTGCGCGCCGCCGCCCACGCCGCCCTCGGGGTGGCGCCCCCCGACGCGGTGATCGTCGACCTCGCCACCCGCGTCGCGCGCACCCCCGCCGAGCTGGCCGCCCACCTCGACGCGCCGAGCTGGCGCGCCGACCAGGTGACCCTCGAGGCCACCCGCGGCGCCGACGACACCATCACCTTCGCCACCCACGGCATGGCCAAGCTCGGCCTGCCCGATCTGGAGCAGACCGGCGTGCCGCCGGGCGAGGCGCGCGCCGCGTTCGCGCGGTTCCAGTTCGTCTGGCACGCGCTGCAGGCCCACGGACACGCGGCGCCCGGCGCGTCCGTCGGCGGCGTCACGCTGCGCCCGTGTGCCCGCCCACCCGAGGCCGTCGATCACGAGTGCGTGGCGTTCTGAAGAGGTCCCTCGGCGTCCGGGTGCTGGTCGCGGTGACGCTGTCCGCCGGCGCCGCCTCGGCGGACACGCCCCCCACCGTCGGGGCGGTGCGCTTCGAGGGGGCGGCCGGCCCGGCGAGCGCCCTGCGCGTGGCCGTGCGCGATCTGGTGGGGCGGCCTGCCGATCCGAGCCGCATCGTCGCCGCCGTGCGCACCCTCGAGGGGCTCGAGCGGGGCGCCATCTCCGTGCGCCGAGACGGGGGGCCCGGACGCACCACGCGGATCACCTTCCGCTTCGGCGCCGCGCACCGCCGCGTGGGGCGCGTGCAGATCGCGGTCGACGCCGAGCGCCCGAGCGCCGACGCCGCGAGCTGGCGCCTGCTGAAGCAGATCCAGGCCGAGCAGGGCAGCCTCGCGCTGATCGAGGGTCGTCCCTTCCACCCCTACCTGCTGACGGTCGACGTCGAGCGCGTGCGCCGCTACTACCAGGCCCGCGGGCACCGCGACGTGCAGGTGGAGGGGCGCACCGATCAACGCGACGGGCTCGTCGAGGTCGTGC
>JAUHXL010000284.1 GCA_030426945.1 bacterium
GGCGGGGCGCGCGCAGGTGCTGATCGTCGGGCTGGTGAACCCGGACCTGCCGGCCAGCGTGCGGCTGCGCGCCTTCGGTGATCGCGCCATCACGCCCCCCGGCAAGGCGGTCAACGAGGCGGTGGCGGAGGCCACCGCGCAGCTGGGGCGGCGGCCCGACATCGTCGTCGCCCTGGGCGTGCTGGGCGCCGCGGCGCGCCAGGCGCTGATGAGCGCCTCGGACGAGGTGGACGTGCTGCTGGCCGACTTCGGCGAGCGTGGCGTGATGCCCGAGGACGTGCTGACCAGCCTCGACGGGGTGGACGCCGAGGCGCTGCGCGCCCGCGATCGCTACCCGCTGGTCGTGGTGCCGGCCGGGCGGGCGCGCCTGGGTGTGCTCGACCTGACCCTGGCCCCGACCGTCGGGACGCGGGGCCCGCTGCGCATCGTGGCCTCGCACTCGCGCGCGGTGCCGGTGACCGGCGACCGGCCCGCCGACGCGGCGCTGATGCACGCGGTGCAGAAGGTGCGGCAGACGGCCTACGCGCCGGCGCAGGTCCAGCTGATGCCCGATCTGGGGCCGGGCATCACCGCCGACCCGGTGCTGCGCGACCGCTTCGAGCAGGATCCGCGCGTGCAGAGCACCCTGCGCCTGGGCGGCAAGCCCCCGGCGCGCATCACCGCCGACCTGTGGCGGCAGCTGGTGGTCAACGCGCTGCGCAAGAGCTTCGACGCCGAGGTGGCGCTGCTGCCGCACCTCGGCTTCCCCTGGGCGCTCACCGGCCCGGTCACCCGCCTCGAGGCGGCCGCCAACCTGAACCTGCCCGACGAGGTGCAGGTGGTCGAGCTGACCGGCGAGCAGATGGCGGCGCTCGCGGGCTCGGCGGTGGTGACCGAGATGACGGTCACCGGCATCGGCGCCGACGAGGACGGCCCGCTGGTGCTCGGCCGCCCCATCGCGCCGCGCGAGCGCTATCGCGTGGTCACCACGGACGCGGTGCGCGTCGATCCACGCCTGAAGGACATCTTCCCGCCGGCCGCGCAGACGACCTTCGTCCACACCCGCCACGGCTGGGAGGACGACCAGGCCGGCGCCCCGGTGAAGCTGCGCGACGCGGTGCTCGACACGCTCGAGGCGCGCGCCCTGCGACTGGGCCCCGAGGGCCTGCTGCCGCTGATGCACCCGGTGGGCAACGCGAAGGAGCCCCGGTGGGCCATCGACTTCCAGAAGGTGGAGTTCGTCGCCAGCCGCTACAGCACCTTCGGCCCGAGCGACGCCTACGGCGAGGTGCGCGAGACGCGGGTGACGACCCAGGAGAACACCAGCATCGCCGGCCGCGGCGGCGTCTTCCTGCGCCGCGACGCGGCCTCGGTCGACTGGCTGACCGGCGTGCGCGCCGACTTCGCGCTGGCGACCTACGAGGACGACGCCGAGCAGGAGACGGCCGACAGCGTGAAGGCGCTGACCGAGCTGCAGGTGCACGCCTGGGCCGTCGGCGGCGGCGCGCCCTACGTCAACGTCAGCTACGAGACGGAGTTCACGCCGACGACGCGCCTCGAGACCGAGCCCGTGCTGGCGCCCGACGGCACCCCGGCCCTGGACGCCGACGGCAACCCCATCCTGCGCGAGTTCGAGGTCGACAACCCGCGCAAGAAGCGGGTCGAGGGCGGCCTGGGCCTGGTCTGGTCGGGCGAGGTGGTCACCTCGGCGCGCATCGGCGCCGTGGTCGGCCACGACTTCGCCAGCGAGATCGCCGACCCCGAGGTCGGCGGCCTGGCCAGCATCAGCCTGCTGGTGGATCTGTCACCGCTGACCTGGAGCTTCGACGGCGAGCTGCGCTACTACCTGCCCGGCCTGGGCGAGGACGATCCCACCGAGCTGGGCACCATCCTGCAGGCCCGCACGTCGCTGCTGGCGCCCGTCGTCGGCGGCCTGTCGATGGGCGTCTTCGTCGACCTGTACGGCTACCGCGGCCAGGTGGACGCGACCAGCGATCCAGGCGCCAGCCTGATCACCGGCGTCGGCCTGACCTTCGACCGCTTCCTGAAGCCCGGCTACCAGTAGCCCCGCGCCCAGCCGTTCAGCCAACCGACGCTCGCGCCCACCGCGGCGCCAGCCAGCACGTCGCTGGGATAGTGGTTCGCGGCGGCCACCTGCAGCGCCCCGGCGCCGAGGGCCAGCGCCGGGCCCAGCGTCCAGACCCACCACCGCCACGCCGCATCCGGGTGGCGGTGACTGACCACCACCCCCAGTGACACCGCCGCCGCCATCGGCACCGCGGTGTGCCCCGACCACAGGCTGGCGTAGTTCACGCCGTCGGCGACCTGGCCGGGCGTGGCGTCGTCGCGGAGCAGGTAGGGGTAGGGCCGCCCGAAGGCCGTCTTGGCGGCTTGGGTCAGCAGGCCCGTGAGCAGCGCCGACTGGTAGACGACCAGCGCGTCGGCGGCCCACGCGTCGTCGGGTGACGTGCCGGCCAGCACCAGGCCGGGCACCAGCAGCCCCACGCCGGCGGCCAGATCGGCCAGCCGCTCGGCCTCGCCCGCGTCGGCGTCCACGGCGAACCGCTCCCAGGCCGGCGCGTCGCCGCGGTCGCAGGGGCAGCGCGTGGCGACCAGATCCGGGTGCAGGCCGGCCAGGGTCAGCCAGCCCGCGCCGGCGCCCAGGGTCAGGCCGCCGTCCAGCCAGGGGTCGACCGTGGGGGGCGCCGCCAGCAGCGCGGCGGCCAGCAGCAGCGCCCCCACGGGCTCAGAAGGGCAGCGAGTTCGACGAGATGTGGGTCAGCCCGTCGATGAGGTCGGCGAAGGTCGCGGTGCGGAAGTCGAAGCCCGGCGTCAGCCCGAGGCCCATGCAGGTGAAGCGCATCGTCAGGCCGTCGGCCTCGGGGGTGGCGCCCGTGTCGACCAGGCCGCCCTGCGCGGCGCGCGGCCAGGCGGCGGGCAGCGTGGGCAGCGCGAGCGTGCCGGGATCGCCCGTGACGTAGCCGCTCCACACCGGCAGCTCGTAGGTCTCGACGCGGTTCGGGGCGCAGGCGCCCGGGTTGTAGGTCGTGCGCACGGTGCGGACGATCTCGACGCGGCACACGTCTGCGGCGGGGCTCTGCGCGGTGGCCACCGGCTCCCAGCTGAAGGTCAGCCCCTCGCGGGTCAGCCGCGAGGTGTCGAAGAAGCCGCGCAGGTCGAGCTGGCCCCCGGCGGCGCCCAGGCTGCGGCGGTCGAGCACCGCGCTCACCGCCCCCGCCTGCCCGGCCGGCGTGCGCTCCGGATCGAGGTAGAGCGCCACGCCCACGCCCAGGTAGCCGACGTCGCGGAACACGCCCTGCGGCGCCACCGTGGTCAGCGGCAGGTTGGCCGCGCCCGGGCGCGCCCGGTCGACCACGTCGGCGCCGACGGTGGACAGGCCCATCGGGAACAGCCGGCCGGTGCCGTCGCCGCCCGACCAGTCACCCGCCGCCACGCACACCAGCGCGGCGTCGCCCGGCACGTCCCGCGCCGCGCAGGACGCGTTCGCCGCCAGGCCCGAGGACAAGGGGATCTGCAGGTCCGCACGATCGCCGGCGACGTTCAGGTCGCGCAGCACGCCCAGCTCGCGCGGCTCGAGCAGCTCGAGCATCTGGCTCAGGTCGCCCCCGCCGTTCAGCAGCAGGTCGACCACCTCGGCGGTGGGCAGCTTGCCGGCCAGCGCCACCACGTTGTCGACGCCGTGCTCGACGTTGCTGAGGCTGAACCGGTGCTCCTCGACGGTCACGCCGACGCCGAACACGCTCTCGGTCTGCCGCGGCACGTACAGGTTGCCGGGCACGGAGACCGGCCCGACCAGCCCGCCGGCGAAGCCGCTGGTGACGGGATCCCAGCAGTCGAAGCGCGACAGCAGCCGCGGGATGACCAGCGTGGACAGGAAGGGCAGGTCGAAGCTGCCGACCACCAGCCCCGCGTCGGCCTGGTTGTCGCGGCGCAGATCGTCGAAGTCGGTCAGGCGGCCGCTCAGGTTCGCGGTCGCCGGGCGCGGCGGCGCCACCCGCCGAAGCTGGATGACCACGTCCTCGGCGTCCACGCCGACCAGCGTGACGTTCTCGTAGCCCTCCGCGCCGGCGGTGACCGTCTGGGGCCCGGCCAGCGTGCCGCCGTGGCCCAGCAGCAGCGCCACGCCGTCGGCCCGCGTGGTCTTCCAGTTGTCGGCGTCGCCCGGCAGCCCCTGCAGGCCGTCCATGCCCCGCACCTGCAGGTCCGAGCGCGGCGCGTCGCCGGCCATGACGAAGGCGCCCTCGAGCGGCGCGCCGGTCTCGGCGTCGTACACCCGCACGCGCAGGTTGGTGTCCAGGCCCTGGCACCCGCCGATCTGCACGGTGTCGGACACCGGCGCCGCGGGCACGACCTCGACGGTGGGCGTGGCGCGCAGGGCGAGGCGCTGGCCGTTCTCGCAGCCCACCGACACGCTGAAGCGCACGGTGCCGGGCCGCGTCGGCGCCCGCGCCACCCGCGCGTACAGGGTGTCGCGCTGCACCAGCGGCTGCAGCGTCACCGCCGGGCTGGCGGTGAACTGCACGTCGGCGTCGGGGATGGGGTTGCCGTCGCGATCGCGCACGACGGCCGACACGGTGACCGAGCCACGGGCGGTGGCGGTGAGGCAGTCGACGCTGACCTCGACCGGCGCGTCGAGGTCGACGTCCGGGCAGGCCGCCAGATCGCACTGCTCGTCGACCTGCCCGTCGCAGTCGTCGTCGGTGTCGTTGCCGCAGGCCTCGTCGCCGGGCAGCGCCTGGCCCTCGCACTCGCCGAACACGCCGGCCTCGCAGACCTCGGCGCCGGCCACGCACACGCCCTGTCCGGCCGTGCCGTCGGGCCCGTCGTAGCAGGGCCGCTCGATGCCGTCGGTCACGCCGTCGCAGTCGTTGTCGACGCCGTCGCAGATCTCCTCGGCGTCGGGGTTGATGGCGGCGTCGCCGTCGTCACAGTCGTTCTGGTCGATGGTGAAGCCGTCGCCGTCGCCGTCGCAGCCGTCGTCGGCGACGCCGTCGCAGTCGTCGTCCACGCCGTCGCCGCACACCTCGTCGCCGGGCAGGGCCTGCCCCTCGCAGGGGCCGAAGACGCCATCGACGCAGGTGCTGGCGCCGGGCAGGCAGGCGCCGAGGCCCAGGGTGCCGTCGGGGCCGTCGTAGCACTCGACGACCAGGCCGTCGGTGGTGCCGTCACAGTCGTTGTCGATGCCGTCGCAGGTCTCGGCCTGGCCGGGGAAGACCAGGGGGTTGGTGTCGTCGCAGTCGCCCTGCGCGACCGTCACGCCGTCGCCGTCGCCGTCGCCGGGCTGCACGGCGCCGTCGGGGGGCGGGCCGTCGCCGTCGTCGGGGCCGGGGCCGCCGTCTTCCGGGCCGGAGCCGCCGTCGCCGGGCTGCGGGCCGCCGTCGTCCACCGGCGCGGCGTCGTCGCCGGGCCCGCCGTCACCGGGCATCGGGCCGCCGTCGTCGGGGTTCGGGCCGGCGTCGGCGGCCGGGCCGCCGTCGTCGGGGTTCGGCCCCAGGTCGGCGGTGGGGCCGGCGTCGTCGGGGCCGGGGCCGCCGTCGCCCGGCTGCGGGCCCGCGTCGCCGGGCTGCGGCCCCGCGTCGCCGGCGACGCCACGATCCGGCAGCTGCAGCCCACCGTCCGAGCCGCCCACCGCGCCGTCGCCCGTGCGGTTGTCGCCCGGCCCCTGGTCGACGACGTCGCCGTCGCCGGCCTGGCCCCCGGTGACCGACTTGTCGTCGTCGCACCCGAACGCGGCGAGCGCCGCGGCCAACACCATCGCGTTGCGCCAACTGGCCATGGCCGGAGCCTCCATATCTTCTAGGCGAAGCAGCCCGCAGCATAACAGGCAGCCCGCCGTCGAGGCGAAACTGAGCGCGCGGCCCCGTCAGCGCGGGGGCGCGCGCCAGATCGCGTCGGTCTCGACCAGGTAGTCCACCAACCGCGCGGTGCGGCCCGCCTTCGCCTCGAGCGCGGGCGGCACGGCCGGGTGCTGCGCCTCGATCGGCGTGGTCTGCAGAAGGTCGTCGGCGGCGAACAGCTTGGGCGCGCCGGTGTCGCGCTCGACCACGAACGAGAAGTCCGGGGTCTCGGCGAAGGTGATGTCGTTCTTGGTGTGCACCAGCGCGGCCTTCGGGCGCGGCCCCGCGCTGAGATCGAAGCCCTGCCAGGGCACGGCCTGCCGGAAGCCGAGCAGCGCCGCCACGGTCGGCGCCACGTCGAGCAGCGTCGCGACGTCGTCGTGCAGCCCCGGGCGCAGCCGCGGGTGGCCGCCGTAGATGATCAGCGGCGACCAGGTCGACTCGCGGTAGCCGTTGCGCTGCCCCGGCGTGCCGTCGTGCTCGCCCAGGTTGTAGCCGTGATCGCCGTAGACGACGACCAGCGTGCGCTCGAACCAGGGCTCGCCGCGCAGGCGGTCGAGGAAGTCGCCGAGCACCGCGTCGGTGTAGTGCACCGTGTTCAGGATGCGGTCGTTCACCGTGTCGTGCCCGGCCACGTCGTAGGCCGGATCGCGCGTCTTGAACGGGTAGTGGTTGGTGATCGACACGACGGTCGCCATGAAGGGGCCGGCGCGCCCCAGCTCGAGGATGCGGTCGGCGGCGCGGGCGAAGACGACGTCGTCGCGCTCGTCGGCGTCGCGGTAGAAGTGGTGGGCGTCGAACCAGCGCTGCAGCCACACGGCCTGGCCGTCCCAGTCGGGATCGCTGCCGGTGAAGTACTCGGCGCGGTAGCCGTGGTCGCGCAGGAGTTGGGGCAGGCAGTACAGCGCCGTGTAGGTGTAGCGGGTGGTGATGTTGTGCCGGCTGTGCGGGGTGATCGCGCAGTGGCCCGACAGGAAGCCGGTCACCGTGGGCGGCCCGAAGGTGTAGAAGCGCGACCAGGCCGCGCCCTCGCGGGCCATGCGGTCGAGCGTGGGCGTGGCCGAGGGCGTCGCGCGCTCGGGGTGCAGGTGGCCGACGTCCCAGCCGCGCAAGGTCTCGGTCTGCACGAGGATGACGTTCCAGCGCCCGTCGGGCGCGGGCAGCGCGGGCTCGCTCGGCACGCGCAGGAAGGGGCGCGCGGGATCGGGGAAGCGCCAGGCGGGATCGGCGCTGGTCGCGAGCCACTCGCGCTGGTACTCGGCCACGAGGTCGGCGAAGTCGGCCGGGCGCTGCCCGACCTCGAGGTCGGCGCTCCACTCGGCCGCCACCGTCATCAGGTAGGGCTGCACCTTGCGCATGCGGAACTTGCCGCCGGGCGTCCACACCGCGACCAGCACCGCCACGACCGGTGCGGCGGCGCCCGCGGCGAGCAGCCAGCGCGGCCGAGCCCGGACCGGGCGATCCCGCCGACGCCAGAGCAGCACCGCGCCCACGACCACCGCCCCCATCAGCAGGCCCAGGAGGGCGAAGGGCAGCCAGGCGCCGCCCTGATCGGTCGCGAAGCTGTCGCTGATGGTGGCGGTCTGGCCGATGCGCCCGTAGGTGGCGACGAAGCTGGGCGTGGCGTGCAGGCCCATGAAGCGCTGCGTCTCGTGGTCGAAGTGGTCGACGCCCACCGACAGCGTCAGCAGCGCCGTCAGCGCCACGAACGCCCAGCCCCCGCGCCGCGCCGGGCGGTCGGCGCGCAGGGCCCACCAGACGAGGAAGGGCAGGGCGAGCGCGAAGACGCCCATCAGCCCGTAGAAGGCGCTGTGGAAGAAGTAGCGATCCCAATGCCGGACGTAGGCGCCGCCGTAGGGCGTCGGCCGCGCGTAGAGCGCCACCCGCGACAGGAGGCCCACCGCCCAGGCCCACCACGCCAGGCGCCAGGCGAGGCGGAAGTGGTGGCGGCCGGTCAGGGGCGGGGTCAACGGTCGGGATCCTCCACGGCGTCGGGGCATCGAGGGCTCTAGCAGGACAGCAGCCACCATGCCAACCATCCATGACAGCTCGCCCGCGCGCGTGGTACACCCGGGCGATGATCAACCTGCCCGAGCGCCCCGCCCGCCGCCTGGTGGGCTCGATGCACGCCCACCCGTACCTCTTCGTGCTGGGCGCGCTGATCCTGACCGTCGCGATGCTCGCGCTGGGCCGCGACATCAAGCTCAAGAGCAAGATCCGCGACCTCCTGCCGGAGCACGCGCCCAGCGTGCAGGCGATGGAGGTGCTGCAGAAACGGCTGGGCAGCGCGGACGTGCTGGTCGTCACGCTGATGTCGAGCGACTTCGACCAGGTGAAGCCCGCCCTGCCCGCCATCGCGGCCGCGCTCGAGGCGCACCCGGACGTTCGCAAGGTGGTCTATCGGCAGGACGTGGACATGATTCAGCGCAACGCGCTGATCATCTTCCCCACCCTGCCCGAGCTCGAGGACTACTACGCAGAGCTCACCGAGGAGATCAAGAAGGCGGTCAAGTCGAAGCTGCAGCTCTTCGACGAAGACGAGGGCGAGGGCGGCGAGGCCGAGCCCGAGGTGCGGCACACGTACGCCTGGGCCGAGCTCGAACAGGACGACGGGCTGTCCAACCTCGGCCGCACGTTCCGCGAAGAGGGCGGTCAGTACCGCGAGTACTTCTTCAACCGCGCCTACACCACCATCGGCCTGCAGGTGTACCCGACGAAGTCCTCGTCGGACCTCGCCTTCTGCGAGCGCATCCTCGAGGTGACCGACCAGATCGTTCGGGCCGAGGTCGAGAAGACCATCGGGCCGATCGGCGAGGGCCAGCCGGTCACGCGCATCGTGATGGGCGGCGGCTATCGCGACGCGCTGCAGCAGAGCGATCAGATCAAGAGCGACATGGCGTCGTCGGCGCTGACCTCCTTCGCGCTCTTGGCGCTGGTGGTCATCGTCTTCTTCCGCAGCATCCGCGCCATCTTCTGCGTGCTGATCCCGCTGGTGATGGGCGTCGCGTGGACCGTGGGCGTCGTGGCCCTGACCGTGGGCTACCTGAACATCATCACGGCCTTCATCTTCGCGGTGCTGCTGGGCCTGGGCATCGACTTCGGCATCCACTTCTACGGCCGCTATCGCGAGGAGCGCGCCGCCGGCAACGATCCCCTCGAGGCGATGGTGCACACGCACCTGCACTGCGGCGAGGCGAGCATCCTGGCCGGCACAACGACGGCCGGCGCCTTCCTCGCGCTCACCATCGCCGACTTCAAGGGCTTCAGTCAGTTCGGCGGCGTGGCCGCGGTGGGGGTCATCTTCTGCCTGCTGGCGGTGGTGTTCGTGTTCACCCCGCTCACCTTCATCTTCGAGCGCTGGGTGCCCCTGAAGCTCCTGGGCTACAGCGTCGACCGCCACGACGACGGCG
>JAUHXL010000285.1 GCA_030426945.1 bacterium
CGTCGGGCGGGCAGGCCGCCTCGACCTGCTGCGCCAGCAGGTGCAGGCCCGCGATGGGCAGCAGGGCGTCGTCGGGCAGGTCGCGGCCGGGCAGCTCGATGTCCAGCAGCAGGGAGGCCCAGAGCCCCCGCAGGGACGCCGCCGCCGAGGGGCGCGTGGCGGCCAGCGTGGCCAGCTCGGCCTCGATCTGACGCGGCAGCGAGGGGCCCAGCGGGGCGGGCCGGTCGAGCAGGCCCTCCAGCGTCACGACCAGCGGCGTGCGCGCGCGGACCGCCGCCGCCTGCACCTCGATGCGCGCGCCGCCGCGGGCGAGATCGTCCAGCAGGCGCAGGCCGTCGAGCAGGATCTCGGCGGCGGCGCGGTCGTCCTCGGCGGCCCAGCGGTGGCGCGCCGACGCCGCCAGCGCCAGCGCCAGCGACTCCAGCCGCGCGGGCGTCGGCCGGGCCCGGCCGGGCCGGTAGGGGCTGCAGGCGTCCTGGTGGCTGACCGCCTCGCGCACGTCGTCCACCAGCGGCGCGCACAGCGCCGCGACGGCCTCGATGGCCGGGGGCACGGCGCCGCTCGCCGACGGCCGCAGCGTCAGCCACGGGTTGCGCCGCGGCCAGCCCGCGGGCAACGCCTCGAAGGGCAGGAACAGCGCGGCCTCGAGCGCCTCGCGCCCGGCGTCCACCGTGTCGAGGCAGCGCGCGTGACGCCGCCCCTCGGCGACGGCGGCGAGGGCCTCCTCGCCCGAGCCGGGCAGCGGGCGGCCGCGCAGCACCGGGCGCGGGCAGCGCAGGGTGTCCTGGGCCTCGCGCAGCCGAGCGATCGCCGCGCGCAGGCGCTGCGCCTCGGTCGGCGTCACCCGCTCCGGCGGCGCCGGCTCGTCCCGACAGGCCCAAGGCAGCACGGCCAGGGCGGCGACGACGACGAACCAGGCGAGGCGAGTGCGCACCCCGGCAGCGTAGCCCTCGGACGCCGGCCCTCACCAGCCGCCCGCGCGCCTTGGGGTTGGGCCCTCACCACGCTGGGGTGCCAGCCTGGCCGCTGCGGCGATCGTGAAGGGCTATCAGCTGTCAGCCGGGCCCTCGCCGCCACGGACCCTTGAGCAAGTCGAAGCCGAGGCTCCTTCGCGCCGAGCCGCGCGACAACCTCTGCGTTGGCCCCGGTTCGGCTGACAGCTGAAGGCTGAACGCTGACAGCCGGGCCGATCGACGCTGCGTGCGGTGACGCCTCGACATCCGGCCCCTTGCGCCCGGGCGCCGTTGCCGTACTCTGGCGGCCGACGACGCCCCGCGGAGCCCTCATGCGACCCGCCCTCACCCCCGCCCTGTTGCTGGCCCTGGCCCTGGCCGCCTGCGCGTCGGCGCCGCCGCTGGCCGCCGGGCCGATGGTGGGCTACGGCGCGTACCACGACGTCGCGATCTGGGTGCGGACCGGGGCCCCCGCCGACGTGCAGGTGCGCTACTGGCCCGTGGACCACCCGGACGCCGCGAAGACCACCCCGCCCGTGCGGACGACCGGCCACGACGATCGCATCGCCCACGTCGTCGTCACCGATCTGCCGCCGGGCACTCACTTCGCCTACGAGGTGCTGGTCGACGGCCAGGTGCGTCCGCGCGATTGGCCCCTGCGCTTCCAGACGCAGCCTCTGTGGATCCGTCGGTCCGATCCGCCCGCCTTCACCGTCGCCATCGGCAGCTGCGCCTACCTCAACGACCCGGACTACGAGCCCGCCGGCCGCGAGCCCTACGGCGGCGACTTCGGCATCTTCGAGACGATCCGCGCCCAGGATCCCGACGTGATGCTGTGGCTGGGTGACAACCTGTACCTGCGCGAGACCGACTACGGCTCGGCCGCCGGCATCTTCCGCCGCTACACCATCGACCGCGCCTTCCCCGCCCTGCAGCCCCTGCTCGGCGGCGCGCACCACTACGCCATCTGGGACGATCACGACTACGGCCCCAACGACGCCGACCGCAGCTATCCGCTGAAGGCTGCGACGCTGGACGCCTTCCGCCAGTACTGGGCCAACCCCAGCTTCGGGCTGCCCGAGGCGCCCGGCGTCTTCGGGCAATTCACCTGGGGCGACGTGGACTTCTTCCTGCTGGACGACCGCTACCACCGCGCCTCGTCGCGCGCGCCCGCCGACAGCGCCAAGGTGGTGCTGGGCGAGGCCCAGCTCCGGTGGCTCGTCGACGGCCTCACCACCAGCCGCGCCCCCTTCAAGATCGTCGTCGGCGGCATGCAGTTCCTCAGCCCCTTCGCCTTCTGGGAGGGCTACGCCCAGCACCCCGTGCAGCAGCGCCACCTGGTCGACGTGCTGGTCGAGCGCGGCATCGAGGGCGTCGTCTTCTTGTCCGGCGACCGCCACCACACGGAGCTGGTGCGCGTGACGCCGCCCGGCTTCTATCCCCTGTACGACTTCACCAGCTCGCCCTTGACCAGCCGCCCGGCGAACCCCGAGCCCGAGCTCACCTCGCCCGCCCGCGTGGACGGCACGCTGGTCGTCGGCGAGCGCAACTTCGGCCTGCTGCGCTTCTCGGGGCCCAAGGACGATCGCGTCCTCGAGATGCGCACGTTGAACGCCGCGGGCGACCTGAAGTGGACCCACACGGTCCGCGCGCGCGATCTGACCGTGAAGGCGCCCGCCGCCGAGGAGACCCCGTGATCCGTTCCGCCCTCACGACGCTCGCCCTCGCCACGGCCCTCGCCGGCTGCGGCAAGGAGCCCAAGGCACCGCCCGCCGCCCCGAAGTCGCCGCCCGACGCGGCCGCCCCCGCCCCCGCCGCCGACGCTGCGCCGCCCCGCGCCCCGGACGCCGCGCCCCGGCCCGCGGCGCCGCCCGCGACCGTCGAGGGCCCCTTCATCGGGGTCTGGATGATCGACTTCGAGGCGCTCGACAAGGAGCCGACCATCGCCAAGATGCCGGCCGCCGAGCGCGCGCGGCTGGTGCAGGCCATGCGCCGGGCGGACACGCGCGTCACCTTCGGCGCCGACGGCACGTGGTCCATGCGCCTCGGCGGCGCCGTCCGCCGGGGCGGCTACACCGTCGAGAAGGTGCGCGACGGCGTCTTCCGCCTGCTGACCGCCAGCGCCGAGGGCGACGCGGGGCAGTGGAAGGTCGAGGTGAACGGCGACGCCCTGCGGATGCAGCGCGACGGCGCCGACCCCCTGCCCCTGAAGCGCGCCGGCGACGAGCAGCCCACCTTCGACGGCCTGCGCCCCGGCCTCGCCCGCTTCCTCTTCGGCAAGGACGCCGACGTGCCGCGCGCGCCCGCCGAGGTGAAGCCCGCCGACGAAGCCACCGCGAAGCGCATCATCGCCGCGCTGGCCGGCGTCTGGACCCGCGACATGGACGCGATGATCACCGATCCCGAGCTGGCGAAGCTGCCGGCGGCGACGCGCCGCGCGCGGATCGACAAGGCGCGTTTGCTCTTCGCGGCGCTGCGCATCGAGCTGTTCCCCGACGGCCGCGTGCTGCTGTCCTTCGGCCGCATGAAGCAGGCGGGCACCTGGACGCCGGTGGCGCTCGACGGCGACACCGCCACCATCGCCACCCGCATGGAGCTCGGCGGCGTCACCGACAGCGAGCTGCTGACGGTGCGGCTGGGCCGCAACAAGGTGCAGATCGCCCTCGGCCCGGAGAAGGCCGTCACGCTGGCCCGCAAGATGAAGCTCGACCACGGCCACGAGGCGCCCGGCGGCGGCCCCGCCGGCGCGAACGGCGAACACGACCACTGAGGCCATCCACGCATCCTGTGCGTGAACCCGACTCCGGAGACTCCATGGCGCGCCTGTACCTCCGCCAGCTGCTCGCTGGCCGCGACTTCGCCATCGGCGACGCGGCCGCCGGCCAGATGCAGAACTTCGTCTACCTGATCGGCGACCGCGACACCGGCGAGTGCCTGGTGGTCGACCCCGCCTGGGACGTGCGCGACCTGGTGCGCGTCGCCGCCGCCGACGACATGACCATCACCGGCGCGCTGGCGACGCACTACCACCCGGATCACGTGGGCGGGACGATGTTCGGCTTCACGGTCGAGGGCCTGCCGACGTTGATGGAGGTCAACCCCTGCAAGGTGCACGTGCACAAGCTCGAGGCGGCGGGCGTGCAGCAGGTGACCGGGCTGAGCAAGAGCGATCTGGTGCTGCACGACTCGGCCGACGTCGTGAAGGTGGGCGGCGTCGAGGTCGAGCTGCTGCACACGCCGGGGCACACGCCCGGCAGCCAGTGCTTCCGGGTGAAGGACGCGCTGGTCGCCGGCGATACGCTGTTCCTGCAGGGCTGCGGGCGCGTCGACCTGCCCGGCGGCGACCCGGACGAGATGTACTACACGCTGACCCAGCGCCTGGCCTCACTGCCCGACGACACGGTGCTCTTCCCCGGCCACGCCTACGGCGGCGAGCACGCGCCGATGAGCGTCGTGCGGCGCACCAACCCGTACCTGCAGATCAAGGACATCGAGACCTGGCGGCGCCATCACTGAGGCGCGGCGGGCTCCAGCACGGCGGCGAAGTGCTCGGGGCCGAAGGGCGCCTTGCTGCGGATCCAGGTCTGAATCGGCGCGCGCCCCATGCGCCGCGCCAGGTGCATCACCTCGGGGCGGTTGGTGCCGCCTTTGAAGACGTCGACGCCCTGCGCCACCTGCCACTCGAGCAGGCGCCGGTAGGCGATCTTGCCCAGCCCCTGGCCGCGCACTTCGGGGGCGAGCACGAAGTTCATGCCCGCGGTGCGCCCCCAAAACGGGTTCTCGGCGACGTTGCTGCCCCACAGGCCGACGATGCGGCCGTCCCGCCGCAGCACCTCCTGCAGCGCGGGCTCGGTGCGGGTGAAGGCGCGGCGCTGGCGCTCGATCCAGGCGGGGTGCGCGCCGAACCAGCACCACTCGGGTTCGGCCTGGAACACGCGCACCGACAGGTCGAGCACGGGCTCGATGTCGGTGGGCCCCAGGCGGTCGATGCGCAGGCTGGGATCCGCCGGCGTCTCGGGCGGCGCGTTGGTCGCCATCAGCCCCTCGAGCGCTCGGCCGGGCTCGCCCGCCAGCATCACCGAGTCGATGCCCAGCCCCTTCGCGAGCAGGTGCCGGCGGACCGCGACGTCGAGCACGTCCAGGTGCAGATCGAAGTGCGGCGTGCGCGGCACGGCGTCCAGCGCCGCGCAGGTCCAGGCCACGGCGGTGGTGTCGGGCGAATGATCGACCCAGACGTGCTGAGCCGGGGCGCCGTGCCAGGCCTCGTCCTCGACCCACCACAGCACCCCGGCGCGGGGCCCGTCGGCGCCCGGCAGCACCGCCAACCCGCCCTCGCGCGCGGCCTGCATCGCCGCGACCGCCTCGCCCAGCTCGGTCCGCATCTTGGCGCGCGCGGCGGCGTCGCCGCGGTAGAGCCGGTGCCGCGCGAAGCGTTCGTGGCGCAGGGTGGTCAGCCCCTCGAGCAGCGCGTCGTCGACCTCGACGCTCACGCCGCCTCCGGTCGCTTCAGAGCGATGCGCGCCGCCGGCGTCCGCAGCCCGCCGCGCGCCGGCAGCCGCTCGGCGCCGCGCAGGATGGCCTTCAGCGCGCGCCGCGAGGCCCGACAGCCGACCACCGCCTTCATCACCGGGTGCAGCCGCCTGCGGTTGTCGCGGCACCAGCGCAACCGCACCCAGCGGTGCCGGCGGTGCTCCCCGTTGAGATCCGGCCGCCAGGTGCGCCGCACCGCCTTGGTCGTGCGGCACACGAACAGGCGGTACTCCTTGCCCTTGCGCCGCACGACGATCTCACCCACCAGCCGATGATCGGGGATGTGGTCCATCTCCTCCCACGCCTCGCGGAAGGCCGTCTCGTAAGGCACCTCCCCGCGATCCCGCTGCCCGCCCGGCAGGCCCCACAAGCGCGGGTTGTTCATGTGGTCGGCGCGCTGCAACAGCAGCACGCGCCGTCCGCTCACCACCAGGAAGCCCGCCGATCGCTTGGCCATGCGCCCTCCTACATGTAGGTGAACGTAACCAAGCAGAACGATGGGGGCAACCTTCGGATCTGCTCCGGCTCTCCTCACGAGCCGTTGATGCGCCTGCCGACCGGCTGTCAGCTCGCAGCTGTCAGCTGTCAGCCGGGCTCCGTACCCTGTGCCGGGTCCGAAACCGCTCGCCAAGCTCCAGGCGTCCACCAGCCGGGCAGAAGCTACAATCGTCGCGACGGCGCTGAAAGCTGACCGCTGAGAGCTGATAGCCCGACCGTCATGGCGGGGCGTGCGGTGAAGCAACAGGTCTCCATCCCACCCACAACCTTCGGCTCACGCGCCCGCCGTCCGCGGCGCCGCGCCCTCGAACACCACCTCGACCCGGTTCACCACCTGCCCGAAGGGCGGCATCTCGATGCGCACCACGCCCTGCCGCGTCACCTCGAGATCGGGGTTCTGCCGCGCCGCGTGGCGCGGCGGCAGCGCCTCGAGCTCGTCGGTCGTGAACTTGCGCGTCACCGCACGCCGCTGCGCGAAGGTGCCGCGCTTGAAGAACGCGGGGTAGTCGTTCCAGTTGATGCCCGCCGCGTGCAGCAGCTCGTGCAGCTCGGCCCGCCGCTTCCCGTGCATCTGCGCCGGCGTCGCCACCGTGCGCGCCGCCATCGACACCGAGTTCTTCGTGGCGTCCAGCTCGCGCCACAACAGCGCGTTGACCGCCTCCTGCTTATTCGGCACCGCCCACACCCGGCAGTCGAACAGCGCCGGCGTCGTCGCGCGCTCGGGCAGGGCCGCCGGCACCCGCGCGTTGAAGTGCGCCGTCGCCACCGAGGCCAGGATCGAGCACAGCTTCTGAAGCCGCCCGCCGAGGTAGGGCTTCGCCTTCGGATCGTCGTCGTGCAGCACCAGCGAGATCTCGTCGCTCTGCGTGTACCCGATGCAGGCGTTCGTCTCTTCGACCAGCGCGATGGTGGTCTCGATCATCAGGTCCGAAAGCCGCTGGTCGTAGGGCCGCGCCAGCCCCTCGGTCCACCTGCTGAACCGCTTCCCGTCGATGCGCACGCACACCGGCAGCCCGGGCATCAGCGAGCGCCCGGCCTCCCGCCGCTCGTACATCTTCATCCGGTCGCCGAGGCCGGTCTTGTCAGTCGCCATCGGCCGCCTCGCCGCCGCTTAGCGCCTCGATCACGAAGGGCCGCAGGCGCGCCGGCGCGATGATCGCGTCGATGCTGCCCACGCGCTGCGCGCGCTCGACCGTGTGCACCGCGTCGAACTCCGCCGCCACCTCGGACGTGGCCTGCGCCCGCGCTTCGGCCGTGTCGCCGCGCTGGCGCGCGCGCCGCCGCACCTCGCCCGAGAACACGACCGCGGCGGCCGGCGCGCCGCCGATGACGCTCGCGAAGCTGCCCTCGAGCGCCACCGCCGTCAGCCCCGGGTTGAGCGTCTTGCTGAACACCACGTACGCCCCGCCGTGGTAGCGCGACAGCACCACGAACACGATCGGCCCCTCGAAGTTCACCACCGCCCGCCCGATCTCGGCGCCGTACTCCAGCTGCCAGTGCCCCAGGCTCTCGGGCGACCCATCGAAGCCCGACAGGTTCGCCAGCACCACCACCGGCCGCCGCCCGCTGGCCGCGTTCAGCGCCCGCGCCACCTTGCGCGACGCCTGCGGATACAGCGTGCCGCCGGCCAGCTGGTCCGGCCCGTCGGCCGCCACCTGCCCCACCCGCTTCACCGGCTGGTTCTCGATGCCCACCAGCGTCACCGCGTGCCCGCCCACGCGGCTCTCCCACACCACCGCCGTCTCGGCCCCGTGCATCGCCGCCCACCGCTCGACCGGCTCGGTGTCCGCGTCGCTCAGCGCCGCCATCACCGGCCGCACCGCGAAGGGCCGCTTCCGATCCGGGTTGTGCTGCGCGCTGAACACCTCGCCCACCGTCCGGAACCCGTGCCCCAGGTCCTCGGGGTACGGGCTGTCACCCACGTCCCGCTCGACCGCGTCCGTCGTCGCCCGCCGCGCCGGCCGCCCCTGCCCTGCCGGCGCATACGTCAGGTCGTAGTAGCGGTACAGCAGCCGATAGGCGGCCGCCAGGTCCGGCGCCCACGCCTGCGCCTGCCCGTTCGGCCCCATCACCGTCGTGTAGCCGCCCAGCGCCAGGTCGTCCTCGGCCGACACGCAGCCCGAGAAGTCGAGCGCCCGCTTGCCGGTCAGCACCATCGCGCCCTGGTCGGTCATCACCAGCAGCCCGCGCGTGTGCATCATCATCGTGGCCTCGGCGTTCCAGTACGCCTGCGCCCCGACGCACAGCCCCGGCACCAGCACGTTCACCTCGCCCCCGCGCTGGGTGAAGCGGACGATGCGCGCCAGCACCCGCGCGGTCCAGTCGAGGTTCTCGGTGCCGGTCTCCCAGTCGATGCGCGCCCCCGCGCTCACCGCCACCCACTCGAGCGGCACCCCCAGGCGCTCGGCCAGGTCGAAGGCCGCCACGATCCGCCGGCACTCCGCCTCGGCCAAGGCGCCCATGCGCCGCGTCGGATCGCTCAGCACCAGCACCCGCGTCCGCAGCCCGTCGGGCGCCTGGGTCTCGGATCGCACGACCCCGACCACCACCGCCGCCTCGTGCTCCCCGGGCCCGCGCCCGGCCACGCTCGCGAGGCCACCGGCGTCGTCGAGGTCGTGCTCGTCGAAGCGCGCGGGCGGCAGCCCCTCGCCCGACTCGAGCATCGTCACGATCTCGTGCGGGTGCATCAGCCCGCGCCGGCGCGCCGCCACCACCGCCGACTCGTAGCGCGTCAGCGGCATCAGCGGCGCGTGCGAGGCCGGCTTCAGCGTCATCTGCAGGTGCTGCCCGGCGCGATCCTGGATCGCCAGATCCATCAGCTGCGTCACCCCGCCGGTCACCTGCTTGTCGACGAACCGCGCCCGCACGACGACCTTCTCGAGCCCGGCCCGCCGCCCGGCGGGGGCCAGCCGCGCGACGTACTTCTGCATCGTCTCCAGGGCCAGCGGCACGATGGGCACGATGCGCAGCCAGATGCGGTTCCACTGCATGCGCCGGTCGGGATCGTGCACCTCGCGCGCGGCCTGCATCGCCCGCACCGCCTCGTGGAACACGCGCTCGACGTGCGGCAGACGCAGCGGGCTGCCGGGCGCGCGCTCGAGGCTGCGAATCTCACCGAAGGCGAGCAGCCGCACGTCATCGGGGTTCTCGCGGCCGTGGGCGAGGAACAGCGTCAGCTCGCCGTCGGCGCTCAGCCGGTGGAAGCG
>JAUHXL010000002.1 GCA_030426945.1 bacterium
TCGAGATGGTGACCCAGCGCCAGCTTGGTGAACCCGTTCTCGGCGCACCACCGATTCAGCACGCCGCGCCGCAGCCGGCCGCACAGCGCGCACGGGATCTGGCCCGGCGCGAGCTGCGGCTCGACGATGCTCCAGGTGTCCTCGCGGATGACCTCCACCGGCAGCTCCAGCGCCGCGCAGACGGCGTCGAACTGCGCCCGCGCGAAGCCCGGTTGATGCTGATCGAGGTGGATCGCGCGCCAGGTGAAGTCGAGGTCGCCGCGCCGCTCGAGGGCCCGCATGACCATCGCCAGCAGCAGCGAGTCCTTTCCGCCCGAGATGCCCACGGCGACGCGATCGCCGGGCTCGATCAGCGTGAAGTCGCGCACCGCCCGTTCGGCCAGGGCCAGGACGGCCTTGCTGGGCCCGGGCGCTGCCGGCAGCGCTCGGGCCCTCACGGGAAGGGCAGCGACAGGCAGACGTTGCGGCCCTGGTCGTTCAGGTCCTGGCTGCACATCGTCCCGTTGGCGCAGTTGGCGTCGACGTCGCACGGGCGGCTGCAGACGCTCAGGATCACGAAGCCCGAGCACACCAGGCCCGAGGCGCACTGATCATCGGCGGTGCAGGGCTGACCCTCGGCCACGTTGCCCGCCCCGGTGGGCCGGCACTCGCCGCTCTGCACGTGACAGTAAGGGGCGCCGGGGCAGTCGGCCTGAACGGCGCACCGGTCGTTGCATTCGCCCGTCAGCGGGTTGCACTGCTCGCCCGCCGGGCAGCGAACCCCGACGCACATGTCGTTGCAGGTACGCACGACCGGCGTGCAGTGGCGCGTCTCCACGCCGCTGATGCCGCTGCACTCGTACCCCGCCGGGCAGTCGTCGTCGCAGGGCGGCGAGCAGAGCGCCTCGCGGTTGTCGATCAACACGCAGATGGCGCCCTCGTCACGGCACTGGTCGTTGATCTCGCAGGGATCGCACAGCCCCTGGTTGCCCGGCAGGCACGCGCCGTCCTGCGCGTTGCACACGCGCCCGACGCCGCAGTTCACCTCGGCGCAGCGATCGACGCAGGCGCCCGTCGTACGCTCGCAGGTCGCGCCGCACTCGCTCGCGTGGCAGACGCCGCTGAAGCACTGCGGACAGTTGCACACCGAGCCGGCGCTACAGCTGCCCTGTACCACCCGATCGATGACCTCGATGCGGCAGGTGGCGCCGTCCACGCGCGCGACCTCCCAGATGTCGCCCTGGGCGCTGTTCAACAGCGGCGCGCGCAGCGTGGCGTCGCCGATGGTGCGTTCGCTCTCGCCGCAACGGATGGTCACCTCTGCCGTCGCGTCCGTGCCGGTGTTCCCGTCGCCGTAGAAGAGAACCCCGATGAGGTACTTGCCGCTCTCGAGGCGCTCGATGCTGATCTCTTCGGGCCCGGGCGGCATGGTCGAGTCGACCGTGAGGCCGGGCTGCCCCCACTGAGGATCCGGGTTCTGCCAGTGCAGATCGTGGGCGGGATCGCCCCACTTGCCGTAGGGATCGACCACGTGCAAGTCCAGGTCGGTCGAGTTGCCCTGCCAGGTCAACGACACCCGCAAGCCGTCGCCCATCGGAGGTGGATCGACGGGCTCACACGCGTCACCCACACCGTCGCCGTCGGCGTCGGCCTGGTTGCGGTTGGGCGTCTCGCGGCAGTTGTCGCAGGCGTCGCCCACGTCGTCGCCGTCGGTGTCGGTCTGGCCGCCGTTGGAGACGCGCGGGCAGTTGTCCTCGCCGTCGGGCACGCCGTCGTCGTCGCGATCGGCCGCCTCGCAAGCGTCGCCCACGCCATCACCGTCGGCGTCCTGCTGGCTGAAGTTGGGGTCGTCGGGGCAGTTGTCGCAGGCGTCCCCCACGCCGTCGTCGTCGGCGTCCGCCTGATCGGCGTTGGCGTCGTCGGGGCAGTTGTCGCCGTCGCCCTCGACGCCGTCCCCGTCGGGGTCGTCGGGGTTGGGGGGCGGGTCGTCGTCGCACGCGTCGCCCAATCCATCGCCGTCGCGGTCGCCCTGGCCGGCGTTCGCGTCGGTCGGGCAGTTGTCGCAGGCGTCGCCCACGCTGTCGTCGTCCGCGTCTTCCTGGCGGTTGTTGGCCTCGTCGGGGCAGTTGTCGTCGCCGTCGGGCACGCCATCGTCGTCCCGATCGCCGGGCGGCCCGCCGCCGCCCTGCCCGGGCTCGCCGCCCTGCCCTGGTACGCCGCCGGCGCCCGGCTGACCGCCCTGGCCCGGCGTGCCGCCCTGGCCGGGCTCGCCACCCTGGCCGGGACCGCCGCCGTCGACCGCCGCGCCGCCGCCCGCGCCGGGCGTGCCGGTGCCGCCGCCCCCGCCTCCACCGGGATGACAGCCGACCGCGAGAGCGGCCACGAGAACAACCAGAACGCCGCGCATGGCATCCCTCCCCAAGGGCGAAAACCGCGGCAGTCTACTGAAGGCGGGCCTTCGTTTCACCTGCCGGCGTGGTGCTGACCGTCGCGACCCGACATACTCCGCGACGACGCGGGAGGAGCCGATGGAACGACGCAAGGTCTGGTCGGTGCTGGGCAACAGCCAGCGCCTCGACGGTGGGGCGATGTTCGGCAACGCGCCCAAGGCGCTGTGGCAGCGGTGGCTGGCGCCGGACGAGCGCAACACCATCCCGCTGGCGTGCCGGGCGATGCTCGTCGAGGAGGCGAACGGCCGCCGCGTCCTCTTCGAGACGGGCATCGGCGCCTTCTTCGCGCCCGACCTGCGCGCCCGCTACGGCGTGCAGGAGGATCGCCACGTGCTGCTCGACAACCTGGAGGCGCTGGGGCTGAGCGACGCCGACGTCGACGTCGTCGTGCTCTCGCACCTGCACTTCGACCACGCGGGCGGCCTGCTGGCGGCCTTCGCCGAGGACGAGACGCCGCGGCTGCTGTTCCCGAAGGCGACCTTCGTGGTCAGCCGCGCCGCCTGGGATCGCGCGAAGCGGCCCCACGCCCGCGACCGGGCGTCGTTCATCCCCGAGCTGCCCGCGCTGCTCGAGGCGAGCGGGCGCCTCGAGGTCGTCGACGGCGACCGCTCGGCCACGCTGGGCCCCGACTATCGGCTGCACTACAGCGAGGGCCACACGCCCGGCCTGATGCTGGCCGAGGTGCCGAGCGACGACGGCCCGATCCTCTATTGCGGCGATCTGATCCCCGGCGCCCCCTGGGTGCACCTGCCCATCACGATGGGCTACGACCGCTATCCCGAGAAGCTGATCGACGAGAAGCGCGCCCTGCTGACCGACCTGAAGGCGCGCGGCGGGCGGCTGTTCTTCACCCACGATCCCGAGGTCGCGCTCGCCCGCGTCGAGCAGGACGAGCGCGGACGCTTTCGCGCGGGCGCGCCGCTGGCCGAGCTGGACGGCCTGCCCGCGTAAGGTCGGCCCGCGTAAGATCGGCCCGACGAGCGCGTCGGGTGGCGCGGAGGTACGAGATGCGCGCGCGACGATGGATCTTCCTGGCGGCCCTGGTGGCCGCCGGCTGCAGCCAGGACGACGACGACAACGGTGTGCCCGGCGACGCCGGCCCAGATGACGCCAGCCCCGGCGACGCGGGGCCCGACCCCGGCACCTTCGCGCAGCGCCTCGCGGCCTGCGAGGCCGAGGGGTTCTGGCGCGTCGACTACGACCCCACCGACGAGGCCGCGCGCAACGCGGGTCAGAAGCTGAGCGACGTGCTGCACCTGACGCCGGCCGGCGTGACGGTGGACGCGTACCAGGTGGGTGAGTGCGACGCGCCGCCGATGGTCGACGCGGGCTGGGTGGGCGACGCGGGCTGTACCCTGCGTGTCCAGCGCACCACCGGACCGTGTGGCGGCGGGGGCTACCGCTCGTCGCTCGACCTGACGGTGACGCTGGGTGGGTCGAGCGGCGGAGGCCAGGCCACCTTCGGTGAGGCCCCGGCCGGCGAGCCGCTGCCCGAGGGCAGCTTCGCCGTCACCGCCGAGCGACATCCCGCCGACGACGCCTGCGCCGCCCCGGACCCCGAGCCGGCCCAGCCCGGCATCTTCGGCGACTGGGCCCTCGAGGGCACCGCGCAGACGACCGGCGAGGTCATCGTCGACAGCGTGGAGATCGACGACGAGACGCAGTGGGTGACGGTGCACCTGGCCGACGGCGCCGATCCGATCAAGGTGCCGCTGTCGCCCGACCACCCCGCGCCCCCCGCGGTCGGCGACACGCTGTGGCTGGATGGCGAGACCGACATGCCGTTCTGGGTCGAGGGCGCCTACGTCCTGCGCGCGGCCGCAGACGGACCGCTCGTCGCGGCGGGCATCACCGGATCGACGCAGTGGCTGGACAAGGGGCCTTGGATCCGCGCCGGCCTGACCCTGGCGACGACGGCCGCCTGCGCCCCCGCCTGGCTGTCGCTGGACTGCGGCGAGCTGGCCACCTTCTACCGCGTGTCCGTCGGCGCGCCGGACGCCCGGGCCCTGTCGGCCGGCATCGGCGAGTCCCGCACGATCGAGGCGCCCACCCTGGGCGGCCCGCTCGACTTCCAGGTGCGCAACGCCACCACCTACGACCAGGTGCAGTGCACCGATCACCCCGGCGCATGGTTCAACCTGGTGCTGCAACCGGCGGCCGAGTAGGCCCGACGCGACGGCTTCCGATAGGCTGGCGGCCAGACCCTGGGGAGCCACGCCATGCCTGTGCGCCGAGCGCTGTGGGTGATCGTCGCGGTCGTCCTGGGTTGCGCCGACGACGACGATGCGACGTCCGGCGCCAGGGCGGACCCCGACGGCGGCGCCGCCGCCGACGCCGCTCCACCGGTCGACTTCGGCGAGCGCGCCGCCGAGTGCAACGCCCTCGGCAGCTGGCAGCTCGCCTACGCGCGGCCCGTCGGCGGCCGGCCGACCTTCCTGCACATCTCCCCCGATGGGGTCGAGCTCGACGTGCCCCAGCCCTCGGGCTGTCCCGCGGCGCTCGCGGTCGACGCCACGTGGGGGCCCACCCGCTGTGCGCTCACCGTGCGCACGCATCACGGCCGGTGCGCCCGTGGTGAGGGCAGCCGGGCGCGAACCCTGGCGCTCGACTTCACCCTCTCGCCACCGAGCGGCCCTGCCGTGCTGGTCGACCCGCAGGCGACCCTGTTGGACGCGATCGTCACGGCCACGCGCGCCGTGCCCGGGCGCCGCTGCGACGCCGATCCACCGGGGCCATCGGGCGGACCGGCCTTCCCCTGGTCTCGTCCCGGGGTAGACCTCACGCACACCGATACCGAGGTGATCGTGACCGCGGTCGAGGCGGAGGCGGAGCACACCGTGCTGGTGTTGAGCGACGGGACGGACGCACCGCCACAGCGCGTGAGTCTGCCCCTGGACCATCCGCGACCGCCATCGGTCGGCGACCGCGCGTGGCTGCACCACGCCGCCTACGACGCCCTCGACGCCTTGATCCTGGTCGAGTTCGTGCTGCGCACCCAGCCCGACGGCCCCCTGATCGCCGCGGCGTATTGGGGCTCGTCCGGCTTCGTCCCGTACGCCCACGAGCTGGGGATCGACGCGACCACCGCCCCGGCCTGCGTGCCCTACTGGCAGGGCGCGACGCTCGTGACGCCTCAGCAGGTGACCTACACCTTCGAGGCGCAGACGCTGACGCTGGGCCCGGGCGACACGGGGCTGCTCGACGTGCCCGCGCTGGGCGGCACGATCCAGCTCCGGCTCGACCGCGCGGCCGAAGGTGACTACGGCTTCGTCGGCGACGATGGCGGAGGCTTCGCTGGTTCGATGCTGCCGGCCGACTGAGATCGCACAGGGCGAGCCTCGGCCGGCCCCACGACCTCGGGGCCCGACCGACGCCCGCCCCCTGCCGCGCGCGGGCGCCGTCGACGCCGGCCGGCGCCCCATCGAGCATAGCTTTTCAAAGAACTGAACGCGCGTTCACCCATCCTAGTGGCGCGGCGTTCGCCGGGTCTTACGCGCGGTCGCGACTTTTTTTCGCCGCCTGCGCCCAGGCCCCTCTCCACCGCGCCGGACGGGTTCGCGCCGCCGCGGCCCTCTGCTACAAGTCGCGCATGCTGGTGGTGCACCGCGGCAATCGGATGGAGGCGCTGGCGGACGCGCTGGCCGACGTGCTGCGCGCGCCGTCCGGTGGGCCCTTCGACGCCGAGTGCGTGGCGGTGGCGGCGCCCGGCCTCGAGCGTTGGCTCGAGCTGTGGCTGGCGCACCGGCTGGGCATCTGCGCGCAGATTCGCTTCCCGTCGCCGGCGGGTCTGGTGCGCGCCGCGCTGGGGGACGCCGCGGACGCGTGGTCGTCGCGGCGGCTGCTGTGGCCGGCCTTGGTCGCTCTCGACGCGCTCGACGAAGGCCCGGTGCCCGCCGCGCTGGCGCGCTCGCGGAGTGACGCACACCTCGTGGGCCTGGCCGCGCAGGTCGGGGAGGCGTTGGCGCGCGTCGCGACCTACCGGCCCGAGCGCGCCCGCGCCTGGTCGGCGGGTGAGGGCGACGACTGGCTGGCGCGCGTGTGGCGCGCCGTCGAGGCGGATCTCGGGGTCCCCTCGCCCGCCGCCGTCGACCTCGGGCCGGCCGACCTGCCGCCCCGCCTCTGCGTCTTCGCCGTCTCGACGCTGGCCCCGCTGCACCTCGAGGTCCTCACCCGCCTGGCGGCCGAGCGCGAGGTGCACGTCTTCGCCCTCGATCCGGGCGACGCGCCCGCCGACCACCCGCTGGTGAGCGCGCTGGGCCGCCTGCCCCGCGAGCTGGCCGCGGCCCTCGGCGCCCTGCCCGACGCCGACCAGCGCACCCACCGCGTCGATCCCGGCGCCGACACCGTGCTGCGCGCCCTGCAGCGCCATCTGTTGACCGGCGACGCCCCCCGCCTGCCGCCGGACGACTCGGTGCAGATCCACGGCTGCGCCGGCCCGCTGCGGCAGGTCGAGGCCCTGCGCGACGTCCTGCTCGACCTGCTGCTGCGTCACCCGGACCTCGAGCCCCACCACGTGCTGGTGATGGCCGCCGACGTGCCCACCTACGCGCCGCTGGTCGAGGCCGTGTTCGCCGACGAGGACGGCGGCCTGCCGCGCTTGCCCTTCGTGCTCGCCGACCGGGGCGCCCGCGCCGTGAACCCGGCCGCCGAGGCCCTGCTCGCCACCCTCGACCTGGTCGGCGGCCGCTTCGAAGCCAGCGCCGTGCTCGATCTGCTCGCCCTGCCGCCGGTCCTACGCCGCTTCGGGCTCGACGAGGACGACCTCGAGGCCGTGCAGCGCCTGGTGACCGACGCCGGCATCCGCTGGGGCCTCGACGCCGACCACCGCGCCGCGCAGGGGCAGCCCGCGACGCCCGAGCACACCTGGCGCTTCGGCCTCGACCGCCTGCTGCTGGGCCAGGCCACGGCCCACGACGATCTGGTGCTCGGCGTCCTGCCGCACGAGGCCGTCGAGGGCAAAGAGGATCGCGCGGTCCTCGGATCGCTGGTGGCCTTCGTCGACGCTCTGGCGACCGCCGCGCACGCGCTGACCGCCCCCCGACCGATGCCCACGTGGAGCGCCGATCTGCGCGCCGCCCTCGACGCCCTGTGTGCCGCCGACGACGACACCGCCTGGCAGCTGCAGCAGGTGCGCGACACCCTCGGCGCCCTGGCCGAGGAGGCCGCCGCGGTCGAACGCCCGCTCGACCGCCCGGGCGTCGCCGCCTTGCTGCGCGCCCGCCTCGAGCGCCCGGAGCCGGGCCGCGCCTTCCTGACCGGCGGTGTCACCTTCAGCGGCATGGTGCCCCTGCGCAGCATCCCCTTCCGCGTCGTCTGCCTGCTGGGCCTCGACGACGGCGCCTTCCCGCGCCCGGACCGCCGCCCGGCCTTCGATCCGCTGGTCCGCGAGCAGCGCGCGGGCGACCGCCCGGACCGCGACGACGACCGCGCGCTGTTCCTCGAGGCGCTGCTGGCCGCGCGCGATCACCTCGTGGCTTTCTACACCGCGCGCGATCCCCGCGACGGCGCGCCGCGCCTGCCCGCGCAGCCCCTCGCCGCCCTGCTGGATCACCTGCCCACGGTCACCGACGACGTCGCCGCGTTGCAGCACCACCACCCGCTGCACGCCTTCGACGCCGCCAACTTCGCGCCCGCGGCCCCGCGCAGCTTCGACGCGCGCCTGCGCGCCGCCGCCGAGGCCGGTCGCGCCCCGCGGGTGCCCGCCTCGCCCTTCTTCGCCGGCCCCCTGCCGCCCGTCGACGGCGACCGCGTCCTCACCCTCGACGCCCTCATCGCCTTCCTGATGAACCCCGTGCGCGCGGTCTTCGGCCGCCGCCTGGGCGTGTGGTTGGGCGAGGCCGCCGACGCCGTGCCCGACCGCGAGGCCCTCGAGCCGGACGCCCTGCAGCGCTGGGCCCTGGCTGACGATCTGCTGCGCCGCGCGCTGGACGGTCACCCCCTGAGCGACGCCGCCCGCGTCCGCGCGCGCGCCGCCGGCCTGCTGCCGCCCGGCGGCCCCGGCGACGCGCTGTTCACCGCCGCCGCGAGCGACGTCGAGCCGGTCTTCCTGCAGGTGCAGCAGATGCGCGCCGGCGGCCCGCGCCCGCCCGTCGACGTCGACCTCGTCGTCGCCGAGACGCGCCTGTCCGGGCGGGTCAGCGGTCTGTGGGCCGAGGGCCACCTGCACCACCAGATGTCGAAGGTGCGCGGCAAGCACCGCCTGGCCGCGTGGGTGCGCCACCTCGCGCTGCACGCCAGCGGCTGGACGGGCCGCAGCGCCGTCGTCGGCAAGGACTGCACCTGCGTCCTGCAGCCCCTGCGGCGCGATCCCACCGCGCTGCTCGAGGCGCTGGTCGCCCTCTACTGGTTGGGCCAGCGCACGCCGCTGATGTTCTTCCCGGAGCCCAGCGAGACCTTCGCGCGCGAGGTTGGGCGCAGGGGCGCCGAGGCCGCCGCGGAGCGGGCCTTCCGCTTCTGGGGCAAGTACGGCGAACCCGACGTCTACGCCCGCGCCGTGCTGGGCGACGCCCTCCCCACCGCGGTCGATCCGGCCCTCGTCCCGCCCAAGTGCGACTTCGCCGGCCTCGCCGTCGGCGTCTTCGGCCCGCTGCTGGAGCACCTGTCGTGAGCCTGCAGCTGGTCGAAGCGAGCGCCGGCACGGGCAAGACGCACCGCATCGCGCAGGTGTGGCTGCGGCTGCTGCTGGACGGGCTGCCGGTGGACGCGGTGCTGGTGATGACCTTCTCGCGCGCGGCCACGGCCGAGCTGCGCGGCCGGCTGCGGGCGTACCTGCTGGCCGCCGTGGCGGCCTTCGACGGCGCCGAGGCGCCCGAGGATCTCACCGCCCTCGTCGCCCAGCGCGCGAAGTCCCGGGCCGCTGATCTCGCCCGCCTGCGCGAGGTCGCGCGCCGCTTCGACGAGGCCCCGCTGAGCACGCTGCACGGCTTCTGCGCGGACACGCTGCTGCGCTTCGGCCTCGAGGCCGGCGCCGCGCCCGGCGTCGAGGTGGTCGGCGACGCGACGGCGCTGATCGATCGGCTCGTCGAGGACGCCTGGGTGTCGCACGTCGCCTTCGCCGAGGCGCCCGTGGCCGGCGACACGACGCTCACCGGCTGGCGCGACCTGGCCCACGCCGCCGTCGCCGCGCCCGACGCGGCGCTGCTGCCCCCGCCGGAGCGCCCGGAGGCCGCCGCCGCGCACGCGCTGGTCGGGGCGGTGCGGGCGGAGCTCCCCCGCTGCCTCGCGGCCGCGGGCCAGCGCACGCTCGACGGCCTGATCACCACGGTCCGCGACGCCCTGCACGATCCCGACGGCGGCCCCGCCCTGCGCGCCGCCTTGCGCGCCCGCTACCGCGCCGTCCTGGTCGACGAGTTCCAGGACACGGATCCGGCGCAGTGGTCGCTGCTGCAGGCGGCCTTCGGTGACGGCCACCCGCTGGTGCTGGTGGGCGACCCGAAGCAGTCCGTCTACGCCTTCCGGGGCGCCGACCTGCCGACCTACCTCGCCGCGCGCGCCGCCGCCACGCGCGCCAAGCCGACCACCAGGAACCACCGCACGGACGCCCCGTTGGTCGAGGCCGTCGCCCACCTGTTCGGGCGGCCCGGCCTGCGGCGGCCCTTCCGCGACGAGGCCATCGCGCCGCCGCCGTCCGAGGCGGCGCACCCGTCGCGGCTCGCGCCGCCGGACGCCGCCCCGCTGCGCGTCACCTTCGTCCCCCGCGAGGCCGCCGGGGGTCCCCTGCGCGGCGGCCGCATCCCGCGCACGACGGCCCGCGTGCTGGTGCCGCAGGTGGTCGCGGTGGAGATCGAGCAGACGCTCGCCGCCGGCCTGCGCCGCCACGCCGAGGGCACGACGGTCGCGGTGACGCCGCGCGACGTCGCGGTGCTGGTGCGCACGCACGCCCAGGCCGCCGCGGCGCAGGCCGCCCTGCGCGCGCGCGGCGTGCCGGCGGTGCTGCGCACACCCGCGTCCGTGCTCGAGCGCCCCGAGGCCGCCGACCTGACGCGCGTGCTGCACGGCGTCCTCGATCCCAGCAACGCGGGCGCCGTCCGCGCGGCGCTGGCGACCGACCTGCTGGGCGTCGACGCCGCGGGGCTGGTCGCGTTGGCCGACGACGAGGCCGCGTGGGGCCGCTGGGTGGAGCGCCTGCGCGCGTGGCACGACGCCTGGATGCAGCGCGGCTTCATGGCCATGTTCCGCGCGCTGCTGGGCGACGCCGACGTGCCCGCGCGGCTGCTGGCGCGCCCGGACGGCGAGCGCGCGCTGACCGACCTGCTGCACATCGGCGAGCTGCTGCACGGCGCCGAGCGCCGGCGCCACCTCCGTCCCGCCGGGCTGCTGGCCTGGTTGGCGGCCGGCGGGCCGGACGTCGCGCCCGACGCGCGCCAGCTGCGCCGGGCCAGCGACGCCGACGCGGTGACCGTCACGACCGTGCACGCCAGCAAGGGCCTGGCGTGGCCGCTGGTGTGGGCGCCCTTCCTGTGGTCGCCCTCGCCGGTCGGCAAAGAGGCGGTGGTGCGCTTCGCCGACCCCGGCCACGACGGCCGACCGACGCTCGCCATCGGCAGCGCCGCGAAGGCGGCCCGCAGCTTCGCCGAGCAGGCCGCGCGGGCCGAGGACGTGCGGCTGGCCTACGTCGCGCTCACGCGCGCGCGCCATCGTTGCTGCGTGGTGTGGGGCGCGTTCGAGGGCGCCGAACACTCGCCGCTCGGCTGGCTGCTGCATCAACGGACCGACGCGCCCGACGCGCGGCTCGAGGCCGAGACCACGCGCTTCTTGCGGCAGGCCGACGACGCGACGCTGCTCGGCGAGCTCGAGGCGCTGGGCCACGGCATCGCCGCCGTCGCGCTGCCGCCGTATCCCGGACCGCCCGCGCCGGCCGCCGAGGCGCCAGCCGAGCCGTTGCGCGCGCGCAGCTTCGACCGGACGCTCGACCTCACCTGGCGGCGCGTCAGCTTCAGCTCGATGACCCGCGGCGCCGCCCACGTCGCCGTCGTACGCGACCACGACGCGCGCCCGCCCGAGGACGAAGCGACGACGATCGACGACGAGGCCCCGCCCCCGGCGCCGCCCGCCGAGGCCGACCGCGTGCCCCTGCACGCCGTGCGCGGCGGCGCGCGCTTCGGCACCTGCCTACACCGCATCCTCGAGCTGCACGACTTCACCGCGCCCGACGCGCTGCCGTCCCTGGTGCACGCGCAGCTTGCCGCGCACGGCCTCGACGCCGAGCACGGCGAGACGCTGACCGCCGCGCTGCAGGCCGCGCTCGACACCCCGCTCACGCCCGACGGCCCCACGCTGTCGACCGTGCCGCGCAGCCGGCGGCTGGACGAGCTGGACTTCTACCTGCCCCTGCGCGGCGGCTTCGACGCGCCCCCCGGCGCCGCGCTGGACCGGCCCGCGCTGGCCGAGGTCTTCCGCCGCCACGGCGAGGCAGAGCTGGCCGATCAGATCCTCGAGCTGCCCTTCGGCGCCGCGCGCGGCTTCCTCACCGGCAGCATCGACCTCGTCTTCGCGCTCGGCGGCCGCACCTACGTCGTGGACTACAAGTCGAACAACCTGGGCCCGGCCGTCGATGACTACGGCCCGGCCGCCGTGGCGGCGGCGATGCGCGATCATCACTACCGCCTGCAGGGGCACCTGTACGCCGTGGCCCTGCACCGCTACCTGCGCTGGCGCGTGCCCGACTATGCGTACGACACGCACGTCGGCGGGCTGTTCTACCTGTTCCTGCGCGGCATGAGCCCAGCGCACGGCAGCGCGCGCGGGGTGTGGCATCACCGGCCGACGGCGGCGCTGATCGAGGATCTGGAGGCGACGTTGTGTGGGCTGCCGGGGGCGGCACGATGAGGCGTTGCGTGCAGGCGCGGTGGGGGGCTGAGATTTGGGTGGCACCTCTCGGAGGAGCTGCAGCGCCTCTTCGGGCACGGGCACGGGCACGGGCACGGGCACGGGCCGTTGAGATTTGGGTGGCACCTCTCGGCGGGCTGCCGGGGGCGGCCTCATGACCGTCCTCGAGCAGCTCCACGACCTCGGCGCGCTCACCCCGCTCGATCTGCACTTCGCGCGCGCCCTCGCGCGCCTCGCGCCCAAAGCCAACGCCGACGCGCTGCTCGGGGCCGCGTTCGCCAACCGGGCGCCCAGCCGGGGCGACGTGTGCGCCGATCTCACCCGGCTGGCCGACCTGCTGCCCGACGCGCTGCCGCCCGAGACGGAGCCGCCGCCGCTGCCCGACCCCGACGCCTGGGTCGAGGCGCTGCGCCAGAGCGGCCTGGCCCGCGCGCCCGGTGAGCCGGCCCGGACGCCCCTCGTCCTCGACGGCCACGCCCTGTACCTCGACCGCGTCTGGCGCTACCAGGCGCTGTTGGTCAACACCGTCCGCGCGCGCCTCAAGCGCCCCTTCCGCGACGACGTCGACCCCGCCCTGCTGCGCGCCGGGCTCGAGCGCCTGTTCCCGCCCGACCGCCTGCCCGACGCCGTCGCCGCCGACTGCGACCGCCAGCGCCTCGCCGCCCTGCTCGCCGTGCGCCGCGGCTTCACCGTCATCACCGGCGGCCCCGGCACCGGCAAGACCACCACGGTCGTCAAGGTGCTCGCCCTGCTCGTCGAGCAGGCCCAAGCCCGCCAGCAGCGCCTGCGCATCGCCCTCGTCGCGCCCACCGGCAAGGCCGCCGCGCGCATGAGCGAAGCCATCCGCAAGCACAAGGCCCCCGACCGCCTCGCCGTCGCCGACGCCGTGCGCGACGCCATCCCCGACGAGGCCAGCACCATCCACCGCCGCCTCGGCTTCCGCTGGGGCAGCGTCCGCTTCGCCCACGACGCCGACAACCCGCTGCCCGTCGACGTGGTCGTCGTCGACGAGGCCTCGATGGTCGACCTCGCGCTGATGGCCAAGCTGCTCGACGCCGTGCCGCCCCACGCCCGCCTCGTGCTCCTGGGCGACGAGGATCAGCTCGCCTCGGTCGAGGCCGGCGCCGTCCTCGGCGACCTGTGCCGCGCGGGCGAGGGCCCGATGTCCACCGCCACCGGCGGCCGCGTCGCCGAGGTGGGCGACGCCCTGCCCCCGGACCTCGCCGGCACCCACGACGCACCCGGCATGGCCGACGCCGCCGTCCGCCTCACCCACGCCTGGCGCTTCGGCCCCGACAGCGGCATCCGCGCCCTCGCCGCCGCCATCAACGCCGGCGACGCCGCCGCCGCGCTCGATTGCTTTGCGGCCCACGACGATCTCACCCGCCTCGATCCGCCCGCGCCCCACGACAAGGACGGCCTCGCCCGCGCCCTGCGCCTCCTCACCGAGGTCGGCTACGGCGCCGTCGCCCAGGCCCCCGATCCCGAGGCCGCGCTCGCCGCCCTCGGCGCCTTCCGCGTCCTCTGCGCCCACCGCCGCGGCCCCCGCGGCGTCGCCGCCCTCAACGCCCAGATCGAGCGCTGGCTCGCCGCCGCCGGCCACGTCCACCCCACCGAGCCCTGGTACCCCGGCCGCCCGATCCTCATCACCCGCAACGACGCCCCCCTGCGCCTCTTCAACGGCGACGTCGGCGTCGTCCGCGACACCCCCGCCGGCCGCCGCGCCTTCTTCCCCGCCGACGGCGGCCGCGCCCTGCGCGCCTTCAACCCCGCCCGCCTGCCCCCGCACGACACCGTCTTCGCCACCACCGTCCACAAGAGCCAGGGCTCCGAGTTCGATCACGTCGTCGTCGTCCTCCCCGACCGCCCCAGCCCGCTGCTGACCCGCGAGCTGCTCTACACCGCCGTCACCCGCGCCAGCGCCCGCGTCACCGTCCTCGGCAGCCCCGACGTGCTCGCCGCCGGCGTCGAAGCGCAGGTGAAGCGGGTGTCGGATCTGGGGCGCCTGCTGGCGCGCTGATTTCGACACTTGACCAACTCAACGGGTCCAACTAACGTGCGGACCCATGAGCGAAGCCATCAACATCCACGAAGCCAAGGCACGGCTATCCGAGCTCGTGCAACGCGCGATCGACGGCGAGGACATCGTGATCGCGCGCCGCAACAAGCCCGTCGTGCGCCTCGTCGCCCTGCCGCCCGATGTTGTCGAGCGACAGCTCGGCTGGGCCGCCGGCAAGATCCACCACGTCAGCGAACTCGACGCCCCCGTCGTCGACCTCGACGCCGCGAAGTAGCGCCGACGTGCCCCCCCGCTGCCTGCTCGACACCCCGACGCTGCTGTGGATGGCCGGCGACGTCGACCGCCTCAGCGACACCGCGCGCCAGACGCTGGCCGACCCGACCACCCACCTCGTCATCAGCGTCGCCAGCGTCTGGGAGATCGCGACCCAGCTCGGCACCGGCCGGCTTCGCCTCGACCTGCCCCTCACCGAGCTCATCCGCAGCGCGACCGCCCAGACCGGCATCGCCCTGCTGCCGGTCGAGCTGCCCCACACCCTGGTCGTCCCCACGCTGCCCCTGCACCACCACGACCTTTTCGACCGCCTGCTGGTGGCCCAGTGCATGGTCGAGGATCTGGTGATCGTCAGCGACGACGCGGCCTTCGACGCGTACCCGGTGAAGCGGCTGTGGTGAGCGCTCGACGCGCCCGCAATGCCTCCGCCCCGCGCCAGAGGGAGGGCTGACCATGTCCACGCGCGGCTGGTACGAGCTCTACGTGGTGGACGACGCCCGCCGCGAAGTGTCGCGCGCCATGCAGTGGTACAAATGGGGCGACGCCACGCCCGAGAACGCGCTGTACGAGCGTGACCTGCTGGCGTCCACGTTCGCCGAGCTGAACAACCGTCCGCCCGTGCATCTGGTCGACGACCTGCTGCGGGACAACGTCGGCGAGGCCTTCGCGGTCCTCCCGCCCGCCTTTCCTCTCGGCTGCTATTGCTTCTTCCTGTTGCGCGCCGCCGAAGAGCGGGCGTCCGCGCCCTTCCGCAGCGCGGACTGGATCCGCCTGCCCAAGGAGCAGCGTCCCGACTATCGGCTCGGCTTCGCCGTTGGCAAAGCCACGGTGCTGCAGGGCTACGAGATTCCCCGGACCGGCAACGCGACCATCGATGGTGCCCACTTCGCGATCGAAGTCGGCAGGCTGGTGCGCCGCTGGGTCGACCACTCGGCCGACATGACCTTCCTCCGCTGGCTGCAATACCTCACGCAGGTGACGACCGAGATCGACATGGGCTCCATCGCCGGCGACTTCGAGGCGCCCCGGTTCGACGTCTCGTATCACTACAACCTCTTCGTCCGCGTCCCCGCCCTCGACGCCCGAACGCAACACGTCACCGACGTCACCATCGACCTGCGCACCCCAGCCGGCGCCGACCTGCTAGACGACATCGACGCCCAGCTCGCCGAGGCCACCCGCGACGACGACCGCGCCTACCTCGAGCGAGAGCGCGCACGCATCACCCGACTCGCCGACGCCGCGCGCCCCCACCTCACCACCCTCGACGCCCTCCGCGAGACGCACACCCTGGTGCCCAGCCCGTTCTGGGCCAGGCAGATCCCGCGGCTGCAGTACCTGGGGCCATGAGCACCGCGATGCCCGCGGCGCCGACCCTCGACGCACCGGACGTGAGCCATGCCCGACCCGTTCGTTGACGCCGCGCCCGTCGAGGCGCCGCCCTCCGAGGCCGCCCTGCCCTGCGAAGGCCCCTTCGGCATGGAGCCCAGCCAACATCGCGCCCAACGGGAGCTGCTGATCAGCTCCCTGTCGCTGCACCTCGCGGATCGCGACGACGTCTTCGTCGGCGGCGCCATGTTCCTGTACTTCAGCGCCCACCAGGTGAAGCGCAACGACCTCCGCGGACCGGATGTCTTCGTCGTCCTGGGCACAAACCCCCGCCAGCGTCGATCGTGGGTGATGTGGGACGAGGCGCTGGCGCCACACGTCATCGTCGAGTTGACGTCGCCCGCCACCCGAGACGAGGACCACGGGCGCAAGAAGATCCTCTACGCCGACGCGCTGCGCGTGCCCTACTACTTCATCTTCGACCCCGAGTCGGGCCGGCTGGACGGCTTCGATCTGCGGCTGGCCGCGCCGGAATACGTCGCGCTTCGACCCGACGCCCACGGCCGCCTGCGCTGCGGCTGCCTCGACCTCGACCTCGGCACCTCCGACCTTCCCTACCGCGGCCAGCCCGGCCCCTGGCTGCGCTGGTTCACGCCCGACGACCGGCTCGTACCGACCCCCGAAGAGGTCGCAGCGCGCGAGGCCGCCCGCGCCGTCGCGGCCGCCGCCCGCGCCGGGCAGGAAGCCGCGGCCCGCCGCGCCGCCGACGCGCGCGTGGCCGAGCTCGAAGCCCAGCTCCGCGCCCTGCGCGGCGGCTGACCCGAGCGCACGCTCTATCGGCCCACGGGCACGCCGAGTCCACGTCCGCTCGCCGCGCCCCCGGTTCCGCCGCCCATCCCTCCGGCTTGGTGCTACCCTGCCCGCGACGATGACCAGGGCAGGGGCACCAACCCACCGTGCGACGCGTATTGAGCCGACTCATCCTCGCCGTGGCGGCGTCGGGCTGCGCCGTCGACGAGGCCGACCTGGCCCGCGCCTACGGCGCCGATCCGAGCAGCGCGCCCCACTCCACCCACCCGGACGCGCGCCCCCAACCCAGCCTCGACGGCGGCAGCCCCGGTACGCCCGACGGGCCCACGCTGTGGGACGTCGGCACGGGGCGCGACGGGTTCGAGGCCGCCTTCGACGGCCAGGTGCCCACCCGGCCACGCGACGCCTTCGAGATGACCGACGCCCACGCAGGTCCGCGCGACAGCGCGCCGCCGGCCCCCGTCGATGCCAGCGCTTCCGACCGGGGGCCGTTCACGCCTCCCGCGGACGCGGCGGCGACGCTCGACGCGATGCCGCGAGACGCCGCGGTGCCCGACGCCTCGCCGGCCCTGGACGACGCGACGCCGCCCGACGCCGGCGCGCCCGACGCTGGCCCCGTCGTACCGGCGGGCATGGTGCTCATCCGACCGGGGGTCTTCACGATGGGCCTCCAGCTCGACGACGTCGTGCGCGCCGACGTCCAGCCCCGCGAGGTCACCATCAGCCGGGCCTTCTTCATTGGCCGCACCGAGGTCACGCAGCGGCAGTGGCGCGACCTGATGGGCAACAACCCCTCGTCGTTTGCCGGCTGCGGGCCCAACTGCCCGGTCGAGCGCATCAACTGGTTCGAGGCAGCGGCCTACTGCAACGCCCTGTCGGCCCGTGACGGGCTGACGGCCTGCTACGAACTGGACGACTGCAACGGCCGCGTGCCCGGCGGCGACTTCCAGTGCGCAACGGTGGTCTCGCTGTCCGACCGCTGCTCGGGCTACCGCCTGCCGTCGGAGGCCGAGTGGGAGTACGCCGCGCGCGGCCAAGGAGCCGACGTCACCTATCCCTGGGGCAACGAACCGGCCAACTGCGAGCGGGCGCTCTTCGAGAGCCCCGGCGAGGGCGGCTATGCCTGCCGCGAAGGCGCGACCACCGACGTCTGCTCTCGATCGCCTGCCGGCGACACGCCCCAGGGCCTGTGCGACATGGCCGGCAGCGTCTGGGAGTGGGTCGAGGACTACTACGGGCCGTACGCCGAGGCGCCCGTGGACGGCTCACCCCGGACGGTGCCGGGCGCGACGGGTCACCGGATCGACCGCGGCGGCGGGCTTGGCAACCGTTCACGCGGTCTGGCCTGTGCCAACCGCAACGCCGGTTCGGCGACGATACGCGACGCCAGCCTCGGCTTCCGCGTGGCGCGCACCGTCGACCCATGAGCCGACCGCCAACCACCCAGCTTCAGTGGATCCTCGGTGCGCTCCTCGCCGCCCTCGCCACCGGCCCCCTCGTGGCCACCGCGGCCGAGCCCACCGTCCTCCCGCGCCTCGAGCCCCCACGAACCGCGTCGACCGCCCCGCAGGACGCCGCCGTCGTCATCGGCATCGAGGACTACGTCTACCTGCCCAACGTCCCCTTCGCCCGCGCCGACGCCGAGGCCTTCCACCGCTTCCTCACCGACACCGTCGGCGTACCCCCCGAGCGGATCAAGAACCTCGCCGTGCAGCCGGCGACGCGCACCACCATGCTCAACGCCGTCCGCGGCGCCGCCCAGCGCGTGGGCCCCAACGGCACCCTGTGGATCTACTTCGTCGGCCACGGCGCCCCGGTGGTCGACGCGTCCGGCGATGCCGTCCCCTACCTGATCGGCCACGCCGCCACCAGCGACGCGCTGCAAGAGGCCTCGATCAGCCAGGCCGAGCTGCTCCAGGCCGCCCGCCCCGGCGAGTCGGCGCGGGGCACGGTCGTCCTGATCGACGCATGCTTCAGCGGCCTCTCGCGCCAGGGCACCCAGCTGACCACCGACCGCTTCGGCGGCGCCGTCACCCTGGGCGCCGCGCCGCGCACCGTGGTCTGGACCGCCGCGCAGGCCAACCAGAGCGCGGGCGTCTTCGCCGAGACGGGCCACGGACTCTTCACCTACTTCGCCGTCGGCGCGCTGATGGGCTGGGCGGCGGACGAAGCCGGTCAGGTCACCGTCGAAGGCGCCCAGCGCTACGTCGAGCGCGCGATGAAGGTGGCCGAAGGCGTGCGCTCCCGCCCCCAGGAGCCCCACTTCGGCACCCCGCCCGACACGGCCCAATGGCTGCTGGCCACGGTCGACCCGAAGGCGGCCAAGCCCGACCTGCGCGCCCTCAACCGCCTGTCCACCAGCCTGCGCCTGGGCCTCGAGGCGCCCCCCGAGGTGAAGCCCGTCGAGCCCTTCGTCCCGATCCGCGTGGGCTACCAGGCTCAGGATCCCGCCGCCCTCCGGCTGCTCGAGACCGCGATCCGCGCCGATCGCGACGCGGGCGTCCCACCCGAGCAGAAGATCGGCGCCTGGCGCGCGGTCGCCGACCACCCGCGCACCAGCGCCGAGCATCGTCTGCAAGCGGACGGGCGCGCCGCCCGTTGGCGAGCCTTCATCGAGGCCGAGCGAGCCCGCGACGAACAGATTCGCCAGATTCGCGCCCGCTACACCACCGACCGCGCGCACCTGACCCAGCTGCTCGCGCTGGGTGACGATGTCGCCCCGGCCGAACAGAAGCGGTTGTGGCGCGAAGAGTTCGCGCGCGTCTGGACGCCCTGGCGCGAGCTGGTCGGCGACGATCCGCTGCTCGACTCCAGCCGCGCCCTGTCCAGCCTGGCCGCCACGCTCGCGGCCGGCACGGGCGTCCTGCTCTACGACGGCGAGGCGTCGCGAACGGGCGCGATGCTCGAGGTGCTCGGCGGCTATCGGTGGGGCGGCTGGTCGCTGCAGGCCGGGCCCGTGATCGGCGTCGAGCCGCCGCACCCGGTCATCGTCCGCGGCGTGGCCACCGGCCGATCCGGCTGGCTGGTCGGGCGCCTCGGCGTCCAGTCGATGGTCCACCCCGAGCAGACCGTCGGCGCCGTCGGCGGCGCCGGCGTGTTCGTGCCGATCACCTCGACGCTGGCCGCCGTGCTCCTGGCCGAGTTGACCTGGTGGCCCCGCAGCAGCGCCGTCCTGCCCTTCGAGGGGCGCCTGGGCCTCGCCTACGGTTGGTGAGGCCGCCCGACGCTGGCGCACCGCCCTGCGAGGCGCTAGTCTTCGGCCACTCGAACGGGCCGTACTTGGGTTCATGTCACGCTGGCCGCTCACCGCTGTCGCGGCGCTGCTCATCGCCACCCTTGCATCGCCCGCCGCCGCAGAGCCGCAGCCGGCCGCGACGTGCGCGTACACCCTGCCCAAGGGCGGCCAGCGTTGGCGCGTCGAGCGCGCCTGGGCCACCGGCCGCGACGAGGCCGACGCCCGGCAGAACGCGCGCGACAAGGCCCGCCAGCAGCTCGACCGCGACCTGCGCGGCGTCTACCCCGACGCCGACCGCGCCGCCATCGTGGGCAGCCTGCGCTACGTCGGCGCCGCCTACGACCCGACCACCCGCACGGCCTGCGTCACCGCGCTGGTCGAGAAGCCCGACCTGCCCGCGGCCGCCAAGGCGCCCTACGAGACCCTCCAGGCCGAGCTCGCCCGCCTGATCGACGCCCTGCCCCGCGTGACGCGCGCGCGCCGCCTGCGCCTGTTGCCGCCCCAGTGGAGCACCGGCCTCGGCGCCGGCGAGCTGGGCGAGCGCCTGCGCGTCCAGATCGAGGGCGCCCTGGGCGCCGCCGAGCGCGGCTACACCCTCGACCCGCGCGCCAAGCACACGCTGGGCTTCAACCTCGCGCCGTCGGGCACCGGCTGCGCCGTCACGCCCTACGTCCGCGACGCGCGCGGCCGCCGCAAGCCTCTGCCCGGCCTGACCGTGCCGCCCCAGGCCCTCGGCCTGCGCACCTGCGCCTCGGCCGCCCCCAGCGCCGCGCTCGGCGATCCCACGCTGGGCCTCGTCGACGGCGAGCGCGCCGGCGCCGACGGCCTGCGCGTGCAGCTCTGGACCTCGGCGGGCGATCGCCCGCTCTGCGGCGGCGAGCCCTACGACGTCTTCCTGCGCACCAACCGCCCCGCCCGCGTCCGCATCTACGCCGTCGCCAGCGACGGCCGCGTCGCGATGGGCTGGCCCGAGCAAGCCGTCGACGGCGAGCACCGGGTCACGCCCCCCGGCGCCAGCGTCCACCTGGGCCCCGACCTGGGCTACCGCCTGGTCGCCGTCGCGGTCCCCAAGGGCCTCGGCTTCGGCGACTTCCGCCCAGCCACCCCGGCCGACGCCCGCGACGGCTGCATGGGCCGGAAGGGCCTTCGCGCCGCCGACTTCCCCTCGGGAGCGGCCCTCGCCGCGCTGCCACAGACGGTCCGGTCGCCGGATGCGGCAAGCTGCCGCCCCGACACTGATGCCCGCGCGGTGCACGAGCGCTTGCTGGCCTTCTACGATGCTCTGCCCACCTGTCGAACAGATGGAGGTCGGTGGTGAGACGACGCCCCGACGTGTTCTCCGCGCTCGCTCTGCTGGCTGCCATCTGGCCACTGTCCGCGCACGCTGAGCGCGCCGTTCTGCCGCCGCTCGACCCCCCGAAGACTGGCGCCGTTGCCCCTCATGACGCGGCTGTCGTGATCGGTATCGAGGACTACGCCTACCTGCCCGACGTGCCCTTTGCTCAACGAGATGGCCGACTGGTCCACCGCTTCCTGACCGACACGGTCGGCGTGCCGGTCGAGCGCATCAGCAATCTGTTCGTTCGCCCCGCGACACGGGCCGCCATTCTGAAGGCCGTCCGCGAACGGTCGGCCGAGGTCGGTCCAGATGGCACGCTCTGGATCTACTTCTCGGGCCACGGTCTGCCCTGGAGTGATGGCGACACGACCGAAGCGCTGCTGGTCGGTCAGTCGGCCACCCAGGGCACGTTGCGTGACGACTCCGTATCCAAGGCCGAGCTGCTGAAGGCCGCCCAGGTCCCTGAGGGTAGTCGCGGCGTCGTCGTCTTGCTCGACGCCTGCTTCAGCGGCAAGGACCGCGCCGGCGCCAGCCTGTCCGGTGCCCGCTTCGGCGGCGCGGTGACCCTCGGCGTCACACCGAACACCGTTGTATGGACCGCCGCCCAGGGAAACCAGATCGCCGGCACGCTGCCCGAGGTGCAGCACGGCATTTTCACCTACTTCGCGGTTGGCGCGCTGTCGGGCTGGGCCCGCGAGACGGGCGGGTCCGGTGTTGTGCGGGTGGCCGACGCCCAGCGGTACGTGGACCGAGCGATGCGGGTCGCCGAGGCAGTCCGTGGCCAGCCCCAGCAACCGCACCTGGCCGCGCCCACGCCGACTCTCCAGTGGCGCCTGACAGAACGGGCGGGTGATCCGCCGCGCCCCGATCTCGACGCCTATGGCCGAGGAGGCCGCACGTTCGTCGCAGTCGTGCCCGTCCCCCGTGTGGCCCCGGTCAAGCCGTTCAGCCTGCCGCCTGGTGGTTTCCGAGACGTCGATGTGCAGGCGCTGACCACGCTGCAAGAGGCCGTGCGAACCGAGCGAAGCGACAGCGCGACGCCTGCCGAGCGCGCGAGCGCCTGGGACGCTGTCGCCCGCCACCAGGGGACCAGCGCGGCGCACCGACGCCAGGCCGAAGAACGCGCTCAGGCCTGGCGGGCCTTCGTCGCCGCCGAGCGCGCGCGCGCCCAACAGGAAGCCGAGGTCCGCGTTCGCTTCGCGGCCGACCGGGACAAGCTGAGGCACCTGCTCGCACTCGACGACGAGGTCGTGTCGGCTTCGATGAAGCAGCGCTGGCGCCAGGAATTCGTGACAGTGTGGACACCCTGGCGCCAAGTCGTGGGCGACGATCCCCTTTTCGTGGAGATCCCCGCTACGGCCCGCGAAGCATCAGGGCTGAGGGCGACCGACGCCTCCGCCCAGCAGGATACCCTCGAGCGCGACGAGGTGACCGACGTGCCCTCGACGGTCGAACAGCAGTCCGACGTCTCAGACTTCGAGGCGCAGAAGCACTGGCTCCAGCTGAGCGCTGCCGGCTACATCGGAGCGGTCGACCTCGGCCAGATCGATAACGGTGTCTTCACCTTCGACGGCACCCAACTCGAGCCACTGAACGCCATGGGCTTCGCGGTCAACGCAGCTTTCAGCGCGCGTTGGTTGCAGGCCGGCGTCGGCCTCCGCTTCGCAGCCGCCCGCCTGACCGACGCACAACTCGCGGGTTTCGAATCGATCTCGATCTACTCCACGACGCCCTACGCCTTCTTCGGACCTCAGTTCACCTGGGCCGAGTCCATCGCGCTCCGTCAGGCAACCGTGTTCGTGCAGGGTATGGTGGGGTCGGAGTTCCTTCAGGTGGCCGGTGACAGTTCCAACGACGGTGAGGACATCGATGTCTCTGCCGAAGCCCTCATGTGGGGCGGAACGGCGGGCTTTCGATATCACATCTCGCCAGCGTGGGGCATCTTCGCGGCGTACCGTTTCGAGCAGTCCGATCTCGCACAAACACACGGTGCAGCTGCAGGCTTGGTCTTCTAAGCTGCTCCACCTGCATCGCTCACCGGGCGAATGATCGGTGCGCAAAGCCCAGCCGCCATCCCTTCCGAAGCCAGAGTGCCGTCGAGGCCGCGGCTGCGCCGTGTGGCAGCTGCGCCTTCGAACCGCCATCCTGCGTCTTGGTCAGCTCGGTCGGCAACGGGCATGAGGTCGTGGTCGCGCGGGAAGGCGGCGCGGTTCTTCCTGGTGTCCGTGCTAAGGCGCCGTTTCCTGACGATGCGGTACCGCACGATGAACTGCAATTGTGGCTCTCGGTGAATTGTCTCCGCGCCTCGTCAAGCAGGGAGTCGCGGCCGACGCGGCAGGTCCGGTTAACCCGCCCTCATGCGACTCGGCGACGGCGGGGTTACCACCAGTGGGTAGGGGTGGCTGCTAATACGCCACGCTAGCCAGTACTTCGATCCGCGCCGCTTCGCACTTGGACTACGCTGGCCCTTGCGTCCGGTTGACCATGCTGCAACGAGCGTCACGGGGGCGTTCGGGCCACGCGGAAACCCAGGAATGCGCCGCGGAAGTCGGCCGAATTCCTGTTGCGGTCCGCCGCGCGCAAACTCTCGTCTGTGAAGAACCAGCTGCCGCCCCGAAACACCCGATACTCGGCGGACTCGGTGCGCGCACTGCCGTCACTGGGCGCCTCCCCATACGGACCATGCCAGTCCGCGACCCATTCCCACACGTTTCCCGCCATGTCGCAGAGCCCATGCACCGTGTTTCCGGCGGACCTCGAACACGCCCGCGCCGTGGACTCGGTTCCACAGCCCAGCCCGCCATCGTTCATCACAGCGCGACTGCAGTCCGCCTGCTCGTCGCCCCACGGGTACTCCCTTGCCTTACCACCGGACCGTGCCGCGTACTCCCATTCGGCCTCGCTCGGCAGCCGACCGCCCACCCAAGCAGCGAACGCCGACGCCTGTCCCCAGTCCACACAGTTGATGGGATGCTCGTCCCTGCCCGACTTGTTCCAGTTGCAGTACGTGCCAGTGGCTGGCACGGTGCAAGCTGCGGCTTCAACGCACGCCCGATACTGTACCACCGTCACTTCCGTCTTCGACAAGGCGAATGCAGGCACAGTCACGTTTCGAACCGGCAACTCGTCCGAGTCTCCCTTTGCGGACCCCATAGAGAACGAACCGCCCTCCAGCACGACCCACTCGACCCGGGCCTCGCCGCGCAGCAGCGGCCCCGAGCCCTCGTACACGCCCTCCAACTCGTTCGCGCACCCCGCCCCCAGCAGCAGAAGCCAGCCGAGCAGCCCCCACCCCAAGGCTCGACCCATCGAACACACTCTCGACCCCCTCACCCGCCGGTAACTTCCGCCCCGGAAGACCGCCCAACCCCTACTCACACCCCACCACCCCCGCAATCATCCCCCCCACCTGCGCCCGACTCAACGCCCGCCCCGGCGCGCACGGCGGGCCGTCGTGCACGACGAACGCGCTCGTGCCCACCTGCGCGCCGGCGGGCCACTCGCCGCGGTCCAGGCGCGCGCGCTGGGTGGCGGACAGGCGGCACTGCCCCTTCGGCAGGCCGGCCAGCCAGCCGGCGGGCTTGCCGCGAGGGACGAAGACGGCGACCAAGCTCTCGGGCTCGCCGCCCGGCGGGGGCGCGATGTCCAGCGCAGGCGACGACAGATCCTGCGGACCGTAAGCCGTCTGCGGCGGCAAGGTCAGCGCGTGGTCGGCGAAGCGATCAAAGACGTACAGGGTGCCGGCGCCGGGCGCGCTGACCTTCAGCGTCGTGCGGTCGCCGTTGCACAGGCGGCCGTGGGGACCGGGGGCCAGCCGCATCGACAGCGCGCCGGCGGCCACGGTGGGCGCCGCGTGCTCGGAGGGGGCGGCGTCCTCGGGGATCAGCAGCGCGGGCGCCCACCGGGTCGAGCCCGCGCGGGTGGGGCGGGCCGAGTACTGCACGTCGACCACCGGGCTGTTGTTCTCGCGCCGGTTCACGTAGGTGCCCTCGATCACCCACTCGACCCCGCTCGGCTTGTCCTCGCCCGGCTTCAACGGCACGACCTCGGCGCCGGCGCGGCTGAGCGCGGCGGCGATCAGCTGGGCCAGCCAGACGCCGCGCTCGGCGCCTTGCAGGTGGCCGCGGCGCACGGCGCCGACGGCGACCCGGTGAGGCTTTCGGGGGGACGGCTTGCCGGCCGGCAGCAGGTCGCGGGCGCGTTCGTCGAGCTGCGCCGCCAGCCCCTCGGTGCTGGCCTTGGTGCGCCGCCAGCGGTCGAGCGCGGCCTCGCTGAGCACGACCTGCGCGCACACCTGGTCGCCGCCTTGGGCCACGGCGTTGGGGTACAGGCTGACGTTGGCCTCCAGCGCCGCGCAGCTTCGGGCGCCGTCGCACAGCGGGCCCAGCAGCTTGGCGCGGGCGGCGCGCTCGACGGCCGTCGCGGCGTCGGCGCCCCGGGGCAGCGTCGCGACGGCGCTCTTCCACGGCCCCCCGCAGGGCAGCGGGGCGCGCTCCGGGCACACCCAGGGCTTCGGGTTCGCGCAATCCTCCGCCGCGGCGGGCCACGGACCCAACACCGCAGCGCACGCCACGACGAGCGCGGGCCAACGGCCGCTCACCGCCCGGCGTCCACCGCCCGCGCGGCGTGCTCCAGCGTGTCGGTGGCCCAACGCGGCCGCGCCGCCCCTCACCGCGTGGCGTCCGCCGCCGCGCGCGCGGCCTGCTCGAGCGTGTCAGTGGCGATGAAGGCCAGCACCTTGGCCTTGTACTGCCAGCCATCGGGGCCCTGCGTGCTCTCGACCTTCCAGTCCTCGTCCTTGACGAAGCGCGCCACGCCCTGCGAGGCCCGCTGCAGCGTGCTCTTCTCGTCCAACCTCGCCGTCAGCGCGGCCAGATCGCCGGCCAGCGTCTCGTTGCGGCTGGCCGACTGCTGGATGGCCTCGCCCAGATAGCGGATGACCTGCCGCCGCGCCTCGAGCAGCGCCAGGTCGCGCGCCAGGCGCTCGCTGGTGACCCACTCCGACACGCCGACGAAGTACTGGCCGTGCCCCACCTTGGGCACCTTGCCGCTGGCCCAGTCCGCGGCCGCCGCGCCGGGATTGCGCTCGATACCCCCACCCCCAGGGCTCAGCTTGAACGCGAAGAACACCGGCTGCTTGAACTCCACCGCCTGCCGCCACGCCAGCCCGTCGCGGTACTCCACCCCGGCCATCTCGGCGGCCTTCAGATCGGCCTCCGTGGCCCGCATGTCGGCGTAGTACAGCTTGCCCGTGCCCCCGAGGAACTCGCCGACGATGCGCCCGCTGCAGTTGCCGTCGGCCTGCCGGCAGCAGGCGTCGTAGCCCGCGGGATCGGCGAGATCGGCGATCCACTTGTCGGTCAGCGTGTATTGCACGCGCACCACGCGGCCGTTCTGGTGCGAGATGCCCGCCTTGATGGGCACGTCCTCGGCCGGCAGGCTCATGCCGGCCGACGCCGCCTCGCTGGCGCGGAAGTACTCGTCGTAGGTGACCCCGCCGCCCTTCACCTTGCGCACCGTGAAGAACTGGCTGCACGCCGTGCGCTGCGCGTTGGCGTCGTCGATGTCGCCGTCGGCCACGGCGTCGGGCACGAAGCGCCCCAGGTACACCGATGGATCCGTGTCGAAGCCCGTACGCAGGAAGAAGTTGGCCTTGGGCCGCACCATGGTCGGCTGCAGCGTCGGCCCCGAGGGCCCGCCACCGCAGGCGAGCATCGGCAAGGTCAGCGCGGCCAGCGCCAGCGCGCGGAGAGTCAGCGACATGGGTTCCTCCCGGACAACGGCCCGGCCGGCAGACTGCCACGCCCAATGCCCATGCTCAACCCGCAGATGCCCACCACCCCACAATCCAGGTGGACAACCCCAGCCCACCGGATCCGGGGCTATCCGAACAGCCCGCCGACCTCGGTGCAGGTGGCGGCGCGGCGCAGCCAGCTCGTCAGCGCGGACGGGTCAAGCGTGGCTCGGATGCGCGCGGCGACATCGCCGGGGACGGGGAGGCCGCGGGCCTCCAGCACGGCGAGGATCGACTCCGCCAACGCCTTGGCTTCGCCCTCGGCCATGCCCTCGGCTCGGCCCTCGGCCCTACCCTCGGCGGCGCCGGCGTCGTGGCTGTTGCGAAGCGCGCCGACGAGCACCGGGTTGCGCTTGGCCAGCAGTGCTTGCGCCACCGCGTCGTCGGCCTTGGCGGCGTCGACCAAGGCGGCGACCGGCAGCGGGGCCGCCAAGGCGCTGTCCACGATCCGCTCGTCGGGCCCGAGGATCCGCCAGCCGTCGGTGGCGGTCGACCACTCGAGGGCCCGGCGGCGCTCGACGTCGATGGCGAAGACGCGGCGCACGCCGCGCCCCACCAGCTTCGCGGCCTTGACGCCCGCGTCGGCGAGGCGCTCGGTGCTGCAGATCTCGAAGGCGAGCTGCTCGAGCTGGCGGCGGCCGGTCTCGGCGTCGCGCGCACGGGGGAAGACGCTGACGTCGGGCGCCATGTCGTCGAGGACGGAGGTGCGGGTCAGCATGTCGACGGCGACGTCGAAGTCGTCGTGGGCGTGGGCCTCGACGAGGGCGGCGACCTTCGAGTGCCGCGTCCCGTGGGGCTCGTCGGCGGGCGCCACGTACACCACCGTCCCGTCGAGGATTTCGAAGCGCGTCTCCGGTGCGACCAGGCGCTCGTCGACCCCGAGCGGGTCGCGGGGCTGGGGGGATGAGCCGTCGGTGCCGGAGGTCGCCATGGGGCGAGGATAGCGCGGCGACGGCTCGGCGCAAACCGCGCGCTGGCCCCAGCCACCCCGCCGCCCCGATGCGGCGCGGCGCCCGCGGGGTGGCGCCCCGAGCCCATCCCCTCGGTCGGCACGTCAGTAGCGCCTCCGCGCCCGACGCGCCATACTCCCCGCCGGGCATACCGTTCGAGGAGGCATGGCCGTGCGCGCCGTCAGCATCGTCTTCCTGTCCATCCTGGCCTGCGCCCCGGCGGCCCACGCTGGCCCCTGGCCCGATCTGGCCGAGGCCCCCCGCTCGAAGACCCGCGAGGGCGCGCGCGACGCGGCGCTCATCGTGGCCATCGAGGACTACGCCCACGTGCCCGACGTGCGCGGCGCCCGCCGCAACGCGGCCGACTGGCGGGCCTGGCTGCGCGCCCGCGGGGTCACGGAGATCGAAGTGCTGCAGGACGCCGATGCGTGGCACCGGTTCGACGCCGACGGCCAGCCGCTCGGCATCCTCTCCCGTCTGGATCGTATGGCGGCCAAGGTGAAGCCGGGCGGCACCCTGTGGTTCGTCTTCATCGGCCACGGCGCCCCCGTGGTGGTCCGGAAGGACGACGCCACGGGCTCAAAGTCCGGCGTCGAGCCGGTGCTGTTGGCGCACGGCGTGCGCCAGACGGCCGACGGGCTGCGGGCCGACGGTATCTCGCTGGACGCTCAGATCTTGCCGCGCCTGCGCCCCAAGGCCCGCGGCGCCCGCTCGGTGGCCGTGCTGGACACCTGCTTCAGCGGCAAGGACACCGCCGGCCGCGCCGTGGTGCCGAAGCTCCAGCCCCTCATCGTCGCCGGGTCCAGCGCCGTGCCCGCGGGCGTGACCCTGCTCAGCGCGGCCAAGGGCGACCAGTTCGCTGGCCCCCTGCCCGGCCTGGGGCGTCCCGCCTTCAGCTACCTCGCGCTGGGCGCCCTGCGCGGCTGGGCCGACGACGACGGCGACGGCAACGTCACCGCGAACGAGGTGCGCCAGTACGTGGAGGACGCCCTGTACCGCGTCGTCAAGGACCGCACGCAGACCCCCGACGCCCAAGGCGAGGTGGCCGCGGCGCTGGCCCGGGTGGCCGAGGCCGCGCCCGACCTGGCCGCCATCGCGCAGGCCCTCACCCCCACCCGCCCGGTCGCACCACGCGACGACTTCGAGGCCCGCCTCGCCGAGGCCACCGCCGGCGCCGCCGCGGTGGACACCACCGGCATGAGCCCGCTGGACGCCGAGATGGCGCGCCTGGCCGCCCAGCAGGCCGAGCGCCAGCGCATCGAGCGCGAGGAGGCCGAGCGCAAGGCCCGCGAGGAGGCCGAGCGCCAGCGCCGCCTGGCCGAGGCCGCCGAGGCCGAGCGCCAGGCCCGCGAGCGCGCGATGGCGCTGCACACGGCCGACGTCGACGCCAAGTGGGCGAAAGTGAAGGCGGTGGCCCGCGACCCGGCGAAGGGCGTGCGCGCCGTCGAGGCCTTCGTCGGCTTCTACGCCGCCCACCCGCTGGGCAACCCGCGGCAGGCCGAGGCCGAGGCGCTGAAGACGAAGCTCGAGGCCACGCTCGAGGCCGAGGCGGCGCGCGCGCACGCCGCCGAGGTCGAGCGCGCGTGGGCGCTGACGAAGAAGGTGGCGAAGCGCGGCGGGCCCGAGGGGAAGAAGGCGCTGGAGCTGTTCCTGAAGCAGTACGCCGACCACCCGCGGGGGAACCCGAAGTCGGACGAGGCGCAGTCGATGCTGTGGGACCTGGGCGGCGGCGGTGGGGGGCGCGGCAAGGCGGGCATCGAGTGGGTGCGGATACCGGGGGGGAGTTTCCGGATGGGGTCGACGAAGGGCGGCAGCGACGAGAAGCCGGTGCGGACGGTGCGGGTGGGGGACCTCGCGCTGTCGAAGACGGAGGTGACGGTGGGGCAGTACCGGGCGTGCGTGGATGCGAGGGCGTGCACGGCGCCGGACACGGGCACCTACTGCAACTGGGACAAGTCGGGCCGAGACGACCACCCCATCAACTGCGTGGACTGGGAGCAGGCGTCGGCGTTCGCGAAGTGGGCGGGGGGTCGATTGCCGAGCGAGGCGGAGTGGGAGTACGCGGCGCGCTCCGGGGGCAAGAGCCGCGAGTACCCGTGGGGCGACCAGAAGGCAGACTGCAGCCGAGCGGTGATGGACGACGGGAGCGGGAACGGGTGCGGGAAGGGAGGCACGACGTTCCCGGTGTGCTCGAAGCCGGCAGGGAATACGGCGCAGGGGGTGTGCGACATGGCGGGGAACGTGTGGGAGTGGGTTGCGGACTGGTACGGGCCGTACGGCGAGGCGCCCAATGACGGCAGCGCGCGCACCAGGACCGCCCAGTTCCGGGTCGGCCGGGGCGGCGGCTGGAACAACGCCGCGAGGGGCCTGCGCGCGGCGCACCGCTCCGGGCGCTCGCCCGGCGGCCGGCGCATCAACCTGGGCTTCCGCGTGGCCAGGGCGACCCCTTGACCCTTGTTCCCTTGCGCCCTTGACCCTTCGCCTCGAAGAACGAGCAGTGCCGAGCGCAGACGACCGAGGAGAGCGCCGCCCAGCGACGGGGGGCCCGGAAGGGCGCCCGACTCAGCGGCAGCCGAGGGCGCCCGGGAGGGCACCCCGCCGCAGGGCGGTGAGCGAGCGAAGCGAGCGACGTTTGTCCTTTCCGCGACGCCCTTCGCGCCACGTCGCAGGCTGCAACGGCGCGCCGCCGCCCCCGCCGGACATGAACCACACGCTCGACCACGCCGCCCACCGCGTCCACGGGACACGAAAGAATGCCGGCAGGCGTGGGCGCGTGTGCGACCGGGCCTCCCCACCGACGCGCGGCGTTGCGCCCGCAGTCGGCGCCGCCGGTCCGCTGGTGCCAGGAAGGCCGGCGCGGCATACTGCGCGACGGGTCACCCTGTCGGGAGTCACCGCCGTGCGGACGCCGATCCTGGCCGTGGGCGCGTACCTCGCGCTCGCGAGCCCACCGCTCGCCGCCCCGGCCCTGGGCAGCCCGTGGCCCGACCTGAGCCAGCCCGCACCGGCCGACGCGCGCCGCGACGAAGGCGCGCGGGACGCCGCGCTCATCGTCGCCATCGAGGACTACGCCTTCGTGCCCGACGTGCCCGGCGCGCGCCGCAACGCCGCCGACTGGCGAGCCTGGCTGCGCGCCCGCGGCGTGCCGCACGTGAAGGTGCTGCAGGACGCCGCCGCGATGCACGGTTTCGACGGGCGCGGCCGCCCGCGCGGCATCCTGACCGCGCTCGAGCAGACGGCCACCAAGGTGGGGCCCGGTGGCACGCTGTGGTTCGTGTTCATCGGCCACGGCGCCCCCAACGGCGATCCCGCTCACCCCGACGGCCTGCTGCTGGCCCAGAGCGTCCAGCAGACCGCCGACGGCCTGCAGCTTGCCGGCATCCCCGTCCAGGCCGAGCTGCTGCCCCGCCTGCGCCCCGCCGCCAAGGGCGCCCGCGCCGTCGCCGTGCTCGACGCCTGCTTCAGCGGCAAGGTGGACGCGGATCGGCCCCTCGTCGCGGGCCTGCAGCCCGTCTTCGTCGCCAGCGTCGGCGCCGTCCCGCCCGGCGTCACGCTGCTCACCGCCGCCAAGGGTGACGAGTACGCCGGCGCCCTGCCCGGCCTGGGGCGGCCCGCGTTCAGCTACCTCGCGCTGGGCGCCCTGCAGGGCTGGGCCGACCAGGACGGCGACGGCCAGGTGAGCGGGCGCGAGGTGCGGCAGTTCGCCGAGGACGCGCTGTTCCTCGTCGTCACGGGCCGGCAGCAGACACCCGATGCGCAGGGCGATCTGGAGGGCGCGCTGGCACCCGCCCGCGCCGCCAGACCCGACCTGGCCGCGATCGCCCGGACGCTGGCGCCGCCCCTGGCGACGCCGCTGCCCGCTCGAGACGGGCCACCACTGCGTGCCCCGGCGGTGCCCTTGCCGGACCGGGACACGCCACCGCCCGCCGCCCCGCCGTCGAGCGACGCCCCCAAGATGGGCCGTGAGGAGTTCCTGGTTTGGCTCAGGACCTCGCAGGCGAAATCCGAGGCGTGGAAGCGCGCAGAGGCGCTCGGATTGGCCCGATACAACGACCGCGTGGAAGCTGAGTGGACCGAGGTCCTGGCCGCAGCCAACGATCCCGCGACGGGGCTCCGAGCCGTGTACGCCTTCCTCCGCAAGTACGCTGACAACCCGCTGGGCAACCCGCGAGAGGCCGATGCCGAGGCGCTGAAGGATCGACTCGCGGCGGCGCTGACCGGCGCGGCGCCGCCGCAACCCGAGCGGCCCAGGGCCGCCCCAGAAGGCGGGCCCGATGACACCCTCGCAAGCCGGGAGGACTGCCAGGCGATGTTCGACCGGGTGGTGGAGTTCGAGCTGGAGGGCGAGGCACCGATGGTTGCCCAGGTGGCCCGTTACACGCTGAGCAAGCAAGCGCCGCAGTTCGTCGCCGAGTGTGCCGGACAGGCCAGCCAAGCGGAGGTCGACTGTGTGCTGAAGGCGAAGGACCGGGCCGCCTACGAGGCCTGTAAGTAGGGCGCGGACCTTGGCTCACGGAGTTCGTCGCGTCGGGGGCGACGTCCAGGTGGGAGAAGGCGTTACGTTCTCCAACGGGACATGGGGCCTCGGGACGCGGGCCGCCGAGGACCGAGACAGGGTCGGCTTCACCCGAGGACGCGGCAGGATCGCTTCGATGGAGGTGAGTACTCGTGCCGAGCAAGGCGCTGGCGCGGTGGCAGACGGTGGCCCAGCGGCAACTGGACGAACTGCTCGATGCCCACCGAGCCATTGGCGGTACTGGACCGGGTCGGCGGTTGGCCACCACGCAGGTGAACCACGCGTTCGCAGTGCTGCTGCAGTCTCAGTTTCAGCGCTATTGCCGAGACCTGCACTCCGAGGCCGTCGACCATCTCTGCGCTCGGCTGCTCGAGGACGGCCCCGAGTGGGCGGAGGTGCTGGCGCGGAAACGCCTGACCGAACAGCGGAAGCTCGACCGGGGCAACGCAAATCCCGGCAACCTCGGCGCCGACTTCGGACAGTTCGAGATGAGCTTCTGGAACGATGTCTACCGCCAGGACGGTCGCAACCGACGACGACGGGCCAAGCTGGATGCGCTGAACGCATGGAGGAACGCCATCGCCCACCAGGACTTCTCGAGCGACAGTCTGGTTCTCGACGCAACGGGACGCCTCAGCCTCCAGAAGATGGATGTCGAGATGTGGCGCTCGGCCTGCGCCGGACTGGCGGTATCGTTCGATCGCGCTGTTGCGAAGCATCTGGCGCAGCTGCTGGGCGCCGATCCCTGGTAGTTGCACGCGCCCACCGCTATCCTCGTGACGGACTGTCGTGGAGGTTCTGGCGTGACCGAAGACAGGTTCAAGGTGGGTGACAAGGTGTCGTTCTACAACGGGATTCGCCGCGTTGTGGCGCGTGTCGTCGAGGATCGGGGCCGGATTGGCGTCAACGGGCGCCAGATCTTCACGATCGAAGTGGACGTCGAAGGCGACCAGCCCTCCCGATTCGAGCTGCCTGCCGAGCGGCTGTCTCGCCCGCAAGCGGCGGCCTAGCCGCGGCGCCCAGGCCGCACCTTCCCCACTCAGCCTCCCCACGCCGAGCCCGCGACAGGCTGGCACGGCGCGCCTGCCGGCGGCATACTGCCCATCGGGCGTAGCCAGTCTGGAGTCGTCGCCGTGCGAATGCCGTTCTTGGCCGTGAGCGCGTTCCTCCTGAGCGGCGGAACCGCAGTCGCCAATCCGTGGCCCGACCTGAGCCAGCCCGCGACCTCGGCGGCCGAGCGCCAGCAGGGCGCGCGGGACGCCGCGCTCATCGTCGCCATCGAAGACTACGCGCACGTGCCCGACGTGCCCGGCGCGCGCCGCAACGCCGCGGACTGGCGAGCCTGGCTGCGCGCGCGCGGCGTGCCGCACGTGAAGGTGCTGCAGGACGCCGCCGCAATGCACGGTTTCGACGGGCGCGGTCGCCCACGCGGCATCCTGACCGCGCTCGAGCAGACGGCCGCCAAGGTGGGCCCCGGCGGCACGCTGTGGTTCGTCTTCATCGGCCACGGCGCCCCCAACGGCGATCCTGCGCAACCCGACGGCCTGCTGCTGGCCCAGAGCGTCCAGCAGACCGCCGACGGCCTGCAGCTCGCCGGCATCCCCGTCCAGGCCGAGCTGCTGCCCCGCCTGCGCCCCGCCGCGAAGGGCGCCCGCGCCGTCGCCGTCCTCGACGCCTGCTTCAGCGGCAAGGTGGACGCGGATCGGCCCCTCGTCGCGGGCCTGCAGCCCGTCTTCGTCGCCAGCGTCGGCGCCGTCCCGCCCGGCGTCACCCTGCTCACCGCCGCCAAGGGCGACGAGTACGCCGGCGCCCTGCCCGGCCTGGGGCGGCCCGCGTTCAGCTACCTCGCGCTGGGCGCCCTGCAGGGCTGGGCCGACCAGGACGGTGACGGTCAGATCAGCGGAGGCGAGGTGCGGCAGTTCAGCGAGGACGCGCTGTTCGAGGTGGTCACGGGTCGCCGCCAGACCCCGGACGCGCGCGGCGACATCGTCGGCACGCTCACGCGCGCCCGTGCGCCCAAGCCCGATCTTGCCGCCATCGCGCGCACTGTTCACGAGCGGTCGGCCGCCCCGTCCGACGACTTCGACGCTCGACTCAGCCGCGCCACGGCAGTCGAGCCGACAGCGCCGCAGGGGCGTTCGGACGGGCTCGAAGCGGAGATGGCCCGGCTGGCGGCCAAACAGGCCGAGCGCGAACGGCTCGAACGCGAGGAGGCCGCAGCGCGGGCGCGCGCGTTGAGCCTGCACACCGCCGACGTGGACGAGAAGTGGGCCAAGGTCCAGGCCGTGGCGACCGATCCTGCCAAGGGCGTGCGCGCCGTCGAGGCGTTTCTCGCGTTCTACGCTGGCCACGCGCTGGGCAACCCGCGCCAGGCCGACGCCGAGGCGCTGAAGGCCAAGCTCGAGGCGGCGATCGATGCGAAGGCGCAGGCGACCCACGAAGCCGATGTGGACCGGGCGTGGGCATTGGCCCAGAGAGTGGCGAAGCGGGGCGGGCCCGAAGGGCGGCAAGCGCTGGAGGCCTTCTTGAAGCAGTACGCCGATCATCCGCGGGGCAACCCGAAGGCGGACGATGCTGAGGCAATCCTCTGGACGCTCGGTGGGGCGGGCCGCGGCAAGGCCGGCATCGAGTGGGTTCGGATGTCCGGGGGCAGCTTCCAGATGGGCTCCATCGGAGGCGAAAGAGACGAGAGGCCGGTCCGAACCGTGAAGCTCAAGTCGTTCGCCATCTCGAAGACAGAGGTGACCGTGGGCCAGTATCGGGCATGCGTGCAAGCTGGAGTCTGTAGCGCTCCCCTCGCCTTCGACGAGTGCAACTGGGACAAGCCAGATCGAGACGATCACCCCATCAACTGTGTCGACTGGGCCCAGGCGTCCACGTTCGCGCAGTGGGCTGGTGGACGGTTGCCCAGCGAGGCGGAGTGGGAATACGCGGCCCGTTCGCAGGGCCGCCAGCAGACTTATCCATGGGGCGAGGCGAAAGCCGACTGTAGCCGAGCTGTCATGAGAGACGGCGAGAAGCGAGGCTGTGGACGGGGCGACGTGACGTTCCCCGTGTGCACGAGGCCCGAGGGCAACACGGCCCAGGGGCTCTGCGACATGGCGGGGAATGCGTGGGAGTGGGTCGAGGACTGGTACGGACCGTACGGCGAAGCCCCCCAGGACGGCGGCGCACGCACGGCCAGTGCGAAGCACAAGGTCAACCGAGGCGGCGGCTGCAGTAGCCCTGCTGGGCTCATGCGCACAACTGGCCGCTATTGGGGCCTTCCGAGCGACCGGTTCAACTGCCTCGGCTTCCGCGTAGCGCGCTAGGCCACCCGAGCGCCCAACCGCCCGACCGAGCACTTGGCCAGGAGTCGAAACCACAACATGCACGAAGCGACGGACATCCTGCGGCCGCTGGCGCCCTTTCTGGCGCCCGTCGCCACCATCGACGCCGCCGCGCTGAACGCGCTCTGCGGCGCTGACGAGACGTGCTGGGATGCGGACAGCGTGGCCGAGCTGCACGCCGCAGGCGGAACGCTCGCCAGCGCGCTGCGTGCGTACACCGAGAAGACCAGCGGGCGCGACTACGAGCGGACCTGGCGGCTGGGTTGGGCGGCCATGCCGTTCATGGACGCCGCGCAGCAGCTGCTGGCGATGGCGGCTCGGCGCGCGGAGGTCGGCTTCGAGGCGCAGGCCAACCGGCTCGCCCGCTTCTCGCAGGTTCGCCCGGCTTGGAAGCGGTACCGCAACACCGCGCGCTACGGCGATCGCGAGATGATGGTCCGGGGATTCGGCGACGAGATGCGCAAGGTGGACGCCAACCTCACCTGGCTGCCGTGGCAGCCGCGCGCCGTGGAGCATGATGGGCTGCCGCTCGGCGCGGCCATCTACGCGCGCGGGGGTCGGACCGAGGCCCGCGCGGCGATCGGCATCGACGGAACGGCCGGCGTGCTGCGGCTGCGCGCCGTGCTCGGGATCAGCACGGCGCAACGCGACAAGCAGATCGAGTGGTCGCCCGGCGACGATGACGCACTGGTGGCGTCGTGGCTCGATGACCTCACCGCGATGGTGGTGGCCGCGCGCGATGAGGCGACGGACTCACCGCGGGCCGCCTCCGCGCCCCCGGCGGCCCCGGCGCCGCTCGAGGTGACCGACCTGCAACGCCACCTCGAGGCCCAGCCCGCGGTGGTCCTGCAGGGGCCGCCCGGCAGCGGCAAGACGCACCGGGTGCTGGCGCTGATCGACTCCCTGCGCGGCGAGCACGCACGTGAGGACTGCCGCTGGACCACGGTCGGCGACCCCAACGCCGATGACCTGGGCGAGGCCAGGTGGCGCGATCTGCCGGTGCTGTGGGAGATCGTCCAGCTTCACCCCAGCTACACCTACGAAGACCTCGTCCGCGGGCTCACCACCCGAGCGGTGGGCGAGGGCGTGCAGTTCGTCGTCGAGGACAAGCTGCTGGTTCACCTGGCGCGGGCCGCCGCGGCGCGGCGCGCGGCCGCGGACTCTGGTGACGACCCGCAGCGCCCCACCGTGCTGATCCTCGACGAGATCAACCGCTGCAACCTGTCGGCGGTGTTGGGCGAGCTGATCCTGGTGCTCGAGAAGGGCTACCGCGACATGCCCGTTCGGCTGCAGTACGTCGACGCCGCGCGGCCGGGCGACGCGACGCTGATGCTGCCCCCGAACCTGTGGATCGTGGGCACGATGAACACGGCCGACCGCTCGATCGCGATGGTCGACTTCGCCATCCGCCGGCGGTTCCGCTTCGTCGACGTCGAGCCGGACGCCAAGGTGATCGAGGCGCTGAACGCGCGCGTCGCTGCCGAGGCGGTCAAGGCCAGCGTCGCGACCTTCGAGGCCTTCCAGGGGCTGTTGCACGAGGCCGAGCGCGACCGCCTGGCCGTCGGGCACAGCTACTTCCTGCTGGACGCCCACGCTGGCGTGGAGTGGTCGGAGCAGCTGGCCGACCGCATCGTGTTCGAGGTGCTTCCCCTGCTGCGCGAGTACCACCAAGAGGGCTACCTGCAGACGCCCGAGCTGCGCACGGACTGGCTGACGTGGGATGCCCGACGCCATACGACCCCCGACCGGGCCGCGCTGAAGGCGCAGCTCGACAAGCTGGGCGCCGGGTTGGTGCGGTGAGCGCCTCCCAGCCGAGCGATCACCACTCGGGCGCCGAGAGCCTGCTGCGGTGGATCGAGTCGCTCGAGGGACAGACCGGCGGTCCACTGGAAGTGCGACGGGACGCGGCCGGGCTGGAGGTCGCCCTCGTCGAAGGCGCCGCGCTCGAGATGGACCTTGGCGCTTCGGGGGCCGATTCGGCGGGCGACCTGGCGGCCCGTGTGCATCTGGCGGCGTCGCTCGATCGATTGCTCGGTGCGCTGCAAGCGCCGCTGATCGGCAAGCCCGGCGCCGTCGCGCGCCTCGCTTCGATCAGCGCGACGCCCAGCCTCAACGACACCCTGCGCGTGGCGCTGGTGTTGTCGGCCGGCGCCTGCGGCTTCGCGAGCTTCGACCTGGCCGGCACGCGGGTGCATTGGGAGACGCGGCCCAAGATCCGTGGCACCGACTGGGTGGGCCTGCTGGCCCTGGCGCGCGGTTGGCCGAGCCTGGGCCTGGGCGCCGAGGGTGATCACGAGCGCCCGGCCGATCGCTCGCTGGCCGAGGTGCTGGTGCGCGCCTACGTGGGCGCCGTCCGCCGCCTGCTGCACATGGATCCGTCCGCCGAGCGGGTGCCGGGCGGCGGCCTGCGCCGCGCCTACGATCCGCGCGCCGAGGTGCTGCGCGGACGTCTGCGCGGCCAGCTGAATCGCCCGGCCTACCTGCAGCAGGTCGCCCGCGGCCGACCCGATCGGGTGCCGTGCCGATTCCACGCGCACGACCTGGACCACCTGCCCAACCGGGCCCTCCGCTGGGGCCTGCACCTGTGCCAGGCGCTGCTGGGTGGGATACGCGCCGCCGCGCGCGCCGAGCTGCACACGCAGCTGCGCGAGGCCGACGCACGCTTCGCCGGTGTCTCGTGGGAGCGCGTCACGCGGTCCGATCTGCCGGCGCTGCGCCACCCGCCGCGGGCGCTGCGCGCCTACGAGCAGACCGGCGCGCTGCCCCTCGCGCGCCTGTTGCTGACCCACGCCGAGCTGGGCGGCCCGGCCGGCGGGCCCACGTCGGTGGCCTTGGCGTTCGACATGCCCAGCCTGTTCGAGCGCGCCTTCGCCCAGGCGACAGCCGACCGGCTGGGCTGCGCGCACGGACACGTCGCCCAGGCGCAGTGGCGGGTGCACCTGAAGACCGGCGAGGGCTCCGTCTGGCGCGATGGCACCAACGACCTGCGGCCCGATCTGTACGTCCGTGGCGAGGGCGAACGACCGGCCCTCGTGGCCGATACGAAGTGGAAAGCCGTCACGACGACCCGATCCGACGGGGCCGACGCCGCCACTCGGGACGACGAGTCCGACCCGCAGGCCCTCGTCGACGGCCTCGCGTTCAAGGTCAAGCGAGAGGATCTGTACCAGGTGCTCGCCTACGCGCTCACCGCACGCGGCTTGCAACCCGAGCACGAGGTGCGCGTGGCCCTGGTGTACCCGCTGCCCTCGACCGCCCGAGCCGAAGCGCTCGCCGCGACGCTCTGCTGGCGAGCGCCGGGCGAGGCCGTTCATCCCTGGCTGCAGATGCAGGTGGTCGGCTGGCCCATGGACGCCCTCGAGGGCGGGCTGACCACCCTGCTGCGGACGCTGCAGGTGGCCTGACGGTGCGGCCGCAGCCCGCTCTCGAGCCAGAACGACGGCGAGGACCTCCACGGCGCCGGGTCGACCTGACCCAAGCAAAGTGGCCTCGGAAGGACCCGGGGCGGTTCACCTGAGGTGCGCGGCGACACGGAGGGCGCTCTCGCCGCCGCGCTCGAGCCCGGCCCCGACCTGAACGTGAGCGCGGATGGCCTGGCTGGACGCGGCGCACCTACCCCACCGTTGACGCGGCCCGCAACGCCGCCCGAGCCCTCGGCCCTGCCTGAACGACTGTCGAAGGCGCAGGTTGTCGGAGTGATCCGGAAGGCGGCGGGCCCCGTCGACCGCTGTCGTGACCCGAACGGTCCCTCGGGGACCATCATGGTCAAGTTCTCGGTCCAACCCGATGGCCGTGTCCACGCCGCCCACGTGACCACGGGAAAGTTCAAGGGCACGCCCACCGCAACGTGTGTCGAACAGCAGGTCGGGGCGCTGCGCTTCCCGGCCTTCGGTGGTCAGGCCATGGACCTCACGACACCGTTCGCGCTGTAGCGGTCTGGGCTTCCCCGCGCCCGTCGCAATGCACGGGCGTCGAAGTCGGGGTGCCGGGCGCCGCCGTGTGCGGGACGACGACGGCCAGGCGTCAGGCGCCAGGCGCCAGACCGGCGCTGCTGCTTGCGCCGCTCACAGAATCACCGAAGGGTCGCCGCCGGGCTCGCTACGCTCGCCCGGCGCCCGGCCAGCGCCGGGGTGCCCTCGCGGGCGCCCTTGGCTGTCGCTGGGGTCGGGCGCCCTTCCGGGGCCCCGGCGTAGGCCGGTAGGTTCTCGTCCGCGCGGGCACGCTCGGCATCACGCGCTGCCGGACGCGAAGGGTCAAGGGTCCAAGGGAAAGTGAGTCAAGGGGTCGCCCTGGCAACGCGGAAGCCCAAGTCGTCGTCGCGGTCGCCGGGCGAGAACCCGCCGCGGTCGGCCGCGCGCAGGAGCCTCGCGGTGAAGTTCCAGCTGCCGCCCCGGATGACCCGGTACCGGGCGGGCTCAGTGCGTGCGCTGCCGTCGCTCGGCGCCTCGCCATACGGGCCATACCAATCCGCCACCCACTCCCACACGTTCCCCGCCATGTCGCACAGCCCCTGCGCCGTGTTTCCGCTGGGCTTCGAGCACACCGGGAAGGTCGTGTCTCCCTCACCGCACCCTTTCCCGCTCCCGTCGTCCATCACCGCTCGGCCGCAGTCCGCCTGCTCGTCGCCCCACGGATACGCCTGGTCGTGCCCGCCCGAGCGCGCCGCGTACTCCCACTCCGTCTCGCTGGGCAGACGGCCCCCCACCCACCTCGCGAACGTCGCCGCGTCGTCCCACGACACGCAGTTGACGGGGTGGTCCTCACGCCCGGACTTGCCCCAGTTGCAGTGACCATCGCTGCCCGGCTCCCGGCAGGCCGCCGCCCGGACGCACGCCCGATACTGCCCCACCGTCACCTCGGTGCGCGACAGCGCGAAGGGCTCGACGTGCACCCTCCGCACCGGCTTCTCGTCGTCGGCGCCGTCCTCCGAGCCCATCTGGTAGGTGCCGCCGGGGAGGCGCACCCAGTCCAGCAGCGGTCCCAGCAGGCCCTCGGAGGCGAAGGCGTCGCGCCAGGGCGCGTACGCCGTCTCGAACTCCTGCGCGTAGGCCTGCTTCTGCGCCGCCGACACCACGGACTCGTCGTAGCCCTGCAGCTTGGCCAGCTTGGCGCGGTCGGCCTGGTAGCGCTCGAAGGTGGCCTTCACTTGGGCCGTGCGGCGCTTGCGCGCCTCGTCGAGCGCGCGCCAGCGCGCGGCACGCGCCTCGGCCTCCGAACGCGTGGCGGCGGGCGCCTTCGCGTAGCCCGCCACCTCGTCCCACGCCTTCGCCCGGTCGAGCAGCGGCGCGTCGGCGCGCGCTTCGGCCCGGTGGGCAGCCTGCAGGCGGTCGAGCAGGACGGTGTCCACCGTGGCCAGGTCGACGGGCGCGGGCGCGGGCGGCGCGTCGTCCGGGGCCGCGGGCAGGGCAGACAGGCGCCCCAGGCCCTCGGCGAAGCCGGCGCGGCGCATCGGTTGGGCGGGCTTCGGTGTCGCGACGGCCTTCAGCTCGGGCGGGCGCTCCCGCCCTCGGGCCAGCGGCCGGTCCAGCTCGCCGCCGGCTTGCGGCGTCTGCCGCCGCCCCCGCACGACCTCGAAGAGCGCGTCGTGCACGTACTGCCGCGCCTCGGCGCCGGTGACCGCGCCGTCGCCGTCGGCGTCGGCCCAGCCCCGCAGGGCGCCCAGGGTCAGGTAGCTGAAGGCGGGCCGCCCCAAGCCGGGCAAGGCGCCCGCATACTGGTCGTTGGCCGCGGCGGTCAGCAGCGTCACGCCGGCGGGCACGCCGCCCGCGTTCACGACGAAGACCGGCTGAAGGTCGCCGGCCAAGGGCCGGTCGGCGCCGTCGCGCCCGCTGAAGCAGGCGTCGATGATGGCGACGGCGCGCGCCTTGTTGCGCGCAGCGAGGCCCAGCCGCGGCAGGACCTCGGCGTCGAGCGGGATGCCGTCGGCCCGGATGCCGTCCGGACTGGCGCGCACGTCGTGGGCCAGCAGCAGACCGTCGGGCTGCGCGCGGTCGCCGTTGGGCGCGCCGTGGCCGATGAAGACGAACCACAGCGTGCCGCCCGGCCTCACCTGCTGCGCCACCCGGTCGAGCTCGGCCAAGAGCCCCCGCGGCTGGCCGCTGCGGTCGTACCCGTGCCAGGCGTCCGCGTCGAGCAGCACCCGCACGTGCCGCGTCCCGCGCGCCTTGAACCATGCGTGCCACGCCCGCGCGTTGGCCTCGGCGCCGGGCACGTCGGCGACGTGGGCGTAGTCCTGGATGCCCACTACCAGCGCCGCGTCCCGCGCGCCGTCCTTCGAGCGCGGCGCCGCGTTCAGATCGGGCCACTCCGCGCGCGCGGACGCCGCGACGAGCAGCAAGCCGGCCAGCAGCAGCAGGGTGCGCATGGCGACCTCCGGGGGCAGGCATTGGATCGGAGGGGATGGTAGCAACGCGGGCGCCGGGACGCGACCACGGGCACCGTCGCAACGGCTCGCGGCGGACGACTCTCGGGAAGGGAGACGCGCCCGAGCCGGGGGCGGATGATCCCCGACTCGGGCGCGCGGAGTGGATGTCCGAACGGGGGAGTCGCGTCGGACGATCGGAGTGTCCCCGGTGAACCGCCGAGGAGCAACGTCGGGGCGACCCGGGTTTCTACCTAACGGTCCGCTCAGCGGCGTAGAAGCAGGGCGATGGGGCGCAGGCTGTCGAGCTGGTCGGCCACCGCGTGGGCGACCAGCAGCAGCGGGATGGCGATGAGCGCGCCCCCGAAGCCCCACATCCAGGTCCAGAGGATGAAGGACACCAGCACGGCGACCGGGCTGAGCTGCAGGCGGCGGCCGAGCAGGGCCGGCGTCACGAGGAAGGCCTCGAGGCCGTTGCAGGCCAGGTACACCAGCGTGGGCACCAGCAGGCCGCTCAGCGAGCCCCAGCTGTCGAAGCCGACCAGCGCGACGATGCTCGCGGTCAGCATGGGGCCGAGGTAGGGCACGAAGTTCAGGAAGCCGGCGGCGGCGCCCAGCAGCCAGGGGCGGGGCAGGTCGAGCAGGCTCATCGCGACGCCGACGACGACGGCGAGGCCGACGTTGATGGCGGTGATGGTGAGGACGTAGGCCGACACCTGGTCCTCGACGGCGTCCATCATCTTCTCCACCGGCACCTGCAGGCGCCAATGCTCGGACAGCGCGCGCAGGCGGTCGCGGAAGCGATCGCCGGATGCCAGCATCAGGTAGGTCAAGCACAGCACGACGACGCCCTGGCCCAGCACGCTCGAGCCGGACGACAGCCAGTCGGTGGCGGTGCCGGTGGAGTCGACCTGCACCGGGATGGCCATCTTCTCGCCGCCCAGCAGCTCGGCGAAGCGCTCGCGGGTGGCGTTGAGGGTGTCCATCGCGCCGCCGAGGCCGCCGGCGGCGCCGTCCTGCATGGCGCTGCGCAGCGCCTCGAGCAGCGCGGGGATGCGCTCGGCCCACACGCCCAGGGGCGTCGCCAGCACCACCACCGCGGTGACGAGGAACGCCAGCAGGCCGGCCACCGACAGCCCGGCGCCGAGCGACGGTGGCACGTGGTGCTTCGCCAGGCGGCGCACCAACGGGCCGAACACCAGGTTCAACAAGACGGTGATGGCCAGCGGCAGCAGCACCACCTGCGCCACCTGCAGCAGGTGCAGCAGCGCGACGGCGGCGATCAACAGCAGGCAGGCGGTGCGCACGGTGGCCCGGCCGCCGCGCGTGGGGCCCTCGCCGGGCACCGTCCGCCTCAGCGGCAGCGTCACCCGGGGGCCGCCGGCGGCGGGCACGGGCGCCTCGGCGCCGGGCGGCGCGGTGGGCGTGTGTGGGCGTGGCTGCGGTGCGGTGGTCAGCATCCGCTCAGACCAGCGCCAACACCAACGCGGTCGCGTCGTCCTTCGTGCCGCGCCGCACGGCCTCGCCGCTGATGCGCGCCGCCTGCGCCTCGGCGTCGCCGCCCTTGGCCATGAGCGCCGCCAGCGACTGATCGTCCAACACGTCGGTCACGCCGTCGGTGCACAGCAGGAAGCGATCGCCGCGCTGCACCGGCACGCTGCGCAGCGTCGGCTCGACGCGCTGGCGCGTGCCCACCGCCTGCACCAGGACGTGGTCGGCGCGGCTGCGCACGGCGCTGTCCATGCCGATGGCGCGCGCCAGCGTGTGGTCCTCGGTCAGGCGGGTCAGGGTGTCGTCGCGCAGGTGGTACGCGCGGCTGTCGCCCACGTGCACCACCAGCGCCTCGTCCTCGACGATCCACACGGCCACGAGCGTCGTGCCCATGCCGCTCAGCTCGGGTTTGAAGCGCGCGCTCTCGTACACGCGGGCGCTGGTCGCGCGCACCGCGCGCTCCAACAGCGCCCGCGCCACCGCGCTGCCCGGCGGCCCGACGCGGCGCTGCTCGGTCCACAGCGTGTCGATCAGCGTGTCCACCGCCATCTTGCTGGCGACGCTGCCGGCGTTGTGGCCGCCGATGCCATCGGCGACCACGGCCAGGGGCAGCCCAGGCGCGAAGGCGGCGCTGTCCTCGTTGGTGTCGTGGCGGGGGCCACGCACGGTGTCCCAATCGCAGGCGGCGCGCGGGGGATCCATCAGGGTCTGTCGAAGGCTCTGCACGGGGTGCTCCTCGTCTCGGTTGACCCTGGTGGGTATCGCAAGGTCGGTGCCACTCGGTGGTGCGCGGAGCATTGGGGGGCGCGGGGTCCCGGCGCAGGGCAGGAAGTCCCGGAGCGGGACGCTTCGCCCCGCGCCGGGGTGACTTCGCGAGGGATCAGCGCGCGACGGGCGCGCGCCGAAGCTGAGCCATCAGCAGCGCCGCGCGCCGCAGCCAACGGCCCGCGCCCCGGGGCTGCTTCTCCCGACCGGCGCGGCGCAGCGCCAGGCCAAAGCGCCGCACATCGGGGTAGCGGTCGGCCGGATCGCGCGCCAACCCACGCATGATCGTGTCGAGCAACGCGCGCGGCGCCGCCGCGAGCTCCGCGCGCCCGGCCAACGGCGGTGGCGGCGCCTGGGTCTGCGCCAGCAGGGTCTCGAAGGGCGTCGCGCGCCGATAGGGGTGCTCACCGGTCAACGCCTCGTACAGGATCATCGCCAGCCCGTACTGGTCGGCCCGCGCATCGACCGCGTGGCCGTCGAACACCTCCGGCGCCATGTAGCCGGGCGTGCCCAGGTGCTGCCCGTCGAGCGTCACCCGCGCCTCGGTCTCGATGCGCGCGACGCCGAAGTCGAGCAGCGTCACGTCGCTCCACCGCCGCCCCAGCATCAGGTTGGCCGGCTTCAGATCCCGATGCACGATGCCCGCCGCGTGCACCGCGGCCAGCGCCTCGCACACCGCGACGCCCAGGCGCGCCACGCGACGCGCCGACACCTTGCGTCCGTCGCACAGCACCGACCGCAGGTCGCGTCCCCGCACCAGATCCAGCGCCACGAAGGGCCGCGCGTCCGCGCTGACGCCCACCGCGTGGACGCCGACCACGGCGGCGTGCTGCACCCGCTGCAGCGCGCGCGCCTCGCGCCGAAGCCGCGCGACCGCCGCGTCGTCGCGCGCGAGATCCGCCCGCACGAGCTTCAGCGCCACCTGCCGATCCCGTCCCCGATCCCAGGCGCGGAACACCTCTCCCATGCCGCCGCGACCGATGGCCTCGACCAGCAGGTAGGGCGTGCCGGGCAGCTCGACGGGACGCTCGGGCGTGGGGCGAGGCAGCGGGGCCGGGGGCAGCAGCGCCGCTGGCGGCGTCGATCCGCCCCCCAGGGTGGGCGCGAACGCGAAGGACGCCGTGTCGGCGTGGGGCGAAAGGTCGGGGTCGACCATCGGGCCGTTCTCCTCGGTCGGGGCGCGACGAAGCGTGCGTTTGGGGTGCGCGACCCCATCTTTGCAGCCTCCGTACCGCGGGCCGGCGCCGGCCCGCGGTGGGGTGCACGAGGCGCTGTGCCCCTGCCCGGGGCAGCCCGTCCCGGCCCGCGCGGGGCGCGCCTCACGCGACGCGTAGGCGCGTCGATTTCGCGCGCGCGAGGCGGCGCCGGTCAGGCGGCCGGCACGCGCCTTGCGAAAGGGGTCGGGTGATTGCGGCGGGGCCATCGGAGCCCGCGCCGAGCACTGAAAGTAGAGGAGTTTCCCATGCTTCGCTGGACCATCGCCTTCTTCGTCATCGCCCTGATCGCCGCCTTCCTCGGGTTCGGCGGCATCGCGGGCGCCGCCGCCGGCGTCGCGAAGATCCTGTTCTTCGCGTTCCTGGTCGTGGCCGCGATCAGCCTCATCGCGGGCCTCAGCAAGAGCCCCGGCTGATGCCACCGCTGGCCGGCGCGCCGCCGCCCGCGCCGGCCGGTGCGCCCCACCCCGGCGCGCGCCGCGCGGGCATGCGGATCCACTGGCGGCGTCGCGCGGCGTGACCTACGCTGCGCGTCGTGGCAACCCCCGCCGGCCCATCGTCGAACCTCGCCCATCGCCTCCTGACGCAGGCCGCGGCGCTCGCCGAGCTCGGCTTGTGGAGTTGGGAGGTCGCGACCGGTGAGCTGTACTGGTCACCGCTGACCTACGCGCTGCACGGCGTGTCGTCCGACAGCTTCGTGCCCACCTTCGACGCCTTCCTCGACCTCGTCCACCCCGATGATCGCGAGCGCGTCCGCGGTCGCATCGCCCACACGCTCGACGGCGGGCCGCCCTACGCGACGGACCTGCGCGTCGTGCACCCGGACGGCAGCGTGCGGGTGCTGGGCACGCGGGGCGAGCTGGAGCGCGACGCGGCGGGGCTTCCCCTGCGCATGGTGGGGGTGGTGCAGGATCTCACCGATCTCATCCAGGCCCGCGCCCGCCGCGCGTCCGCCCGCCTGAACGAGGCGCTGCAGCGCTTCGCCGGCGCCGTGACCGCCGAGCTGGACCTCGAGCTGCTGGTGCAGGTGGTCACCGACGAGGCCACCGCGCTGGTCGGCGCCCGCTACGGCGCCTTCTTCTACCGGCTGTCCGACCACGCCGGGGACGACCTGCTGCTGTGGGCCCTGTCCGGCGCCCCGCGCTCGGCGTTCGAGGGCCTGCCGACGCCGCGCACGACGACCCTGTTCGCGCCGACCTTCGAGGGCACGGGCGTCGTCCGCGCGGCCGATCTCCGAGCCGATCCGCGCTACGGGGACAACACACCCTTCGACGGGCTGCCCGAGGGCCACGTACCGGTGCGCAGCTACCTGGCGGTGCCGGTGCGCCTCGATCACGACGGGCGCTTCGGTGGGCTGCTCTTCGGTCACCCGGAGCCCGGCCGCTTCGACGAGAACAGCGAGCGCCTCGCCCGCGGCCTCGCCGACTGGGCGTCCATCGCCTTCCAGAACGCCACCCTGTACGACCACGCTCAGCGCGCCATCGAGGCCCGCGACGACGTGCTGGCCGTCGTCTCGCACGATCTCCGGCACGCGCTCAGCGTGGTGCGCGCGGGCGTCGACCACGCGCTGACCCACCCGGATCTTCGCCCTGCGGCGCGCAATCAGGTGCTGGAGGCCGCCCGCCGGGGGGTCGTGCACGCCGCGCGGCTGGCCAACGATCTGCGCGACGCCGATGGCATCACGCGCGGGCAGTTGCAGATCACGCCGCGTCCCGTCGAGCTGGACGACTGGATCGCCCGCCTGCACGCGCAGCACCAGCTGATCGGCGCGCGCCGAGGCATCGAGGTCGAGCTCGAGATCGACGCGACGGGCCAATGGGTCGACGCCGACGCCAGCCGGTTGGCCCAGGCCTTCGACAATCTGGTGGGCAACGCCCTGAAGTACAGCGAGCCGGGGCACGCGGTCACCCTCGGCCTGAGCGCGGGGCCCGACGGCACGGCCCGCCTCTGGGTGCGGGATCGCGGCCCCGGCATCGACCCCGCCCTGCACGACCGCCTCTTCGAGCGCCGCTTCCAGGCGCCGGGCAGCCGGCCGGGGGCCGGGCTGGGGCTGGCCATCGCCCACGGCATCGTCCGGCGCCACGGGGGACGCATCGAGGTGGACAGCGCGCCGGGCGCCGGCAGCGTCTTCACGATCGTGCTCGAGGCCCGGGAGCCACCGGCCGAGCTCACGGCCCAAGGCACGCCGGCCTCGTCGTCCGACGAGCGGGGCGGCGGTCGGGTGCTGTTCGTCGACGACGATCCCGACATGTGCCATCTGGCGGCGCTGTTGCTGGGCGCGGAGGGGCTGAACGTGGTGGCGGTCGCCAGCGCCGAGGCCGCGCGTGCGGCGCTGGCCGCGGCGGACCGGGAGGCGCAGCCCTTCGACGCCGTCGTCACCGATCATCGGCTGGGACAAGGCACCGACTCGGGCGTCGACCTGTGCGTCACCTGCCACGCGCGCACGTCACCGCTGCCCGTGGTGGTGATCAGCGGCGCCCTCGAGGCGCTCGACGCCGCGCGGGCGGCGGGCGCCGAGGCCACGCTGCTCAAGCCGGTGGCCTTCGACGAGCTGGCGGCCACGCTGCGCCGCCACATCGGGAAGAGCCCCGGCTGACCGGATCAGCCCTCCTCTTCCTCTTCCTCGCTCCACCGCTCGAGCTTGCGGTACAGCGTCTTGCGGTCGATGCCCAGCACCTCGGACGCCCGCGTGCGGTTGCCATCGCAGCGATCCAGCACGTGCAGGATGTACCGCTTCTCGAGGTCGGCGAGGGCCGGCATGAAGTCGGGATCCTCAATCTGGAAGGCCGAGGCGGTCGTGCGCGCGCGTTGCAGCTTGGGCGGCAGGTCCGAGACGCCGAGGCGCTCGAAGCGCGCGAGGGCCACGGCCCGCTCGACGGTGTTCTGCAGCTCGCGCACGTTGCCCGGCCAGTCGTGGCTCAGCAGGCGCCCCGCCACGGCCTTCGAGAAGCCCCACACCTCGCGCCGCAGGCGCTGCGCGGTCTCTTCGACGAAGTGCTGCGCCAGCAGGAGGATGTCGTTGCCGCGGTCGCGCAGGGGTGGCACCGCCAGGTTCACCACGTTGATGCGGTAGAACAGATCCTCCCTGAACTTGCCTTCGCGCACCCGCTGCTCGATCTCCTGGTGGGTGGCGGTGACGATGCGCGCGTCGAAGGGCACCGACGTGTTGCCGCCCACCGGGCGCACCTCGCGCTCCTGCAGCGCGCGCAGCAGCTTGGCCTGCACCTCGGGCGCCATCTCACCGATCTCGTCGAGGAACAGCGTGCCCCCATTGGCGGCCACGAAGAGGCCCTCGCGCGACTCCCGCGCCCCGGTGAACGCCCCCCGCGCGTGGCCGAACAGCTCGCTCTCGAGCAGCGTGGCCGGCATGGCGGCGCAGTTGATCGGGATGAAGGGGCCCTGCCGCCGGTCGCTCAGGTCGTGCAGCGCCTGGGCCACCAGCTCCTTGCCCGTCCCGCTCTCGCCGGTCACCAGCACCGTGACGTCGGTGTTCGCGACGCGCTCCACCATGTCGGCCAGCTCGCGCATCACCTCGCTCTCGCCGACCATCCACCGCGCGCGGCGGCGGCCCTCGACCGCCCGCCGCAGCATCTCGACCTCACCCACCAGGGCGTGGTGTTTCGCGGCGCGGTCGACGGCGATCTCGAGCCGCTCGATGTCGAGCGGCTTGGTGAGGAAGTCGTAGACCCCGCCGCGCATCGCCTCGACGGCGTTGTCCAGGTTGCCGAAGGCGGTCATCAGGATCACCGGCGTGCGACGCCCGTCCTCGCGCAGCCGACGGGCGAGGTCGACGCCGGTGCCGTCGTCCAACATCAGGTCGGTCAGCACCACGTCGGCCGGATGATGGGCGAGGTGCGCCCAGGCGTCCTCGAGGGTGTTCTCGGTGTGCACGTCGAAGCGGGCGCTCAGGGCGCGCGTGACCATGTCGGTCATGGCGATGTCGTCGTCGACGACGAGGACGCGGTTGTTCAAGTGGAACTCCTGGCCGCCAGCTCACCCACGAGGTGGGCCAGCTGGTCGGGATCGAGTGGTTTGTCCATGCTGCGCGCGCCCAGCGAACGGGCGCGCCGGTGGACGTCGTGATCACCGAAGGCGGTGATCAGCACGCAGGGCAGCTCGGGATGCGAGGCCCGCAGACGGTTCAGCGCGGCCAGCCCGGTCATGCCGGGCATGCGCATGTCGGTGATCACGACGTCGGGCGTCTGCTGCATCACCGCGTCGATCAGCTCGGCGCCGTTGGCGACGGTCCGCACCGCACAGCCGCTGCGCGTGAGAGCCAGCTGCAGCAGCCGGCGCATCTGCGCATCGTCGTCGGCGACCAGCACGTCGATCAGTTGGGTCATGAGCGCTCCTCGCGAGGATGGCAGCATGTTTGCTAGCAACCCCCGGGCCGACCGAATCCGTCGGGGAGGATTCATGAAGTTGTCCAGCCGTCTCAGCCTCGTCCTCGGCGCCGCGATCGTCGCGGTCGTCGCCCTGCACGCGCTGTGGGCGACCCGGCGTGCCCTCGAGGTCGTCGAGCAGGACTTCGCGCAGCGCCTCCAGGTGCGGGCCCAACAGACCGTCGAGCTGATGACCGCCGCCCGCATGGTGCACGAGAGCCCGACCGGCGACGTGTGGCTGCAGGGGCCGACCGACGACCGCCAAGGCGTCCGCTGGTGGAGCCGCGCCATGCGCCCCGAGCGGCTGTCGGACGCGGCTTGGGAGGCCGTGCTGGGCGGCGCGCCGCATCACCTCGAGGACGCCGAGAATGGGCTGGCGGTGCTGTTCGTGCCCTTCGTGGGGGGTGAGGACGGCGCCGTGCTGGGCGCCGTCGAGGTGCGCACGCGGGCCGGTGATCGCGACCAGCTCGCGGCGTCGATCCTGCGCGAGCACGTCATCCTCGCGGCGCTGACGCTGCTGGCCTGCGTCGGGGTGCTGGTGATCACGCTGCGCCGCGAGGTGGGCGCGCCGATCCAGGCGATGGCCGACATGGCGCGCCGCGTGGGCGACGGCGATCTCGACGCCCGGGTGGCGTCGCGGCGCCCAGACGAGCTGGGGCAGCTCGCGAACCAGCTCAACGACACGGCTGCCAAGCTGGCCGAGGCGCGCGCGGCGCTCGAGGACGAGGCCGCGCAGCGCGTGCGCGCGATGCACGAGATGCGGCACGTCGAGCGCCTGAAGACCGTGGGCCAGCTCGCCGGCGGCGTCGCGCACGAGCTGGGCACGCCGCTGAACGTCATCAGCGGCCACGCCAAGATGATCGAGAAGGGCTACGTCGAGGGCGACGATCTGCTCGACAGCGCGCGCACCATCGGAGAGCAGTGCGCCCGGATGACCGCGCTCATCCGCAACGTGCTGACCTTCGCCCGATCACGCCCGATGCCGCGCCAGCAGGTGCGCATCGCCGAGGTCGTCGACTCCGCGCTGGCGCTGATGAAGCCCGCGCTGCGCAAGGCGCAGGTGAAGGTCGAGGTCGATCACCAGGCGCCGGCGCTGGAGGCGCGCGGCGATCCCGCGCAGCTCGAGCAGGTGCTGACCAGCGTGTTGATGAACGCCATCCAGGCCCTGCCGGACGGCGGCGCCGTGCGCATCCGCACCGGCGCCGATCCCGCCGCCGACGGGGGGGGGCCATGCGCCTTCGTCGAGGTGCGGGACGACGGCGTCGGCATGACGGCCGAGGTGTCCGATCGGATGTTCGAGCCCTTCTTCACCACCCGCGACGTCGGCGAGGGGGCGGGCCTCGGCCTGTCGACCGCCTTCGGCATCGTGCGCGACCACCAGGGCTGGTTCGATGTCCGCTCGGCACCGGGTGAAGGGACGACCCTCCGCATCCACCTCCCCCTCGAGTCCGCCACCCCCCAGGCGGCCTGACGCCCCGCGCGGGGCACCGCGCCCCGATTCGGGGCACTGTGCCCCGCTCTCCCGGCCCTCGCCCGTGACCTTGCCCTCGCCGCCCGGCCCGCGCCCGAGACCCCGACCTTGCCCTCACCCCGGCCTCGCCCCCACCCTACGCCCAGCCCCCCGCACCGGAGCTTGCGCCGTGCCCACCCGCCTCCTGCTGCCCGCCCTGCTCACCCTGCTCGCCCTCGCCTCGCCCGCCGCCGCCGAGGCGCCCCCGCTGCAGTTCGTCGAGCTCACGACCGCGGGCGCCGCCGCCGACGCCCGGCTCCCGTTGGTGATCGCCGTCCACGGCCTGGGCGACCGGCCCGAGCGCTTCGCCGCGCTGCTGAAGGATCTCCCCGTCGCGGCCCGCGTCGTCGTCCCGCGCGCCCCCGCCGCGCACGGGGGCGGCTTCAGCTGGTTCCCCGTCCGCGTGCCGGTGGCCGGCCCTCAGCCCGGCCTCGAGGAGGGCCTACGCGCCTCGACCCAGAAGCTGGCCGCCCTCGCAAGCCACCTGGCCACCACCCGGCCCACCGTCGGCCGCCCGATCGTCACCGGCTTCAGCCAGGGCGGCATGCTCAGCTTCGCCCTGGCCGTCGGGCACCCCGACGTGTTCGCCGCGGCCCTGCCCATCGCGGGCGCCCTGCCGCGGTCGATGTGGCCCGCGAAGGGCGCGCCGACCACGCGCGTGCGCGCCTTCCACGGCGACGCAGACCGGGTGATCTCGGTGGACGACGCCCGCGATCTGATGCGCCACCTGACCGACCACGGCTGGGACGCCACGCTGGGCACGTTTCAGGGGGTCGGCCACGGGGTGCCGCCGATCATGCGCGCGTCGCTGCACGCCGAGCTGGCCGCGGCGATCCGGCGGGCGGCGGCGGTCAAGCCGGCGGCTCGAGCACCTTGACCATCTCGATGGCGGTGCAGACGCAGTCCGGCTGCTGGCACCCGCCGCACAGGTAGTCGACCTCGGCCCAGTAGCGCGCGTGCTCGGCCACGGCGACGAAGCCGAGCCGCCGCAGGTAGCGCCGCGACGAGTCGTGGGGCGACTCTTTCCACGAATGCGCCACCACCAGCGTGGCGCCCACCCGGCGCAGATCGGCGAAGGCGCGCTCGGCCAGCCGCCGCCCGATGCCGCGTCCCATCTCGGCGTGGTCGACGAAGCAGGACTGGAAGTAGCCCGCCTCGGCCAGCGGACCCGGCCAGCGCTCGGGCGTCAGGCCGCTGCCCCGCCCCTCGTCCCAGCGGCCGGGTGGCAAGACGAAGC
>JAUHXL010000286.1 GCA_030426945.1 bacterium
GCCAGCAGCAGCGCGTCGGCGCCGGCCTGCAGGGGCATGATCGCCGACGCCGGGACGCGCCCCTGCACGTGGACGCGGCCCGGCAGGGGGCGGCGGGCCAGCGAGGCCGCGCCCGCCGGATCCAGCTCACCGTACACCTGCACCTGCAGCCCCTCGGTGCCCGGCCCCCAGCCCGTCGCCAGCGCGTCGAGCACCGGCGCCAGGCTGCGCGCGCCGTAGAAGCTGCCGGTGTAGAGGGCGGTGGGGCGGTCGAAGCGGTGGGGCACCACGTCGGCGTACTCGGCGCGATCGAAGCCGTTGGGGATGGACCGCCAGTCCGCGCCCGCGGGCTTGGGGAACGCCGCCTCGTAGCGCGCGAGGATGTCGTCGTTGACGAACGCCACGCCCGCGGCGCGGCGCAGCAGCGCGCCCTCGAGCGCCGCGTGGGCGGCGCGCGGCCAGCGCAGGGGGACGCGATCGGGCTCGATGTCGAGGCTCCAGGGATCGCGGTAGTCGAGCACCAGGGGCTTGCCGAGGGCGCGGGCGACGGCGGCGGCGACGACGAACATGCCGAAGGGGCGCCCGGTGGCCCACACCGCGTCGACCTCGGGGACGCGCCGGGCGGCGCGCACCGCGGCCGCCGTCCAGGCCGGGTAGTGATCGGGCAGCACCAGGCCCTGGGTGAGGCGGTGAAAGGCCCAGTCGGCCTTGGGCACGCGGCTGGCCTTCAGGGCGGCCACCGCCATGCGCCGCGCGCGCGGCGCCAGCATCAGGCCGGCGGCGCGGTGCACCTCGACGGGGGGCGCGACGGCCACCGGATCCATGGGCGGCGCCCAGGGGTAGCCCGAGGCGTGGGGCGCGTCGGTGAGGATCACGGGCGTCCAGCCGCAGGCGGGCAGGTGCCGCGCCAGCCGCACCACGCGGCGCACGCCGATGAAGGCCAGCGGGGGCCACAGCGAGGTGACGAACAGGACACGGCGGCTCATGAGCCCTCCCCCCGGGGGGCCGCAGGATAGGAGCCGCCCAGACCCGATTCAACCGCGGCGGTCGACGGCCGGCGCGGCAGATCCTACCCTGCCGCGATGCTCGCCCTCCCGCTCGCCGCCGCGCTGGGCGCGGCCCTGCTGTTCCTCGTTCAGCCGGTGGCCGCGCGCTTCGTCCTGCCCTGGTTCGGCGGCGCGCCGGCGGTGTGGACCACCAGCATGCTGTTCTTCCAGGCGCTGCTGCTGCTGGGCTACGCGGCGGCGCACGCCATCGAGACGCGCTTCGGCGGGCGCGGCGTGCGGCTGCACCTGGCGCTGGTGGGGCTGGCGCTCCTGACGCTGCCCATCACGCCCTCGGCGGACACTCTGGCCACGGCGCCACCGTCCCTGCGCCTGCTGGCGGTGCTCGGCCTCTCGGTCGGCCTGCCCTACCTGGTGCTGGCCACCGTCGCGCCGACCGTGCAGGCGCGCGCGGCCGCCGACGATCACCACCTGCCCTATCGCCTGTACGCATGGTCGAACGCCGGATCGATCGTGGGGCTGCTGCTGCACCCGCTGGTGTTCGAGCCGGCCCTGGGCGCCATCGACCAGACCCGCCTGTGGTCGGCCGCGTTCGTGGGCTTCGCCGCGCTGTACGCGGTGGCCCTCTGGCGGGCGCGCGGGGGCGAGGCGCCGGTGCCCCCGCCGGCGCACCGCCCCCCGAGCCTGGGCGACCGGCTGATCTGGATCGGCCTGTCAGCGGCCGGCTCCCTGCTGCTGTTGGCGATCACCGAGTCGCTGTCGCTCGATCTGAGCGTGACCCCCGTGCTGTGGGTGCTGCCCCTGCTGCTGTACCTGCTGACCTACGTGATCTGCTTCGGCGATCCGCGCTGGGCCGACCGCCGCGTCTTCGGGCCGCTGGGCGGGCTGGCCATGGTGGGGCTGGTGGTGCTCTTGCACCGCGGGTACGCGGCGCACTGGCTGACGCAGGTGGGCGGCTACGGCGCGGCGCTGTTCCTCGGCTGCATGATGGTGCACGGCGAGCTGGTGCGCGCGCGCCCGCACCCGGCCCACCTGACCGGCTACTACCTGTGGTCGTCCTTCGGCGGCGCGCTCGGCGGACTCTTCGCGGCGATCATCGCGCCGCTGATCTTCCCGCTGCACCTCGAGCTGCACGTCGCGGTGCTGTTGTGCTGGGCGCTCTACGCGGTCGCCTGGCTGCGCGAGCGGCGGCTGCACGCCCCCTTCGCGTCGCTCGGCGGCGCCCGCGCGCTGGCCGTGGCGCTCGGCGTCGTGCTGGCGGTCGGCCTGGGCGCCGACGCCTGGCGGCGCGTGCGCGGCGACGCCGAGCTGCATCGCAGCTTCTTCGGCGTGCTGCAGGTGAAGCGCTACCCGCTGGCCAGCGGGCGCGTGGTGGTGAACCTGCTCGACGGCCGCATCAGCCACGGCTTCCAGTACGCCGACGGCGACCGGCGCCGCGAGCCCACCGCCTACTTCGTGCGCCACTCGGGCGTGGGCAAGGTGCTGTCGCGCCCCGGCCCGCCCCGCCACGTCGGCGTCGTGGGGCTGGGCGTCGGCACGCTGGCCGCGTACGCGCGCCCGGGCGACCGGTTCCGGTTCTACGAGATCAACCCCGACGTCGAGCGCGTCGCGCGCAGCCGCTTCACCTTCCTCGACGACGCGCCCGGTGAGATCGACGTGGTGATCGGCGACGGCCGGCTGAGCCTGGCCGCCGAGGCGCCGCGCGCCTACGACGTGCTGGTGCTGGACGCGTTCAGCGGCGACGCCATCCCCACGCACCTGCTGACGCACGAGGCGGTGAGCCTGTACCTGGGGCACCTGGCGCCGGGCGGCGTGCTGGCGATCAACGTGAGCAACCTGCACGCCGACCTGGCGCGGGTGGTGCGCGCGCACGCGGCGTCGTTCGGGCTGACGGTGCGGCGGGTGCGGGCGAAGGCGAGGTCGCCGCTGGGGCCCTACTTCTCGGACTGGATGCTGCTGGCGGGCGACGCGGCGACGCTCGAGGGCGTGGGCGAGCCGCCCGAGGCGGACACGCCGGTGGTCGCCTGGACCGACGACCACGCGCCGCTGCTGGCCATCCTCAGGTAGGCGCCGCCCCGCCGAGGTCCTTCACCATCGTGTGGTGCGGGAGGGTCACCTCGACGAAGCCCTCGCCTTCGACCGCGTAGCCCAGGCCGGCGTAGAAGCCGAGGGCGGCGTCGCGGGCGTTGAGCACCATGCGGTGGGCGCCGCGGGCGCGCGCCACCTGCTCGGCGAAGGCGACCAGACGGGCGCCGAGCCCCCGGCGCTGGTGGTCGGGATGCACCGCCATCTGGCGCAGCTTCATCACACCGTCCGGCTTGGGCACCAGCACGACGCAGGCGAGCACGGCGCCGTCGTCCGCGAAGCCGGCGAGGTGGATCTCGTCGGCCTCGGCGGCCAGCTGTTCGGGGGTGAAGACGAGGCCCAGCGGGCGCCGCAGGACGGCGTCGCGCAGGGCCACGGTGGCGTCGTAGGCGGGGGTGCCGTAGGCGACTTCGCGCAGCGTCATGCCGGCGACGCTACGTCAGGCAGGGGTCCGGGGCAACGGATCAGATCTGATCCCAGATGAGCTGCCAGTTGGCGCGGAAGGCGTCGTAGACCGCGGCGTTGTCGATCTTCACCATCGCCTCGTCGTTGTGGAGCAGCGCGTGATCGGTCCAGTTGTGCGAGCCGGTGAACACGAGGTTCTCGACGGCCGCGCCGTCACCGTAGCGGGCTCGGATCAGCATGTACTTGGAGTGGAGGTTGGGGGCGTCCGCGACGCGCACCCGAACGCCTTTGTCGCGCAGCACCCTCATCACATCCGGGCCCGGAGACGGCTCCTCGCCGCCGGGATAGTCGCCGATGATCACCCGCACCTCGCACCCCTGCTCTCGCTTGCCTCCGAGCGCGTCGGCCACGGCCAGCCGAGGATCCTCGAAGAACGCCATGGCGACGTGGATGGACGCCCCCGGATCGCAGTGGACGTTGTTCACGATGCTGACCGCGGTGTCGCCGCTGGCCCGCGGGAAGAAGTACGCCTTGACCCCGCTGTCCCCCAACGCCGTCCAGTAGTAGTTGAGGTCGAAGCGGTCTCGCCGCAGGTCGAGCCAGTACTGCCGGTAGGCGGCGTACAGCGCGGCGTCGCCGCGGATGACGACCGCGTTGTTGTGCTTGCGCAGCTGGCCCGCGTTCAGGTTCGCGGACGACTGCACCACGACGTCGCGCGAACCGTCGGTCAGCGCCGAGAACAGGAAGAACTTGTTGTGGTTGATGCGGCTGCCGTGACAGGCGGTGGCGCCGCCGCCTCCGCAGCGGGTGATGCGATCGGCGCCGAGGCGCGCCTGCAGCCTGGCGAGGGCCGAGTCGGAGGCGCCGCCCCCGTCGAGGACGACGCGCACGTCCGCGCCCCGATCGAGGGCGTCGCCGAGCGCGTCGGCGAAGGGTCGAACGGTCGGACCGTTGGTCCACTCGTAGATCGCGACGCGGACCTCGGCGCCGGGCGCCGCCATCTGGATCAGCCGGAAGACCTCGGCCTCGAGCGCCGGCCCCAACGGTCGATCAGGCGTGGGATCGCTGAAGAACGCCTGGATCGGCGGCGGCGCCGGCCGCGCGACGTCGCAGGTGTTGTTGCAGCGGTCCACGTCCACGGCGTTGCCGTCGTCGCAGCGCTCCCCCGCCTCGACGACGCCGTTGCCGCAGACCGCCGGCGCCGGCGGGGGCGGCGGCGGCGGCGGCGCCGCGTCCCGGGGGGGCGGCGGCGGCGCTGATCCGTCGAGCGGCGCAGCCCCGTCGGGCGCGGGTGGCGGCGGCAGGGCCCCATCGACCGCCGAGGGCGGCGGCGCGGCGTCGAGGCGATCAGGCGGCTCGGCGTCGGTCCGCTCGGCGTCGGGGCGCACGCCCCCGGCGTCCGTCACCCGAGCCCCGGCGTCGTGGGCCCCGCCCTCGGTCGCCGCGTCGGGGCCTCGCCCTCGCCCCGCGTCCACGTCCGGCCTGGATGGACGCCCGGCGTCCGCCCCGGCGTCGGTCGTACGCGGCCCACCGCCGCTGACCAGCGCATCCCCGCCTGCACCGACCTCGATCGACTTCGCCCCACCCTCGACACACCCGACGAGCACGACCGCCCACAAGAGGAGACGCATCACCACCTCGCGTTCACCCAAACCGCACCGACCGTCGGATGATGAACAGTGGTCACCGGCAGATCAAGGCCGCCAGGCCGCCTCGAACATCAGCGACGCCTCGGTGAAGGGCGCCCACCCCTCGGCCTCGTCCACGCGCCACACCCGCGCCACCGTCAGCGTGCCCCAGAGCGGGCCGCCGACGTGCGCGCGTGCCGCCAGCGCCGCCAGCGCCTCGCTGGGATCCAGCAGGTCCGCGCGCGCCTTTCGGTACCGGTTGCGACCGAACGCCGACACGTGCAGCCGCTCGGTCGGCACCCGCAGCCAGGCGCTCAGCTCGGCGCGCCCCGCGCCCGCGTCGCCGTACTCGGCCCCCACCAGCAGCGCGTCGGCGTAGCCCACGCTCACCCCGCCGCGCCCGCCCCACGCGGCGTCCAGCGTCGCGACGCGCGGCGCCTTGGGCAGCCAGCGATCGATCAGGTAGCCCGTATCGAAGTAGGCCCAGTCGTAGCCCGCGCCCAGGTACATGCCCTCGAGCCGGCCGCCGAGGCGCCACGGGCCGGTGGGCCAGGCCGCCTCGACGCCCAGGTGAAGCCCGGGGTCGCTCGCGTCCACCCGGTTCACGTCGAGGTACAGCGCCACGTCGCGGTGCGGCCCGTACTCGACGTCCGCGCCGTACGCGGGCAGGAACGTCGTCTTCCCGGTCAGCCGCCCGGTGTCGTCGACGCCGCCGTCCAGCGACGCCGGCGCCGCGGCGTCGCCCGCGAAGGTCGCGCCCAGCCGCCAGCCGGGCAAGAACGCCCAGCCCACCCGGGCGCCGACCACCGGCGCGGCCAGCGCCTGGTCGGCGAAGGCCTCGGCCGCCACCGGTCCGAAGCGCTCGGCCAGCCGCACGCCCACCCGGTGGTGATCGTCGTCGACCCCGTTGTGGTAGCGGCGCACCAGCGTGCCGTGCCCCAGGGTCAGGTCGCCCAGCGCGCCCACCGCCAGCGTGTCGCCGTAGCGCGCGAAGCGCAGCACGCGGCCGAAGTCGGCGCGCTCGTCCCAGTCGCGCTCACGCAGCAGGTGCGCCTCGTCGGCCACGGTCCAGCGCAGGGGCGCCTGCAGCGCGAGGGCGAACTCACCGACGGCCAGGCCCACCCACACGTCGGTGCGCACGACCGGCTCGTCGGCGACGACGCCGCCGCCGAGCCCCGCGCCCACGTCCCAGACCGGCGCCAGCAGCGCCGCGACCAGCGCCAGCCCGGTCATGGCCGATCCCCCCGCGCTCGCCGCCGGCGCCCCCTCAACGGCGCACCCCGTCGACCACCTCGAGCGCCGCGTCCGCCGTCAGCTGGCTCACCCGGTGCACCCGGTCGGCCACCTGCAGCACCGCGTCGTCGCGCGCCGAGCCGACGTCCACCAGGATCGCGTGCAGCTCGAACCCCAGCCGCTTCTTCTCGGCCTTCAGGTGCTCGACGAAGGCCGCGCCCAGCTGCGCCTCGCCGTCGGTGATGAACAGGATGTCGCCCTTGCGGTAGGGCGACTCGGCCAGCGTCGAGAGCGCCTTCTCGAGCGGCGGGCGGAACTCGGTGCCCCCGCCCGGGAAGTGCTCGGCGAACTCGACCAGCGCCTCGATCGCCACCGGCCGGCGCCCGTCGCTGCCCGGGCGCGACGTCACGAGGTCGCGCACGAAGAGCGGCTGCGGATGCGCGCTGAAGCCGATTACGCGAAAGGGCCGCCGGCGCCGGCGCGCCTCGTCGAGCAGCGTCAGCGTCACCGCCTTCGACCACAGCTCCTTGGCCCCCTGCATGCTGCCGCTGCCGTCCAGGCACACCACCATCGGGCCGCGCCCCCGATCGTCGTCGCCGCGCAGCCCGTATTGCAGCAGCTGGCGCTCGAGGAAGCGGCGGTGCGCGTCGCGCCGGCGCAGGGGGTGGCGCAGCGCCGCCAGCTCGCTGGCCAGCAGCCGCGCGGTGTCGTTGCCCTGGCTGACCGCGTAGGGCTCGATGCCGCGCCGCGGCACCCGCCGCTTGCGGGCCGCGCGCAGCTGCTGCCGGAACGCGCCGACCAGCGCCGCCAGCTTGCGCAACTTCTCCGACCGCGCGAGCTGCTCGCCCAGCCGCATGCGCTCCCGCGCGTCCATGCGCTGCCCCATGCCCACGCCGCGCCCGAACTGCTCGACGTCGGCCTCCATCTGCCGCAGCTTGTCGGGCACCGCGTCGACGCCCTGCCGCAGCCGCTGCGCCAGCGCGCGCGGCACGTCGTCGGCCGCGCGAGCGGCGCGGCGGGCCGCGTCCTCGGCCGCCTGCTCGGCCTGCGCCAGCTCGTCGTCCACCTCGTCCTCGAGATCCTCGTCGGGCGCCGGCGCCATCGGATCCTGCCGCAGCGCGTCGAGCGCGTCCCGCCGCGCCTGCGCGTCCGCCCGCGCTTGCTCCGCCTGCTTCAGCGCGTGGGCGTCCATCACCTCGTCGGGCAGCAGCAGGTGCTCCGACTTCACCAGCCGCAGCACGTGCTCGCCGGTCAGCCGCGCCGCGACGCCGGCCGCCGTCGGATCGAGCAGCGTCCGCGCCCGCGTCGCCTCCAGGCCCGGCGCGCGCAGCATCTCGGTCAACAGCTTGTGGTGGAACCGCCCGGCCGGCGGCACCTCGGCCACCAGGCCCGCGTGCGCTTTGTAGAAGACGAAGAAGAGGTCGGCCAGCAGGGTCGGCAGGTCGGGCAAAAGCGTCGCCCCCGCCTCACCCAGCGCCTGAAGACCCGTGATCTCGGATACTTGCGCCAGCGCGTCGGCGTCGAAGCGATCATGCTCGACGACATGCGGCGCCGCTCGCCCGGCGGCCCTCACTGCAGCGGCTTCGTCAGGTGCCGCTGCACCTGCGCCCGCAGCCCCTCGATCTCGTCGAGGGCGGCCTCGATGGCGGCCAGCGCCCGCCCGCGCCCGCGCGCCGCCTTCTGGTGGCCCTTGGCCTCGTCCCGCAGCAGGCCCAGCTTCGTATAGACCTCCAGCGCCGCCCGCGCGCGCAGATCGTCGCGGTCGAAGCGGTCGGGATAGCCGGCCAGCTCCCGCGCCTGGAACAGCAGGGCGCGCACCTCGGTCTGCTCCCCGCTGAGCAGCGCGTCGAGGGCGGCCTCGACCTCCTCGCGCTCCTCCGGCGCGCTCCACAGCACGTGGCGCAGCAGCGGCAGATCCGCCTCGCCCACTGCGTCGCGCCCGGCCAGCCAGGCCGCCGCGCGCAGGTACCCCAGGCTCTGCTTCCACCGCCGATCGCTGGCGGTGATGCCCCGCCCGCGCAGATCCCGCCGCAGCGCCGGCAGGTCGCGCAGCACCTGGGCGTCCACCGGCAGCGCGGCGGCCGCGGCGCGCGCGGCGTCGAGCTGCGCCAGCGTGATCGTCGGCAGGGGCGGCGCGTCCTCCATCGTCAGCAGCTTCACGAACCGGAAGTCCTCGTCGATGAAGTCCACCACCACGCGCACCAGGAAGCGGTCGTACAGGGCCAGCAGCTCGTCCTCGTCGGGCAGCTCGTTGCTGGCGCCGACCAGCGTGCGCAGCGGGATCGGCTGCGCGCTGGGCCCGTCGTGGAACCGACGCTCGTTCATGACGGTCAGAAGCGCGTTGAGGATGGCGGAGTTGGCCTTGAACACCTCGTCGAGGAAGACCACGTGGGCGCGCGGCAGTTTGCCGTCCGTGATGCGCGTGTACCGATCCTGCTCCAGCCCCCGCAGGCTGATCGGCCCGAACAGCTCCTCGGGCGTGGTGAAGCGCGTCAGCAGCCAGCTGAAGCCGACGGCGCCCTCGAGGGCCCCGCACAGCGCCTCGGCCAGCTGTGACTTGGCGGTGCCCGGCGGGCCGATGATCAGCAGGTGCTGGCCGGCCACCAGCGCCGCGAGGGCCGCCTCGACCAGCGCGTCGCGCTCGATGAAGCGGGCCCGCAGGGCGGCTCCCAGGGCGTCGAAGCGGTCTCGCAGTTCGGTCAAGGTCGGGCTCCCGGCGTTTTCGCTATGCTGGGCGCACGCCGGCACCGGACGCAACCGGGCCGACATCGCGGCGCCCATCGCCACCGGAATGG
>JAUHXL010000287.1 GCA_030426945.1 bacterium
TGGAGAGCTACGCCGGCGGCGAGCTGGGCCGGCCCCGCCGGCTGATCACCCTGAACCTGATCGTCACGCCGGAGTTCGTGCGGCGGCTGAAGAGCTCCCTGCCCGACGTGGTGATCTACGCCGTCCGTCTCGACCGCGGCATGTCGCCGCCCGACGTGCTGGCGACGACGCCGGGCGCCCGGTGGGACGAGGAGAGCGGCCTCGACGACCACCAGTACATCGTCCCCGGCGGCGGTGGCTTCGGCGAGCTGATGAACAACTCCTGGATTTGAGGAGGCCCCGTGCCCTTCTACGACCCCGACAAGATCGAGATCCTCATCGACGGCCCGACGATCGCGCAGCGCGTGGCCGAGCTGGGGGCGAAGATCTCCGCCGACTACCGCGACGTGGGCGGCGACCTGGTCGTCGTGGCCGTGCTCAAGGGCAGCTTCCTGTTCCTCGCCGACCTGGTGCGGGCCATCGATCTGCCCATCGAGGTCGACTTCCTCGGCCTGTCGAGCTACGGCACCAGTGAAGAGACGAGCGGCGTCGTCCAGGTGACGCAGGATCTCACCCGTCCGATCAAGGACAAGCACGTGCTGGTGGTCGAGGACATCGTCGACACCGGCCTGACGATGCAGTACCTGCTCGACAACCTGGCCACGCGCAAGCCGGCGTCGATCAAGGTGGCGTCGCTGCTGCACAAGCCGGCGCGCACCCGGGTCGAGGTGCCGGTGCACTACCTGGGCTTCGAGATCCCGGATCGCTTCGTGGTGGGCTACGGCCTCGACTACGTGTCGAAGCTGCGCAACCTGCCCTTCATCGGGGTCAACGTCGGCGAGGGTCCGCCCTACCCGGCCTGAGTGGGATCGTCACCGCCCATCAGCGTGCGCGCGAAGGCGAAGGTCTCGGCGGCGGCGTCGCGCTGACCGCTGCGCAGCAGCAGCTGGGCGAGGTGCAGGTAGAAGCGCGGATCGTCGTGGCCCGCGTCGACCACGCGCTCGTACCAGGTCAGCGCCTCCTGCGCCTCGCCGGCTTGCTCGGCGATCTGACCCACCGCCAGCAGCAGCGGCACGTGCGTGCGCACCCCCTCCACCTCGGCGTAGAGCGTCGTCAGCAGATCGTAGGCCGCCTGCAGCCCCACGCGCCCGGCCAGCACGCTGGCCACCTGCACGGCCACCCTCACCTCGCTGGGCCGCAGCGCGATGTACCGCCGGGTGTCTTCGGGCAGGGTGTCGAAGGCCTCGATCGCCGAGCCGAGCTCGACGAGCCGAGCCGCGACGACCACGCGCTCTTCGAGCACGTCGGGCAGCGCCTCGTACACCTCGCGGTAGAAGCGATGGGCCGCCTCGCGCTCGCCCCGCTCGAACGCGATGTCGCCCAGCATACGGGTCGCCCGCCAGGCCTTGATCGAGCGATCGGACATGCTGATGAGGCCATAGCCCGAGGGCTGCACCGCGCGGGCGCGCTCGAAGTAGCGGGCCGCCTCGTCCAGATCGTCCTGCCGCACCAGGGCGTGGGCGGTGTGGTACCAGAGGTCCGGGTTGTCGGGGAAGCGGGCCAGCCCCCGCTGACCGACGGCCACCGCCTCGCCCGCGCGCTGGGACTCGACCAGCATGCGCACACAGCCGACGTAGCTGTAGGGCACCGGCACGTTCCGCACCCCGACGCCGTAGCGGCTGGGGTTGCGCTCGAAGAGCTCGATGACCCGCTCGAAACACTCACCGGCGTCCGCGCGCCGACCACCGAGCCAGTGTTGGCTGCCCAGGTAGAACCAGGTGAGCAGATCGTCGGGCGCCTCGGCGAGCCGGGCCTCGAGCAGCCGGGTGTTGCGATCGTCCTTCGACTTCTCCCGCATCACCTCGGGATCCGCCCCGTAGTGTTCGAGCTCGACGTCGAGGCGATAGTCCGTCGACACCTCGGCCACCCCGCGCCCCACCTCCTCGTGCACCCGGCCCTCGAAGCGCAGATCCGGGCGGTTGGGGAAGAGGCGGCCGCTGAACCCATCGCTCATGAAGCGGCCGTCGCGCGTGTAGTTGAGGATGCGCGGACAGACCACGCGCGGCGTGTCGCCGTACTCCTCCATGATCGCGCGGATGGCCGTGCGCGAGCGCTGCGTCACCCGCTCGTCCGCGTCCAGCACCAGGATCCAGTCGGCGGTCGCGTGCGCGAGGGAGGCGTTGCGCGCCGCCGCGAAGTCGCCGGTCCAGGCGAAGAAGTGCACCGTGGCGCCGGCCGCGCGCGCGAGCGCCACCGTGTCGTCGCTGCTGCCCGTGTCGACGACGATGATCTCATCGGCCAGCCCCGTCACCGACTCGATGGCGCCCACCACGAACTCGGCCTCGTCCTTGACGATCATGCACATCGCCAGGGTGGGCCGCGCCACGCGCGCGGCCTCGGCGACGGCCGCGTCGAGATCCTCGCGCACGCCGCGCGGCGCCGGGCGACCGCGCGCCAGGGACTTGCGGGCATTGGTGATGCTGGTGCGGGCCGCCGGATAGTCGGGATCGAGCGTCAGACAGTGTTCGAAGCAGCGGAGCGCCTCGCGCGGGTGGTTCGACTCGAAGAGGGCGACGCCCAGCAGGTTGGCGAGGTGGACGTGGCGCGGCCAGCGTCGCACCGCGGGCGCCAGCAAGGCGATGGCCTCGGCCTGCGCGCCGCCGTCGATCAGCGCCAGCGCCTCGTGGCTCAGGAGCGTCGCGCTGTCGGGATCGAGCACGCGCGCCGCGCGCCAGAGGGGCAGCGCGCGCGCGTGCGTCGTCTCGGCGAGGGCCTGCCCTTTGAGGAACTCGGCGGACTGTGGGTCGCGGACGGTGGCGAGACGCACGGGCATGAGCGGCATGGTGCCACGGGTCGCGCGCCGCGTCGACGCTCTGACCCGGTCAGTCTTCGCCCAGGACCGCCTCGCGGGCGGCCAGCCCGGCCCCGTGCGTCAGCGGACCCGCCGCCCCGGTGGCGCTGCGCTCGGCCGCCCACTGCGCCGCCTCGCGGCGCACCGCCCCCCAGGTCTCGGGGGGCACGGCGAGGAAGGCCTCGACGCACGCCGGATCGAGCTGCTGCCCGCTCACCCGGCGCAGCTCGGCGAAGGCCTCCGCGTCCCCGCGCGCCGGTCGATAGGGGCGGTCGCTGGTGATGGCGTCGAAGGTGTCGGCCACCGCAAAGATGCGCGCGCCGAGGAAGGTCTCGGCGCCCCGCTTGCCGCGGGGGTAGCCCGAGCCGTCCCAGTGCTCGTGGTGGTCGGCCACGACCCGCGCGGCGTTCTGCAGGAAGTCGATGCGCCGCAGCATGTGGTGGCCGATCTCGACGTGGCGACGCATGAGGGTCCACTCGTCGTCGGTCAGCTTGCCCCGCTTCAGCAGGATCGCGTCGGGCACGCCGATCTTGCCCACGTCGTGCAGCATGCCACCCCACTCGATGTCGGTCAGCAGCTGACCACGCAGGCCCATCTGGAACGCCACCCGCCTCGACATCAGGCTGACCCGGCGGCTGTGGGCCATGGTCTCTTCGTCCCGATAGTCGAGCGCCGTCACCAGGCTGCCGATGACCTGATCGGTCCGGTCGGCCAGCTTCACGTCGAGGGCGGCGTTCAGGCCCTCCATCCGCCGCAGGTTGTCGGCGAGCAGCGCCTGCAGGCGCTCGTTCTCGCGGCGCAGGTGCACCTTCTCGGCGGCCTCCTCCACGACGCCGACGAGCATCTCGGGCACCCACGGCTTGGGCACCAGGCGGTCGACGCCCACCTTGAAGGCGTCCACCGCGATCTGGAAGTCGTGGAAGGCGGTGATGAGGATGCGCGCCGACTTCGGCGCGCGCTGCCCGACCTGCGCGAGGAAGTCGAGGCCGGACATGAGATCCATGCGGTAGTCGCTGCAGACGACGTCGAAGGACTGCGCCTCGAGCAGCTCGAGGGCGACGTGGGGATCACCCACCGTCGTGACGCCGAAGCCCGCGCGCTCGACGATGCGCTCGAACGCCCGCAGGACGTACGGCTCGTCGTCGACGTAGAGCACTGGAGTTCGCATCGCACCTCGCCCGTTCGCGACCAATCTCGGACGAGGACCGCAGAAACTTGAGCGGGGCACGACGGTGGCCCCGCGCCTGCGGGACGGGTATCCTGGGCGCCTTGGCCCGCCCTCGGTAGGAGTCCCCTTGGCCTCGGTCCAGCGGCCCGTCGCGTTCGGCAGGTACCTGCTGCTCGACCGGATCAGTGTCGGCGGAATGGCCGAGGTCTTCAAAGGCCGCGCGTTCGGCGTCGAGGGCTTCGCCCGCTTCGTCGCCATCAAGCGCATCCTGCCCCAGCTCGCCGAGGACCGACGCTTCGTCGAGATGTTCATCACCGAGGCGAAGGTGGCCGTGCAGCTGAGCCACGCCAACATCGCTCAGGTGTACGAGCTGGGGCGGCAGGGCGCCGACCACTACATCGCGATGGAGTATGTGTCGGGCAAGGATCTGCTGTCGCTGCACCACACCCTGAAGCGCACCGGCGAGCGCCTGCCGGTGGCGCTGACCGCCTTCATCGGGGCGCGCATCGCCGAGGGCCTCGGCTACGCGCACCGCAAGCGCGGGCAGGACGGGCGGCCGATGGGCATCGTGCACCGCGACATCTCGCCGCAGAACGTCCTCGTCAGCTACGACGGCGCGGTGAAGCTGATCGACTTCGGCATCGCGAAGGCCCGCATCCGCTCCTACGAGGAGACGCAGGCCGGCGTGCTGAAGGGCAAGTTCGGCTATATGTCGCCCGAGCAGATCATCGACGGGGACGTCGACCAGCGCTCGGACATCTTTGCCCTGGGCACGGTGCTGCACGAGCTGTTGACCGGCAAGCGGCTGTTCTTCGGCGACAACGACTTCCTGACGCTCGAGCTGGTGCGCGAGGCGGACGTGCCACCCCCGAGCAGCCTGAACCCGGAGGTGCCCGCCGAGCTGGACGCCATCCTGCTGCGGGCGCTGGCGCGGGAGCGGGCGGATCGGTACCAGACGGCGGGCGAGCTGTCCGACGATCTCGCGCGCTACCTCCACCAGAGCGGACCGGGCCTGTCGGGCAAGGGGCTGGCCGACTGGATGCGCACCCGGTTCGCCGAGGATCTGGCGGCCGAGAAGCAGAAGGACGACGCCTGGCGGCAGTTCGCGCTGACGCCCGAGGGCGAGGTCGTCCAGGTGGATCCGGAGGAGGACGAAGCGACCGCCCTGTGGGACGCGCCCTTCGACACCGGCGGCGCGAAGCTGCCGGCGTGGCTGCGGGCCGAGACCTCGCCCGATCCCTTGGACGAGCTGCCCTCGCTGGGCAACGCGCCCACCGGCCCCTCACCCGCGCGCCGCTTCGACGCGGCGCCCACCGGCACCGGCGCGCTGCTCGACCTGCCCACGGGCCGCCGCGAGACGCGCCGCGGCGGGCGCGAGTGGGTGCTGGCGGCCGCGCTCCTGGCCATCGCCCTGGCCGCGGGCTTCGGCCTCTTCCGCCTGCTGTCGACGGAGCCGCCGCCGGTGGAGCCCACGGGCCTCATCGTGCGGACCGATCCCGCCGACGAGGTCACGATCTACATCGACGGGCGCCTGGTCGGGGAGCGCAGCCCCGTGGTGGTGCGCGACCTGCCGCGGGCGACCCACGAGATCCGGGTGGACCGGCCGGGCTATCAGTCCTTCCAGCAGACGGTGAAGCTCGACGGGCCCGGCCTGCGCCCCATCGACGCCCGGCTGGTGCCGATCGAGTCGGAGCCCGCGCGGCTGCGCTTCGTGACGCGACCCAAGGACGCGGATGTCTACGTGGACGGGCGGCTGGTCGACCCCGGCGTGCGCAACCGTGGGCTGCAGCTGCCCAGCGGCCGACCCGTGGACGTCAGCGCGCGACGGGAGGGGTTCCGAACGCTGACGCAGCGCGTGGTGCCAGAGGCCGGGGCGTCGCGCACGCTGACCCTGACGCTCGAGCCGACGCCCGGCACGCTGATCGTCGACAGCGATCCGCCGGGTGATGTGTACCTCGACGGCCGCCGCGTCGGGCGGACGCCCCTGACCCAGAGCGATCTGGACGTGTCGCGGCCCTGGCGGGTCGAGGTGCGCCGCCCGGGCCGACCCGTCTGGCGCGAGACGCTCCGCTTCGGCGACAAACGCTTCCTGCAGGTGAACCCGGACGGGCCTCGCTGACCCACGCCCCGACCCGAGCGTTCCGGTCGGAGCGTTCCCGTCGGAGCGTTCCCGTCGGAGCGTTCCAGTCAGAGCGTTCCGATCAGAGCGTTCCGGTCGGAGCGTTGGAGCGCTCCGAGGTCAGAGCCCCTTGCCCAACAGACGCTCCACCACGCGCGCGTGCTGCCGCGCCTTGTAGAGCTCGTGCCGGTTGGGGCCGCTGTTGTTGGTGCGATCAGTCTCGGCGTCCATCAGCTGGAACTCGACGAGCAAGAACACGACGTGGCCGTCGCGCGCCGTATAGCCAGGCAGCCGGCCGATGAGATCGTCGACGAACACCGGCATGTCGACGACGAAGTTCACCATGCGGAACCCGCGGGCGCTGAAGTGATTGGGCCGCGGCCCCGAGCCCGGCGGGTAGGCCGTGTCCTGCAGCAGCTCCCCGATCTGCCGCAGGCGCGGATCGCCCTGCAGCGTCGCGGTCAGATCGATCAGGTCGTTCCGCGACTGCCCGGGCACCACATAGTTGAAGGGCAGCAGGTGTCGGGTCATGAACACCAGGGCCGCGAAGAGATCCTCGAGCGTCTCGGTCACCACGCGGAAGCGCAGACGGTCGTGGATCTCGGCCGCCTGACTGTCGCTGCGGCAGAGCAGCTTGGTCACCACCGAGTCGGGCGTCTTGCGGCTGCCCGCGAACTCGGCGACCCGGATCCCGCCGGCCTTCATGCCGTCGACCGCGTCGAACACGGCCGTCTCGATGCGGTGGAACAGCTCGTTGATCGGCACCGGCAGCCGGTACAGGAGCTCGCGCCCGGCCACGTGATGCACGATGTGCATCACCTTCAGCACCATGCAGGCGTCGGACTGGGCGGGACCGTTGCGGCTGGCGAGCAGCAGCAGCTCCCGCGGATCGCTGGGCGAGCGCACCTCGTCGCACAGGGTGCCCTCGTGGTGGGCGTCGATGTAATCGAGGGCGCGCCGGTGCAGGTACACCAGCCGCATCATGTCGCCGGGCTCGTGGGGCCGGATGCCGGCGCGCTCGAGCAGCTGATCGACGTGCGGGATGTCCACGCAGGCGAGGCGCTTCCAGTCCACCACCGAGTCGCCCCGCAGCATCAGCCGGACCTGCTCGACGTCCTGCAGCCCATAGGGCAACAGACCGGCGTCAGCCAGGCTGGTCGTGATCGCGGCGGGCGCGGCCGACGGCGTTTCGCTGGACATGAAGCTCCCTGGGGAAGGCGCGGGCAACCTACGGGATGCCGCCCCACGGCGCAAGGCTTCCCCCGCCGCGTCCCCGGCCCCGTCAGGCCTTCGAGAGATTCACCGTGCCCAGGAAGAGGGCGCCGGCCGAGGCCAGCACCGCGAGGTTGCCCAGCACGATGGCGCTGGTGCCCCCGGCCAGGGTCGCCGTCACCATCCCCGCCGCTCCGAACAGCGCGAGCACCTTCATGATCCACCCCCCTACATGACGCACGATGTAGGACAAGTAGTACACAGTGCGACCTTGCTGTCAAAACGAACGCGCCCACCGATTGTCCCGATGCCCCCCGCTGACGCATGCTGCGCCCATGTCGAGCGCCTCATCGATCCCCGCCCCGGGCCACGCGGTCCGCGCCTGCACCCGACACCTGGCCAACGGCGTCACGCTGGTCGCCGTCGAGCGCCCCGGCCCCACGGCCCTGCTGGGCGTGGACGTCCGCGTCGGCGCCCGCTACGAGGCGCCGGCGGACGCGGGCCTGTCTCACTTCCTCGAGCACATGGTGTTCCAGGGCTGCGAGGGCTACCCCACCCCGCTCGCCGTCAACGAGGCCGCCGAGCGCATGGGCTCGGCCCTCGACGCCTCGACCGCCCGCGATCACACGCGCTTCGAGCACCACGTCGCCGCTGATCGCGTCGCCGAGAGCGCCCACCTGCTGGCCGCCCTGCTGCGGGCCCCCGCCTTCGAGGACATCGAGAGCGAGCGCGCGATCATCCTCGAGGAGGCCCTCGACGAGGTGGACGACACCGGGCGGCTCGTCGATCCCGACACGCTCTCGCGCCGCGCCCTGTGGCCCGACAGCCCCCTCGGCCAGTCGGTCATCGGCGATCGGGCGCGCGTGCAGGCCTTCGACGCCGCCGACCTGCGGCGGCACCACGGCCACCACTACGTCGGCGCCAACCTGGTGGTCAGCGCCGTCGCCCCCGCGACCGCCGAGGCGACGCTCGACACGCTGGCCGACGCCTTCGCCGCCCACCCCGCCGGGCCCAGGGTCGAGCCGCCGCCGGCGGGGCGCCTGCCCGGGCGCCCGGTCGCCGAGGTGGTGGCCGACGGGCGCAGCCAGTGCGAGTGCCGCCTGGTGTTCCGCACCCCCGGCCTGGCCGATCCGCTCGCGCCCGCGCTGCAGATGCTGCGGCTGGCGCTCGATGACGGCCTGGCCAGCCGGATGCACCGCCGGCTCGGCGCCGAGCTGGGGCTGGCCTACGACCAGTGGGCAGCCTGGGAGCGTTACGTCGACACCGGCGCCTTCGAGGTCGCGGCGGTCGTGTCGCCCGGCAAGGTGGCCACGCTGGTCGACGAGGCCCAGGCCCTTCTGCAGGGCCTGATCGCCGATCCCCCGCGCGGCGACGAGCTGGCCCGCCTGCGCTTCCGCGCGCGCTGGGCGTTGGAGTGCATGCTGGACGGGCCCGAGGGCCTCGCCGCGCTGTACGCGACGCCCTATCTGTACGAGGCCTCGCCGCCCAGCGTCACCGAGCGCTGGGCCCGCCTCGAGGCGCTGGGGCCGGACGACCTGGCGGCGGCGGCGGCGGCGGTCTTCGTGCCCGAGGGCCACGTCGGCTGCTGCGTGGGCCCGCTGGGCAAGAGCGAGCGGCGGCACTTCCGCGCCCGAACGCTCCGCTTCGGCGGCTGATCCGCGTCAGGGTCCCAGGCCCACCCACACGCTGCCGTCGCCCCGGACCTCCTTCTTGAAGATGGGCACGTCCGCCTTCAGGCGCTCGATGACGAAGCTGCAGGCGGCGAAGGTGTCCTTGCGGTGCGCGGCGCTGACCGCCAC
>JAUHXL010000288.1 GCA_030426945.1 bacterium
GCGGCGACCCCGGCGTCGGCGGCCTGGGCGGCGCGGGCGGCGCGCCCGGCGTCGGCGGCATGGGCGGCGCGCCCGGCGTCGGCGGCATGGGCGGCATGGGCGGCGAGCCCGGCGTCGGCGGCATGGGCGGCGCGCCCGGCGTCGGCGGCATGGGCGGCGCCGGGCCGTGCGACGGCGAGGGCGGTCCGGTCGCGGCCCTGACGCGCGTGGGCGCCGGCCACCTGACCAACCAACTGAGCGCCGACATCGTGGTGCGCGCCATGCCCGGGCAGGTGCGCATCTGGTGGCTGGCCAACCGCATCCTCTTCACCCGCTGGACCGCCGACGGCTTCGTCGACACGGCCCCCGCCGCGCCCCTGGAGGGCGGCCCGCGCGACGCGCAGGCCTTCGACGTCGTGCGTGTCGGCGACCACGCCCGCTTCTTCTGGCGCGCGGCCGATCGCTGGTGGACCGGGCTGGGCGACGGCGCGGCGGTGGGCGCCGCGCGGCGCGTCGCGGGCCTCGAGGGGGTCACCGCCCTGGCCCTGCGGCTGAACGCCGACGGCTTCGCCGGCCTGGCCCGCCTCGAGGGGCGCTGGCACACCGTGTTCAGCCGCGACGGCGTGATCTTCGAGCCCGGCGCGGCGGTCGACGGCCTCGACGCGCTGTCCACCGTGCACGTCGTGCGCGCGACGGCCGACCGGCTGAGCCTGCTGGGCGCCGACGCCGGGGGCCTGGTCTGGCTCGACGGCGCGCCGGCGGAGGGCTTCCCGGGCGATCCGCTGCGCCTGCTGGGCCCCGGCCCGGTCGGCGCTTTCGACCACGCCGCCCTGCGCGCCCCCCAGCTGGTCCGCACGCCGGCCGGCCCGCGCCTGTACTACGCCGGCCGCGGCGCAGGCGGGGGCCACACGCTGGGCGAGGCCGGCTGGCCCTGCCCCGGCGTCTGCCTCACCGATGAGCCCTGCGACGGCGTCGACGACGACTGCGCGGGCGACGGCGAGCCCGCCTGCCCCGCCTGCGGGCTGTGGGGCGGCGCCTGCTGCGCCGAGGGCGGCGCCCTCGCGTGCCCCGGCCTGGCCACCTGCGTGGACGGGCTGTGCGTGGCGCCCTGCGCGCCGATCCGGGACTTCGAGATCTGCGACAACGGGCGCGACGACGACTGCGACGGTGACGTCGACGGCGCCCCCTGCTGTGCCCCGGCGCCCGAGCTGTGCAACCAGGCCGACGACGACTGCGATGGCGCGGTGGACGAGGACTTCGACCTGGCCAGCGACGCGCTCAACTGCGCCGCGTGCGGCGCCGCCTGCGCCGGCCCGGACGAGGGCGCGCCGGGCGCGCCGAGCTGCGTCGAGCGGACCTGCGGCCTCGCCTGCCCCCCTGGCACGGCCGATCGCGACGGCGAGCTGGCCAACGGCTGCGAGCGCCTCGCCCAGCCCGAGCTCTGCAACCGCGAGGACGACGACCTCGACGGCGTCGTCGACGAGGACACCGCGCCGGCCGATCCCAAGGTGGGCCTGGCCTGCGTCGTCGGCCTGGGCGCCTGTCGCGTGCCCGCCCTCACCACCTGCGTCAACGGCCGCGCGGTGTGCGACCCCGACGTCGAGCCGGGCGCGCCGCAGCCCGAGACCTGCAACGAGCTGGACGACGACTGCGACGGGTTCACCGACGAGGGGGTCGGCGAGCCGGTGGTGGCCCGCCCGATCGCCGCCGGCCACACACCGCTGCTCGCGCGCATCGACGGCGGCTTCCTGCTGTTCTGGATCGGCGCCCCGGAGGGCGTCGGCCCGGTCCGGGTGCAGCGCCTCGATCCCACCGCCCGCCCGCTGGGGCCGCCGCGCGCCCTCGACCTGCAGGCGACGCACATCGCCACCACGCCGACGCCCGGCGGGCACGCGCTGCTGGCGGTGACGCCGCAGCCCGCCGACCAACCACCGCTGGTGACGCTGCGCGTCGTCGACGCCGCCGGCGCGCCCGCCGGTGAGCCCCCCCTGCCCCTGCCCGGCGTGGCGCCCTTCACGACCGACCAGGCCCTGGTCTATGGCCCGGAGGAGCTCGCGCTGCACGGCGCCGGCCTGAGCGCCGAGCACGGGGCGTCGGTGCTGTTCAGCGATCCCGACAGCGGCGGCATCGAGCTGACGGAGATCGACTTCGGCCCTGCGGGCCCGCCCCTCGACGTCCGCCTGGCCAGCGACGACGCCGGCTACCTCGCCGTCGCCAACACCGGGCCCGACGAGACCTGGGTGGCGCGCATCGACGACCAGGGCCGGCTGATCGACGCCCAGCCCATCGGCATGCGCGCCTACGGCGTGGTCGCGTCGACGCGGGGCCTGGCGGTGTTCGGGCTGGCCGACCGCGACGTGGCCCTGTGGTACGCCGACGACAGCGCCCTGAGCCCGTTCGAGCTGATCGACGTCCCGAACCTGCGCGTGGAGGTCCTCGCGGCCCGCGTGCACGGCGCCCGCGATCACAACCACCTGCTGCTGCTCGCGTCGGTCACCCTGGGCGTCGAGCGCCGAGTGCTGGTGCACGTGCGGCTCGATCGGCGCGGCGTCCGGGACACGCTGAGCGCGGGGCCCGTCTTCAACGACGGCCCACCGCTGGTGCCCGAGAGCCACCAGCTGGCGCCCTCGATCCACACGGTGCTGCTGCCCGACGAGACCCTGGTGATGACCTGGGTGAACGAGCTCGACGGCCTGATCTACGTCGGGCGTCACGAGCTGCCGCCTCGCGACGCCGGCGCCATGCCCGAGCACGGGCCGGGCGCCGCCTGCCCGACGCCGCAGCCCCTCGCCTGGGTCGACGTGCTCGGCGGGGCCTTCGAGGTGCCTTCGCCCGCGGGCACGACCGCGGTGGATCTGCGCCCCTTCCAGATCAGCCGCGCCGAGATCACCGTCGAACAGTTCGCGGCCTGCGTCGACGCCGGCAGCTGCGCGGCGCCCGACGCCGGGCTGCCCGGGTGCACCTGGAACGCGCCGGCCCCCAAGGGCGCGCTGCCGATGAACTGCGTCTCGTTCGCGCAGGCCCAGGCCTTCGCGCGCTTCGCCGGCGGCCGGCTGCCCTCGGCGGCCGAGCTGTGGGCCGCCGCCGGCGCCGTCGAGGGGCGCGCGCACCCGTGGGGCGAGGCCGCGGCCGACTGCGCGCGCAGCGTCAGCGACACCTGCGCGGTGGTGCCCGAGGCCCCGTGCAGCCGGCCGCTGGGCCGCACGCCCGAGGGCCTGTGCGATCTGGTGGGCAACCTGGCCGAGTGGGCCGCGGACGACGGGCCGGCCCCGCCGACGCCGCAGCCCGACGGCCGCGCGATCACCACCGCGGCCGCCGACGGCGTCCTGTTCGGCGGTTCGGTGGGTGATGCCCTGCCCGCCGCCGGGCCCGCGCCGGTGGCGACGGGCACCCGGAGCGCCACGCGCACGACGGTCGGCTTCCGCATCGCGCGCGATCCGCCGCTGGGGCGCGAGGCGCCCGGCGCGACAGCCGGCGCCGGCTGCGTCGGCGACGTCCTCGGGGCGTCGCGGTGCCCGCCACCGTGAGTCGCGGCCGCTTTCGTCGACCGACGCTCGCGCCCCGGACGCGTCGAGCGGTCCCCGCCGACCGGTTGTGCGCGCCGGTGCGTCTGGGCCAGGATTGAGCGCCCACGCGCCCGAGGAGACGCCGTGCCCCGCCGCAGCCTGCTCGCCCTCTTGCTGATGCTGGTGAGCCCGCCCGTCACCGCACAGACGAAGCCCAGCCTCGAGCCCGGCGCTCCGCCGCTGGCGGAGCAACGCTACCTGACCGGACGCAACCTCTATCGGCAGGGCAACCTGGCCGGCGCGGCGGACGAGTTCCGCACCGCGTTCGACCTGTTCCCCGAGTCGCCCAAGCTGGCCTTCAACCTCGGGCGCGTCAGCGAGCGTCTGGGTCGGCTGTCCGACGCGGCCGACTACTACCGCGCCTACCTGCGGCTGGCCCCCGAGGCGACCGACCGGGCCGAGATCGAGGCGCTGGTGGCGTCGCTGGACCGCCGACTGGACGACCAGCAGGCCACGCTGGTGCTGACGACCGAGCCCCTGGGCGCCGAGGTGTTCGTCGACGGCGGGGCCACCGCCGCCGGGCGCACCCCGTTGACCGTGCGGCTGGCGCCCGGTGAGCACGCGCTGCGCGTGGCGCTGGACGATCACGAGACGGCGCTGCGCACCATCGACCTCGCGGCGGGCCAGCGCAGCGCGATCACGCTGCGCCTCGAGCCCGCCGAGGCCGCGGCGCCTCCCGCGCCGCCGCCCCCCGGGCCGCGGGCGACGCGCACGCCCGACGAGGACGCCGCGTGGATGCCCTGGGCCGTCGTCGGGGTCGGCGGCGCGGTGACGGTGACCGGCGCGGTGCTGCTGGCGCAGGCCGTCGGCGCCGCCGACGACCGGGACGCGCTGCTGCGCGAGGGTGGATCGGTCGACGAGGCCCAGGGGCTCGACGACGACGCGCGGCTTTACCAGACGCTGGGCTGGGCCGGCGTGGGGGTGGGCTTGGCGGCGGTCGGCGCCGGGCTGGCCTGGTGGCTGCTGGACGATGAGGACGCGACGATCAGCCTGGGCCCCTGGGGCCCGGCCGGCGCCGCGGCGCAGGTGCGGTTCTGATGGGCGCGCAACGGACGAGGGCCGCCGGGGCGCTGCTGCTGCTGCTCGCCTCGGCGCTGGGCGGCGCGGGCTGCGTCGAGCTGTTGGACGACATCGAGTGCACGGCGAGCGAGGGCTGCGATCCGGGCCAGCGCTGCGATCCGGGCACCGGGCGCTGCGTGGTGGGCGAGGGCTCCGGCGACGGCCCCCTCGCGCCGGACCTCGGCGCCGAGGACGGTGGCCCCTCGCCCGGCGACTCGGGCCGCGCGGCCGACGCCGATCTGGACGCGCGGGCCCCGGACGTCGGCGCCGACGCGGCGCCCGACGTCAGCGTCGACGCGGCGGCCGACAGCGCGCCCGGCATGGGCGGCATGGGCGGCGACCCCGGCGTCGGCGGCGCGGGCGGCGACCCCGGCGTCGGCGGCGTCGGCGGCGACCCCGGCGTCGGCGGCGGCATGGGCGGCGATCCCGGCGTCGGCGGCATGGGCGGCGATCCCGGCGTCGGCGGCATGGGCGGCGCTGGCGGCGCCGGCGGCATGGGCGGCGAGCCCGGCGTCGGCGGCATGGGCGGCGCGCCCGCGTGCGCCGACGACCTGCCCGGCGGGGTGCTGGACCGCGTGGACGGCGGCTGGCTCAGCGGAACGGTGCCCTTCGACGTGCGCGTGCGACGCCAGTCCGGCCAGACGCGCGCCTGGTGGCTGGCCGACGGCGTACTGACCACCACCACCACCCGCGACGGCTTCGAGTCGACCACGCCGGCGGCCACGGTGGTCGACAGCGCCTCGGGCGTGGTCGCCTTCGAGGTGGTGCGCGTAGGCGAGGACATCCGCTACTTCTGGCGCGACGGTCAGCGCTGGTGGACCGCCGTGGGCGACGGCGAGTCGGTCACCGGCACCCGCCCGGCCGAGGGGCTCGACGGCGTCAACCGCCTCGCGCTGCGGCTGACCGCCCGCGGCTTCGAGGGGCTGGCCCGCGCGGCCGGCGGCTGGGCCACGGTGCACAGCCCCGACGGCGTGCTGTTCGTCACCGGCGGCGCGGTCGAAGGCCTCGACAACCTGCTGGGCGTCGATCTGCTGCGGGTCGAGGGCGACCGCCTGACGCTGCTGGGCGCGGACGCGCTGGGCCTGTTCGCCCTCGACGGCGATCCGGCGCAGGGCTTCCCCGGCGGACGGCGCCGCCTGCTGACCCCGGGCCCCGCGGGCGCCTTCGACGCGGCGCGCGTCTCGGCCCCCAGCCTGGTGCACACGCTCGGCGGCCCGCGGTTGTACTACGTGGGCCGCGACGCCGACGCCCAGCACGCCCTGGGCGAGGCCGCGTGGCCCTGCCCCGCCCCGTGCCTGACCGGCGACCCCTGCAACGGCCTCGACGACGACTGCAGCGGCGGCGCCGACGACACCTGCTCGCCCTGCGGTCACCTGGGCGCCAGCTGCTGCGACGGCGCGGCGGGCGGCTGCGACCCCGACGCCGAGTGCTTCGAGGGCCTGTGCGTCCTGCGCTGCCTCCCGGCTGGCGTGCCCGACATCTGCGGCAACGGGCGGAACGACGACTGCGACGATCAGGTCGACGAGGGCTGCTGCGTACCGACCCGCGAGATCTGCAACGGCGCCGACGATGACTGCGACGGCGTCGCGGACAACAACTGCTGCACGCCCATCGCCGAGACCTGCAACGCGGCGGACGACGACTGCGACGACCGGATCGACGAGGACATCGACCTGTCCTCCGATCCATTGAACTGCGGCGCCTGCGGCAACGCCTGCCCCCAGCCGGAGCCCGGCACACGCGCCGAGGCCGCGTGCCTGCCTACCGGCTGCGGGCTGCGCTGCGACGAAGGCACCGGCGACGCCGACGGCCTGGTGGGCAACGGCTGCGAGGCCGACGCGACGCCCGACGTGTGCGACGGGGAAGACACGGACTTCGATGGCGCCGTCGACGAGGCGCTCGACGTCGATCGCTACATCGGCATCCCCTGCGAGGCGGGCCTGGGGATCTGCACCGTGGAGTCACGGACCGCGTGCATCGAAGACGCCCCGCGCTGCGACACCGCGGTGCCGCTGGGCGCGGCGCTGGAGCACGAGGACTGCAACGAGGTCGACGACGACTGCGACGGCGCCGCCGACGAGGACATCGGTGAGGCCGTCGCCGCGCGGGCCGTCGCCGCCGGGCGCAACCCGGTGCTGGGGCGCAACCCGGTCACGGCGCGCGATCCGGTGCTGAGGCGCAGCGACGCGGGCTATCTGCTGGCGTGGATCGCCGCGGCCGCGGGGGAAGGGCCCGTGTGGGCCCAGCGCCTGGACGCCACCGGGCGGCCCCTCGGGGTGCCCCGCCCCGTCGGTCAGTCCGCCGACCGCCTGGCCCTCGCGTCGACGGCGCAGGGCCACACGCTGCTGGCCGTCGCCGGCGAGCAGGTGTACCGGATCGACCTCACCGCCGACGGAGAACTGATCGAGCGCCGGGCGCTGCCGAGCTTCGTGCCCTTCGCCAACGACCAGTCGATCACCCCGGGCCCCGCGGGCCTCGCGATGCACGGTTCCACCGCCGCCTCCGCCGGGCCGCCCGCCCGCCCGGCGACGACCGCCGTCGTCGTCTTCCGGCCGGGCGAAGACGGAAGCGCGCCCTCGCCCTTCTCACAGCCGTTCGGACCCGAGGGCGTCGCCCTCGACGTGCGCGTCACGGGCAGCGACGCGGGCTACCTGGCGGCGGCCCACGACGGCCAACGCACCTGGCTGCTCCTGCTCGACGCCACGGGCCGTCCGATTCGCACCCAGAGCCTGACGATGCAGCGCCTGTTCAGCATCACCTCCTCCGGCCGGGGCTTCCTGGTCGGCGGCCAGGTCGACAATGACCTGCGCGTGTGGACGGTCACGGCCGAGGCGACCGACCGGAGCGCCCCGGCCGGCATCGGGGTCATCCTCGGGGGCGTGCAGGGGCACCGCTTCCACGGCGCGATCGAGAAGCTCCACGCGCTGGTGACGCTCGAGGTCGAGCCGGACGAGCCCCTGCAGGTGCTGCACACCCAGCTCAACTGGAACGGCTACCCCGAGGTGAACCCGGTCGACGTGGTCCCGCCCGACCACGACGTCGAGCCCGACGTCCACAGCGTGCGCGTGCCGCAGGGCGACATGGTCTATGCGTGGCGCAACCGCGTGGACGGGCTGATCTACGTCGGGCGCTCGGCGCTGCCGCCTTCGCCGTCGCCCCGCGTCCCCGGCCACGCCTGCGCCACCCCCCAGCCCTTCACCTGGGTGCGCGTGCCGGCCGGCGCCTTCGTGCAACGCGCCGACGCGGTGGAGCGCACCTTCACCTACGGCGCCTTCGACCTGAGCCGCACCGAGGTCACCGTCGGCCAGTACGCCGCGTGCGTCGACGCCGGCGCGTGCACGCCGCCCCCGGAGGCCGCCGCGGAGTGTACCTGGCACGCGGTGCCCCGCGACGAGGCGGCCCCCATCAACTGCGTCAGCTTCGCCCAGGCCGAGGCGTTCGCGCGCTTCGTCGGGGGCCGCCTGCCCTCGCTCACCGAGTGGCAGGCCGCCAGCGGCGCCGCGCGCGGGCAGCCCCACCCGTGGGGCGAAGCCTCCGCGGCCTGCACCCGCTCGGTCCACGAAGGCTGCGCCGACCGCCCGGCGCTGCCCTGCTCGACGCCCGCCGGCGCCTCACCCGAGGGGGTGTGCGATCTGTACGGCAACCTCGCCGAGTGGGTCGCCGACGACGAGGCGCAGCTCTGGGAGCGCCCCAGCGATGGGCGGCCCGCGCTGCTGAGTCGCCCGTCGGCGCTCACCGTGGGCGGCAGCTACGCCGACGGACCGGCCGGTCCGTCCGTCGACGCGCCGGGGACCCCGCGCAGCCGCAGCGGCTTCCTCGCGACCACGGGTTTCCGCGTGGCGCGCAGCCCGACCGCCACGCAGGTCGAGCTGGCGTTGGCCGCCGGCCCACTCGAGACGCCGCCCGGACAGGCGGAGGCCCATCGGACGGCCGAGCTGCTCGAGGTGCCGCTCGTCGTCGGGGGCTACCTGGACGACGACGTCCTGGCGGCGGTGACGCTGAGCGGCCAGGTGCTCGACCGCAGCGTTTACGCCGACGGTCGCGCCTTCGAGGCCGTGGTGATGGGCGACGGCGCCGCGCCCCTCCCCACCCCCGGCCCCTTCGGGCCCGGCACGGCCCAGCAGTTCGCCGGTACCGGGCACCAGGCCGACGGCGACGCCGCCCTCGACCTCGCCGACTTCGACTTCACGCTCTCGTTCTGGGTGCGCGCCCACGACGCCGACAGCACCCGCGCGGTCTTCGGCACCCGCCCCGACGCCGCGGAGCCCGCCGGTGTCCGCGTCGACCTGCTGGCCGGCTCGGGCGCGCCGTCGCTGCAGCTTCACGACGCGGCGGGCCTCTGCGCCCGAATCGACGCGACGACGGCGGTGACCGACGGCCTCTGGCACCACGTGGCGTTCGTCCGCCACGCGGGCCTGCTGCGGGTGGTGGTCGACGGCAGCGTCGACGGACCCAGCGTCGCCCTCGACCGGGCCTGCGACGTGAGCACGGGCGGCCAGGCCCTGGTGCTCGGCGCCG
>JAUHXL010000289.1 GCA_030426945.1 bacterium
CCCGATCCCCTCGACGTGGGCTGCCCGTCGGACGCGCCCCGCGTCCGCCTGACGCTGCCCGAGGGCGTCGCGCCGGCGGACGTCGACCTCGCCGAGCGGGGGCTGTTCGTCGTCGCGCCGGGCGACGTCGGGGACCTCGACGGGGACGGCACGCCGTGGCTGCGCGCGGCGGCGGACGGTGCCGCGGTCGACGGGCAGGCGCTGACCGTGGCGGTCGACGCCGTGGCCTGGACCGCGGCGCTCGAGGCGCGCGTCGATGGGCGCGCCGGCGGCCTCGACGTGCCGCTCCGCCTGCTCGGCTACACCACCGACGGTCGCGGAATCGAAGCCGCCGGCGCGCTGCGCGTGGTCCGCGAGGACAGGGACGGCGACGGGTTCGGGGACGCCTGCGACGTCTGCCCGGAGGTCGCCGATCCGGACCAGGAGGACTCGGACGAGGACGGCGTCGGCGACGCCTGTGACCCGGCTGGCGCCGGCGGTGCGCCGGGCATGGGCGGCCTGCCCGGGGTCGGCGGCGAGCCCGGCATGGGCGGCGCGCCCGGCATGGGCGGCGCGCCCGGCGCCGGCGGCGCCGGTGGCCAGCCCGGCGCCGGCGGAGACGACGCCGGCACCTCCGATGGCGGCCTCGGGGAAGACGACGGCACCGTCGGCTGCGATTGCCGCGCGGCCGAGGGCGGCTCAGCGCCGGGGGGGCTGCTGCTCCTCGGCCTCGTCGCCCTCCTTCGCCGCCGCCGCCGCTGAGCCCCGCACCGGCAGCGTCGTCGTCTGGTCGATGAACTGCCGGCTCGCCACGTAGCGGCCTTCGAGGTGGTGATAGGCCATGTTCTCCGGGCTGATTCGCCACTTCGTCGCCTCGAGGCGCAGGGTCACCTCGCCGGTCTCGGGCGCCACGAAGTCGAGGGTCCAGGTGCGGGCCTCGCGCGGCTTCAGGCGGTTGTCGCTCAGCTCGCGGACGGTCGGGTGCCACTCGAAGACGCGCCCGATGCGCACCTCGCGCGCGGCCAGGGGCGCCCCCCCTGCCCCGACCACCGTCGCCCGCAGCACGATGTACCGCTCGGGATCACCCGTCGGCAGCATGTGCCCGGCCGCGGCGTTGCGCCCCTCGAAGCGCAGCTGCACCGGTTGGCCCGGCCGGAGGGCCCCCGGCAGATCCAGCCACCGCGCGGTCATGCCCTCGGGGTAGATGTCGCGGAGGGGCGCGACCTCGGCCTCGAAGCGAGGGTGCTTGGGGATCAGCGACCCACCGAACCAGTGCCGACGCGTGCGGCGCGACGGGCTCCCGCCGGTGATCAGGGGACGGTCGACCGCCGGCATGTGGCACTGCTGGCAGGTGAAGCCCTCGTCGCCGTAGGGCCCCTCGGCCAGCTCGCGCCCGGTGTCGAAGGCGCAGGCCAGGGTCAGCTCCGGGAAGACCGCGGTGGCCTGATGACACTGGGTGCAGGCCGCCGACGTCAGCAGCGCCGGGTCGCGGCGGGTCGGATGCGGCGCGTTCGTGTCCCCGTAGGGCCCGAGCACCACGCCGTCCCGGACGTGGCAGGTCGCGCAGGTGATCGCGTCCTGCTGCAGCGCCGCGTCGAAGTTCGGATTGTCGACGTAGATGGGCTGGTCGAGCCGCTCGTCGCGCAGCCCGGCGACCAGCCTCGGCAGCTGGTTGACCAGGGGCGTGTGACAGTTGACGCACATCCAGCTCACGTCCCGCCCGGTGCGGGACTTCTCGAGCTCGGCCTGGAACTGCGCGTCGTCGGTCCACGCCCGAGCGTGCGTCGAGATGCGCCACTCTGCGTAGATCTCCTGGTGACACAGGCCGCAGGTCTCGGCGCGCAGGTCGGGCAGGCCGGCCGGCACGGGGGTATAGGGCACGGGCTGCAGGTAGCGCGGTTGTCGAGCATAGAAGGTGACGGCGTCGGCGACCGTGGGCGCCGCGGCGTCGTCCACGGCCGGCGCCGCGGGGGGGGCCGACCGGCTCGAGCAGGCGGCGGTGAGGAGGGCCAGGCTGAACAGGGACCGGATCGCGCGCATGCCGCGTGGTACGCATCTCGGGCCATCGACGCAACGCCCACGTCAGCAGACGGCCCCCGACGCCGCCACCGGCCAGCGATCCACGACGCGCTCGCCTTCGACGATCCACAGCGCGCGGGCGAGGTTGACGACCGCGCAGGCGTGCGCCGGGACGATGCGCAGCCGCTCGCCCGGCCAGGGTGCGTCGCCGCGCTCGGCGCGCAGCCAGCCGTGCTCCTCGCTGAGCCCGACCAGCGCCAGCTGGGGCCTGCTGGGCAGGACCCCATAGGGCACGCGGTCGGTCCCGTGCGCGCCCCGGTCGCTGCTGAAGGTCTTCGAGCCGGCGTCGCAGATGGCCCGGTGGTCGTCGCCTCGGCTGACGACCGTCGTCCACACCGTCAGCGCGCAGTCGGCCCAGGTCGCGGCGCCCAGCGCCACCTGCTGCGCGTCGTGGAAGACGTAGACCCCCGGCCGCAGCTCGTCGACGCCCGGCCGCGCGACGGCCGCCCGGGCGGTCGGCGTCGAGCCGACCGAGACGCAGGGCACCGGCTGCCCGGCGGCGCGCAGAAAGTCGGCCACCTGCGCCATCGCGTCGCCCTCGTGGCGCCCGACGACGGCCACCTCGGCGGCGTCCACCGCCCGGTAGGCGTGGCCGGCGTGCGTCACCAGCCCCACGAAGCGCAAGCCCGGCGCGCGCTCGATGCGCCGCGCCAGATCGAGCACGCGCTCCGGCTGCTGCCACGGTACGCCCACGCGCCCCAGCCCCACGTCGACCTTGACCGCGACGCCCAGCGGTCGCGCCGCGCCCGACCAGCCCGCGGCCAGCCCCTCGACGCCGCTCGCGTCATCGACCAGCGTGGACACCGGGGCGTCCAGCGCACGCAGCGCCGCCACCTTGTCGCCGCGCAGCGGATACGCCACCAGCACGTCGGTCAGCCCGTCCTCGATGAACACCCGCGCCTCGCTCACCTTGGCGGCCGACAGCCCGATCGCGCCGAGCTCGAGCTGCCGCCGCGCGAGCGGCACGCACTTGTGAGTCTTGACGTGGGGCCGCAGCCGCACGCCGTGGCGCGCACACAGCGCCGCCATCGAGCGCAGGTTGGCCTCGAGCCGGTCGGCCTCGACGAGGACGGCCGGCGTGGGCAGGTCGAAAAGCGAGCGTGGCAGCATGGGGTCGCCTCCGATAGACTCCGCCCATGGTACGCAAGATCAAGAAGGTGAAGCGGCGCGAGCGCCCCGAGCCGGGCGGCACGCCCTGGCTGGTGCCCTTCGACGCCGAGGGGATGGCGGGCATCTTCATCCACAAGCACGGTGACACCGACGACCACTCCGCCTGTGGACCCGTGGTGTTGTGCTGTGAGCGGTCCGTGGCGCCCTACAAGGCCCTCGCGCCCGATCTCGTGGCCGGCGTGCAGAGCTGGCAAGCCCAGCGCGCCGACCACCTGACCGGCTGGTTCGAGAACGGGCTGCAGGCGATGTACTTCGTCCTCTGCGACGAGCACGATCCGGACGTGGTGTATCAATTCGGGCTCCAGCGCGCCGCGGCGACCGACCTGCTCATGCGGCGGGTCGGCCTGAACGCCTACCGGATGCCCGAGCGCCGCTTCAGCGCGAAGTGAGCCCCCGGGCGTCAGCGGGCGGGGCGTCAGCGCCAAACGTCTGACGACCCCGCGCGCGGCGCCCTCCCCCCCGGCTCCCCGACCGCTGGCACGGTGTCTGCTTTGTCGTCACCCCGGACGGACACCTCGGGGAGAGGCCCACCATGAAATCCGGCAGACGGGGACGCGCCGCTCACCCCGGTCGCATCCTGCTCGCTGCGGGCGACCGCGCCTTGGCCCGAGACATCAGCGCGTGGCTGGTCGAGGCCACGAAGTGCGACGTCACCCACGTCCGCGACCTGCGCAACGGCTGGAGCCTCTGCCACGGCGGCCCCTGGCGCCTCGTGATCTCGGTCTCGGCCCTGCGCGAGGGCCCCGGGCTGGCGATGCTGAGCCGCAGCAAGACGCTTCGGCCCTGGGTGCCCACCGTCTTGATGACCGAGTACGGCCCCGGCGGGGTGGCCGTGGACGAGCTCGGCTACGTAGACGCCCTGCTCGGCATGCCGCCCTCGAAGGTCGCGCTGACGACCACGGCGCTGAACCTGCTCGGCCGCCGCGGCGAGGCGCTGGCCGTCGCCGCGGCCGGGCGTCGGCCGATGGCGTCGAGCGTGGCCGATCTGACCCGGCCGGCGCCCGAGACGTTCACCCACCCGCTGGGCTTCGCGGCGCCGCGATGGGGCGATCTTTCCGCCGGATAAGTATCCGACGCGGAAGGGCTTTTTGACTTCGAACGCCCGCTGAATCACGCTGCGTCCATGGCCCGCTCGCTGCTCCTCGTCCCGTGCGTCCTGCTGACCCTCGCGGGCGTCGCCGACGCCGCGCCGCGCGTGCGCGGCGTCGCCTTCGCCGCCGACGACGCGGCGCTCCGGTTCACGGTCGACATCGAGGGCGTCTACGACTCCGGTCGCTTCAGCGCGCGGCTCGTCGATCGACGGCGCGTGCTCGAGGTGCGGCTGGGCGGCGTCGCGACCAAGCGCACCTGGCTGAAGACGGACGATCCCCTCATCCAGCGGACGCTGCTCCACCCGTCCCGCGGGGCCGCCCGCGCCAACCTGCGCGTCCGCTTCCACCAGGCGCTGCCGAAGGGCCACGCCGCGGCCGTCGAGTTCATCCCCCGCGACGGGAAGCTGGTCGTCCGCGTCCCGCGCCCCGCCGACGCCCCGCTCACCGTCGCGAGCCCGGCGCCCGCGCCCGCTGCGATGCCCGAGCCGGCGCCACCTCCCGAACCCGAGCTCGAACCAGAACCGCCACCGCCCCCCGCGCCCCAGCCCGACCCCGCGCCGGCGCCGGCCCCCGTCCCCGAGCCCGCTGCGGCCGCGATCCCCGCGCCGCCCCCGCCCGCGGCCCCACCGCCCGTGCGCACCCCCGCCACCCCCCCGGCGCCCCCCAGCGAGGTCACCGCCGGTCTCGACCGCGTCGCCGTCCACCTGCACGACGCCCTGCGTGATCGGCCCGAGCCGGCCCGCCTGGCCGTGCTCCCGATCGACGCGGTGGACGAGGCCGCCCCGCCGCTGCACCTCGCCGCCTTCGCGACCGCCGCGCTGCGCCACCGCCTGCGGCGCCGGCCGCGCCTGTTCCTCGCCGCGAGCCGCGATCTCGACGCGACCCTCGCGCCCCTCGCCCGCGCCGCGGCGGACGACGAGGCGCGGGCCGCCGCCCGACTGCACGGCGCCGACACGCTGACCCGGGCCACGCTGACCGCCACCGGCGACACGCTGACCTTGCAAGCCACCGTGGTCGACGCGACCTCGGGCCACCCCCTCGCCCGCGTCGACCAGACCTTCGAGCGCGCCGCCCTCGACGCCGCCGCCGCCGCGGCGGCCCAGCCCTTCGGGCCCAGCGACGCGGCCTGGCGCTCGGCCGTCGCCCCCGGCTGGGGCCAGATCGAGGCGGGCGCCACGGGCCGCGGCGTGGCCTACGCGACGCTCTTCGGCGCCTCCCTCGTGGCCGCGCTCACCTCGGCCGCGCTGGGGGTGGCCGCCGAAGACGACTACCAGGACAGCGGCGCCGACGCCGTCGAGCGGCGCGACGACGGCAACGCGCACTACAGCCGCGCGAACGTCTTCTTCGTCGCCGCCGGCGCGCTGTGGCTGTCCGCCGTCGTCGACGCCCTCGTCACGACGGAGGATCGCGTCACCTGGCGCTTCGCCGCGGAGCCGACGCCATGAGCCGGCGCCTCCTGATGCCCTGCCTGCTGGCGCTGGCCGCCTGCGCGCCCATCGAGGCCGACCACCCCCTCGATCCCGCCACGCCGACCGCAGATCGAGCCGCCGCGCAGATCGTCGGCCGCGTCGTGCTGCCTTCGGGCGATCCGGCGCTGGTGGACGTCACGCGGGTGCACCTCTTCGCGGGGCCCGATCCCGCGGCCGCCCCGGTGCAGACGACGCTGCTGCGCGACGACGCGGGCCGCTTCGCCTTCGACCGCGTGACGCCGGGCGGCTACCGCCTCGCGGTCGAGGCACCCGGTCTATCGACGCCGCCGATCGTCTTCGTGCTCGGACCCGGCCAGGCCGTGGACCTCGGCGTCCTCGTCCTGCGCGACCCCGCCGCCGGGCTCGAGGGCGTCGTGCGCGGGCGGGTGATGCTCGACGATGGCGCCTCACCCGACGCCGTCACCGTGGGCGCGCCGGAGGCCGGACGGCAGGTGCGCGCCGACGCCGACGGCCGCTTCGCCCTCGCGCTGCCCGTCGGCACCTGGACGGTGCGCGCGACGCTGCCCGGCTACGCCGCGGCCGAGGTCGCGGGCGTCGCCCTCACCGACGGCGCGGATCTCGATCTGGCCGCGCCCCTCACCCTGGCCGCCCGCCCCGGCGAGGTCTTCGGCACCGTCTCGATGACCGCCTTCGGCTCCCCCGAGCGCCTCGCCGCCGCGTCGATCGCCCTCCTCCCGCCCGCCAGCGAGGGCGTCGTCCAGAGCACCGCCCTCGTCGACGGCGCGTTCACGTTCGACACCGTCGCGCCCGGCCGCTACCGGCTGCGCGTCGCCCACCCCGGCTACGATGTCGCGACGCGCGCGCTCGTGGTGGCGCCCGGCGGCCTCACCGCGGTCGGCGACGTCGCGCTGACCCACGCGTCCGGCGGCAGCTTCGCGGTGCCCATGAGCGGCGCGGTGCTGCTCGACGACGGCGCGCCGCCCGGTGGCACGGCGGTGACGGTGTGGCTGGCGGACGGGCAGGTGTTCGCGCGTCTGCTCACCGCAGCCGACGGCACCTTCGCCCTCCGAGCGGCCGCCGGCGAGCGCTACGCCGTGACCGCCGAGCGCGCGGGCTACGCGCCCGCCACCGCCGCGCCCGTGCGCTACGACGCCCTCGCGGATCGCTTCGTCGTCGGCGCGGACGCGCCGCTCCAGCTGGTGCTCACCCGCTGACCGGCCCGCGGCGCTTGCCGCCCCGCCCGACCTTGGTTCAAGCTGCGCCAGAGCCGCGTGCGCCGCGCCGCCGGGCAGGCGCACCGACGACGACCCAGCCGCCAGGAGTCGCCATGACCGACCACCGAGTCCGAATGCAGGACCGCGAGATCTTCACCGCCGAGCACCAGGAGATCCGCAAGACCGTCCGCCGCTTCGCCGAGAGCCTCGCGCCCCACGCCGAGGCCTGGGACGAAGAGGGCATCTTCCCCCGCGAGGTGTTCACGCAGGCCGGCGAGCTGGGCCTCCTGGGCATCGGCCACGATCCCGAGTACGGCGGCCTGGGCCTCGACTGGTGGTACACGGTCTGCTACGCCGAGGAGCTGGTGCGCACGAACAACGCCGGCCTCAACATGGCGTTGATGGTGCAGTCGGACATGGCCACGCCGATCATCAACGAGATCGGCAGCGACGAGGTGAAGCGCAACTTCCTCGAGCCGGCGATCAAGGGCGAGATGATCGCCGCGCTGGGCGTCAGCGAGCCGGGCGGCGGCAGCGACGTCGCGGCCATCCGCACCACCGCCCGCCGCGACGGCGACGACTACGTCATCAACGGGCAGAAGCTGTGGATCACCAACGGCACCCGCGCCGACTTCATCACGTTGGCCGTGCGCACGGGGGACGACGGCTTCGGCGGCATCTCGCTGCTGGTGTTCCCGACCGACGTCGCCGGCTTCAGCGTCGGCAAGAGCCTCAAGAAGATCGGCAACAAGTCCTCGGACACCGCCGAGCTGTTCTTCGACGACTGCCGCGTGCCCGTGCGCTACCTGCTGGGTCAGGAGAACATGGGCTTCTACCACATCATGACCAACTTCCAGGGCGAGCGGCTCATCGCCGCCGTCGGCGCGGTCGCCGGCATGGAGCTCGCCGTCCGCCGCGCCATCGAGTACGGCAACGACCGCAAGGCCTTCGGCCGCCCGGTGACGAAGTTCCAGGTCTGGAAGCACAAGCTCGTCGAGCACCTGACCGCCATCGAGGCCGCGCGCCGGCTGACCTACTTCGCGGTCGACAAGTTCGTGAAGCAGCCCAAGAACGCGGTCCGCGAGATCACGATGGCGAAGCTGTTCGCCGGCGATCTCATGCAGCGGGTGATGTACGACTGCATGCAGATGTACGGCGGCTTCGGCTACACCACCGAGTACCCGATCAGCCGGTCGTGGACCGACGCCCGCCTGATCACGATCGGCGGTGGCACGTCGGAGATCATGAAGGAGATCCTGACCAAGATCGAAGGCCTCTGATCCGCGCTCCCCGCCCCGCTCCCGCTCGCGAGGTCGCCTTGCGTCTCACGCCCCTGCTCGTGCTCGCGCTGTCCGGCCTGATCGCGCTCGGCTGCGACGACGACGGCGCGGCCTCGGCCGACGCGGGGGGTGGCGCCGGCGCGCCCCGCGACGCCGGACCCCGGAGCGGCCGCCTCGTCGACGCCCGCGTCGTCGACGCGCGCCCGCCGCGGCCGGACCTCGGGCCTCCCGCCGACGCCGGCCGGCGGGACGGCGGCGGCGAGCCGCTCACCCCGGACGGGGGCGCCTGCCAGCCGGCCTCCGAGCGCTGCAACGGCCAGGACGACGACTGCGATGGCACCGTCGACGAGGGCTTCGACATCGGGCGCGCCTGCCTCGAGCGCGCGGCCGACGGCTGCACGCGCACGGGCAGCCTGCAGTGCGTCTCCCCGGCCCGCTCGGCCTGCGTGCCGGATCCCGATCCGCGTGAGCAGTGCAACGGCCTCGACGACGACTGCGACGGCGCCTTCGACGAGGGCTTCGGCCTCGGCGAGGCCTGCGCGGTGGGCGTCGGCCTCTGCGTGCGGGAGGGCGTCACCATCTGCCTCGGCCCCGACGAGGTCGCCTGCGGGGCCGTGCCCGGGCCGCCCGAGGGCGAGGTGTGCAACGGCCTCGACGACGACTGCGACGGCACGGCCGACGAGGCGCTCGGGCCAGCCGAGGGCCTCGGCGCGCCCTGCAGCGTCGGCGTCGGCGCCTGCACCCGCGAGGGCACGACCATCTGCCCGGCGGGCGGAGGCGGCTTCTCGTTCGCCGGCATCCGGGAGGATCTGCCCGAGGCCGACATCGTGCGCGGCGGCTTCGAGCCCTGCTTCGCGGGTCGCTACGACG
>JAUHXL010000290.1 GCA_030426945.1 bacterium
GAGGTCATCCACGGCACGCCCACCCGCTTCAGCGACCCGGCGCGCTTCGCGCTCGCCCACGGCGGCAAGGACGGCCACCCGTTCCCGGTGCCGCTGAAGGTCTACGACGAGACGCTGGGGGTGATGCGCGCCGCCGTCCAGCGCGCCCGCCTCGGCCAGACCGAGACGCTCGACGCCCTGCGCCGCCTCGACCGCGAGGCCCGCCGCCTCGAAGCCGTCGCCACCGGCCAGGGCGTCGCCGCCTACATCGAACGCGAGCGCCGCCTGTCCCCCCACTACGGCGGCCGCACCGTCTTCGGCCGGGCGGGCGAAGGCGCCGCCCCCCGCGGCGGCCGCCGCGCCCCGCGCGTGGCGGGCGAAGGCGGCTCGGCTTCACGCGCGGCCGGCTCGGTCATGGGGGGGCAGCAGCCCGCGCTGCCGGGCTTCTGAGCGGGGGGCCGCGGGCTCAGTCGCCGTCGACGCAGCTCGCCAGCAGGCGGCGCGCGGCGTCGAGGCCCAGGCTGCGCATGTGGGCGACGTTGCGGTCGGGGATGCCCTCGACGTCGGGGTGGGTGTCGATGGCGTGGGCCACCTCGGCGGTGCGCAGCAGGTGGAAGACGGGGTGGGGCGCCCGGTTGGTGTAGGCGGTGACCTCGTCGTCGGTGTCTTCGAAGCGGTAGTCGGGGTGGAAGGAGGCCACCTGCAGGTCGTCGGCCAGATCAGCGTCCTCGACGGCCAGCTCGACCAGGTCCAAGGCGTCGAGGTAGTCCTCGAAGTCGGCCAGCATGTGAGGCACCACCAGCAGGGTGGTGGCCAGCGCGGCGGGCGGGGTGTCGAGCAGGCGCTGCAGCTCGGCCTGTAGGGCGGTCAGCAGGCCGGGCAGGTCGCGGGCGTCGCTGGCCACGAAGCGCACGGCGCCGGCGCGTAGGGGCTGGGCGGCGAAGGGGCACAGGTCGTGGGCCACGACCAGGCGTTCGACCCAGCGGCGCACCGCGGCCTCGGCGGCGCGCAGCGTCGGGTCGTCCGTGGAGACGATGGGGGGCTCGTCCGTCGGGCCGCTCACGGCGACACGAAGCGGCCGAAGACGCGGTAGTCGGGGCTGCGGGGACCCTCGCTCCACAGCACCAGCCAGGCGTCGTCGCGCACGCGGGCCAGGGCGGGGCGGAAGGGGCCGGCCGGATCGCCGGTGGGTACCTGCAGGGCGGGGCTGGCCGAGGTGGGGCCGGGCGCGAGGCGCTGCACCCAGACGCTGTAGCGGGTGCCCTGAATCTGGCGCTGCCAGGCGACGGCGCCGGGCGCGAGCACGGGGAGGAAGTCGTTCTGGCGGTCGGCGCCCAGCACAAGCGTGGGGGCGGCGTCGACCGTGCGGATCAAGATGTCGGCGCCCTGCGCGGCCGCGCGGTGCAGCGCGACGTAGACCGGGCCGTCCGCGGCGATCGAGATCGAGCTGCCGGTGCCGGTGGCCACGACCTCCGCCGGCTCGAAGCCGGCGCCGCCGACGGGCAGGCGGGCCATGCGCGGCGCGCCGTTCAGCTGGCCGTCGATCCAGGCGACGTGCACGCTGCCGTCGGCGGCGATCTCGACGCCGGGATCCCACTGGGGCACGCCGGGCGTGGGCGCGACGTCGATCTGCGGGCTCACCGGCAGGCCGTCGGCGTCCAGCCGCTGGACGAACGCTTGGAACGTGCCGATCTCGGGGTGGCCGCGGCTGGCGGTCAGCCAGAAGCCGTCGTCGTCGCCGGCCACGTGGGGCATCCAGGCGTTCGCCTCGATGGTGTCACCCTCGAAGGTGATCGGCAGGCGCAAGCTGGGGCCCCGCGCGACGCCGTCGGGATCGTACATGCGATAGCGGACGGCCAGGTTCAGCGGCCCGTCCTCGGGCGTATCGGCGGTCCAGGCGACCAGCACGCGGCCGCCGCTCACCGCCACGGTGGGCTCGACGTCGTTGGGCGCCTGCACGTCGTTGACCTGCACCGGCGGCCGCACGTTGCCGGCGCAGTCGATGGCGGTCAGCCACACGTCGAAGTCGGCCTCGGGTCCGGGTCGGTTGTAGGCCACCCAGACGGTCTCGCCATCGAAGGTGGCGGCGGGGTTGAGTTGGCCGTCGGGGCCGCCGGGATCGAGGGCGAAGCTGCCCGCGGGCAGGACGACGTTCTTGCAGTCGATGGGGCCCGGGGGCGGGCCGGCGTCGTCCCGCGGCGGCGCCGCGTCGGCGCTCGGGGTCGCGTCGGCGCCTGGCACGGCGGCGTCATCGACGGGCGAGGCGGCGTCGGCGCCGGGGTCGGCGTCCCGATCAGCCGGCGCGCCGCCGTCGCCGGCCGCGTCCGCCGCCACCCGCGCGTCCCGCGGGGCGCCGGCGTCGCCCGCCACCTGGGCGTCGCCGGACGGTCCGGCGTCCGCCGTGTTCGGCTCGCCGCCGTCGGCCTCTTCGCCCACCCGGGGCCCCCCCGCGTCGGTCGAGCTGCCGCCGGCCGAGTGGCAGCCGCCGAGGGCCGCGCCCGCGAGGGCGGCCCAGCCGAGCATGGTCGTGATGGTCGCGCGCTTCATCGTGCCTCCCGGATCGCCGCCGGTTCGTATAGCAGGCCGGGCGGGGGAGTGTCGCCCAGGCCCGGCAGCGGGAGCGAACCGCGCGGCTCTCGACGCCCCGCGGTCGGCAGAGCGCCGCGCTCGATCCGTGCCCGTGCCCGTGCCCGAGGGCGACGCGTCCGCCTCCAGGACAGCAGCGTGTGTGATTCAGGTCCGTGGGCCCGCTGCCCGCCCCGCCTTGCCAGTCGGACGGCCAGTCTTCCGTACCGTCGCGACGATTGAGCCCTCCGCCCGGGGGCCCGGCGCCTCGAGCTCGCCGGTCGGTGTCGAGCCCAGCGCACGGAACGGGGCCCGGCTGACCGCTGACCGCTGACCGCTGACCGCCCCTTCGAGCGACCACCGACGGCTCGTGAGAAGACCCCGACGGCCCGCGCCCGTTGACGCGACCGGGCCGTTCACCCACCCTGCCGCCGATGGTCGAGGCAGCACACGCGGCGCTCGCGCGTCGCCCGTGGTGGGGCACGCTGGTGGGCGTGCCCCTGGTGGCGCTCGCGGGCGCGCTGGCCGCCGTGGTGGCCGCTCGGATGCTGGGCTTGCCCCTGCCCGGGTGGGTCGCGTTGGTCGGCTCGGCGGGGCTGTTCGCGGCGCTGGAGATCGGCGTTCGCCGCGCGGGCGCGTCGCGCGCGGGGCCGGCGCGCGCGCTCCTGGGCGCGCTGGTCGATCGCGTGGGTGAGGCGGGCCAGCCGATCGCCGGCTGGCGGCAGGGCCTGCCCTATCTGCGGTGTCGCCTCGACGACCGGGACGTGGTCGTCAGCTTCGAGCCGGCGCCCGACGCGGGGCTCCGGGTGACCGTGCAGGTGGCGGCCGAGCCGCCCGCGCAGCTGTGGCTGGTGGGCCGCCAGCCCGACGACTTCCCCCAGCGCTGGCTGGACAAGCTGAGCACGCGGTCCCTGGTCCAGTCGGTGCCGAACGCGCCCGACGACACGGTGGCGCTGAGCGTCGATCCCGAGCCGGCCGCCGAGCTGCTCGAGCGCGCCGCCTTCGTCGAGGCGGCGCGGCACCTGGTGGCGATCAACGCGCCCACGAGCGCCACCTTCGACCTGCAGCCCGACGGGCTGGGCTGGGACACCCTGGTGACGCCGCGCATCGACGCCGAGGTTCTGTGGATCGTGACGCGGCGGCTTCTGGACTTCGGCTGGCCCGTGGTGCCCCCGACCACGCCGCCGGTGGGCGTCGACGAGGAGGCCACGCCGACTCGCGCGCCCGAGGCGTCGACTCAGTCGCCCGAGACGTAGCGGGCCAGCGCCGCCCGCTGCGCCGCCGACAGCGCGTCGAAAGCGAGCCCCACGCCAGGCCCCGCGAGCGTCTCGCCCGCCCGCACGACGCGCGCCGGCACCACCAGCTCGCGCCCGTCCCCTGGGTGGACGAGCACGCACTCCACGGCCGCGCCCACTGGGGGCGCCCCCGGCATGAGGACGAAGATGCCCTCGGTGCTCACGTCGCTGCTCAGGCACCGACGCAACGCCGACGGCCCGAGGCGCATGCGCACCACGAAGCGACGCTGCGCGCGCGGCGCCGCGCGGCTCTCGATCATCGAGTCGGGCGGGGGCAAGGGGGCCATCGGCAAGGTGTCCGAGGCGGCGAGGAAGGGGTCGTCAGCGGTCGGCGTGCGCGTCAAGGCGGTCTCCGGCGGATGCACGCCTCGTCATCGGCCCGCACCGCGCCGCACCTTGCCCCTCGGGTGCCGCGGCACCCGGCCCCCGGGGCCGCGCCTGGGTGCCTCGGTCAGCCTTCGTCGCTGGCGGGCACGTCGACGCCGCGGGCGGTGAGCCACTTGCGGAACTCGTCCTTGTCGAGCGCCTTGTCGAGGGCGTCGGCGGGCTCGACGATGTCGTCGTCGACCAGCTTGCGCAGGCTGTCGTCCATGGCCAGCATGCCGCGCTTCTTGCCCTGCTGGATGAGGCCGGTGATGTGGTGCGTCTTGCCCTCGCGGATGAGCGACGAGAGGGCAGGGCTGCTCAGCAGCACCTCGACGGCGGCCACCCGGCCGCCCTTCTTGCGGCGCAGCAGCTGCTGGCTGAGCACGCCCTTGATGACCACCGACAGCACGCCGCGCACGCCGTCCTGCCGGTCGGTGGGGAAGACGTTGATGATGCGGTCCATCGTCTTCGAGGCCGAGTTGGTGTGCAGCGTGCCGAACACCAAGAGGCCGGTCTCGGCCGCGCTGAGCGCCATCGAGATGGTCTCGAGGTCGCGCATCTCGCCCACCAGGATGCAGTCGGGATCCTCGCGCACCGCCGAGCGCAGCGCCGGCGCGAACCCCTTGGAGTGCGTGCCCACCTCGCGCTGCGACACGAGCGACATCTGGTTGCTGTGCACGAACTCGAGGGGATCCTCGATGGTGATGATGTGCAGCGGCCGCTTGGCGTTCATCTCGTGGATGATGCCGGCCAGCGTCGTCGACTTGCCCGAGCCGGTGGGCCCGGTGACCAGCACCAGGCCGCCCTCGATGTGGGCCAGCGAGCGCACCGACGGCGGCATGCGCAGCTGATCCAGCGTCAGGATCTTCTCGGGGATGATGCGGAACACCGCGCCCTTGCCGCGCTCCTGGTCGAACAGGTTCACGCGGAACCGCGCCAGCCCCGGCACCTCGTAGGCGTAGTCCATGTCGCCCGTCTCGAGGTACTGCTTCCACTGATCGGGCGGCGTGATCGGCTCCATCAGGTTGACGAAGTCGACGTTGCTCAGCACCCGGTAGCGGATGGGCACGATGCGCCCCGACTGCCGGAACAGCGGCGGTCGGCCCACCGACAAGTGCAGGTCGCTCGCGCCGCGATCGTTCATCAGCTTCAGGAAGCGATCGATCCGATGCCGGGCCTTCAGCTTCTCCTTCACGCGGACGCCCCCCTCGTGTCTGCCCGCGCCGGCCTCATCCCTGGGCCTCGGCGAAGTTCGTCTGCTCTTCGATGAAGCTGGCCGGACACAGCGGCGCGAACAGGTCCTGGTTCTGCGCCCGCAGGAACGCCTGCTCCGGCGAGATGATCTGCGACTCGACCAGCTCCATCAGCGCCATGTCGACCGTCTGCATGCCCACGTTCCGCTGAATCTGCATCAGGCTGGGCAGCTGGTAGGTCTTGTCGTCGCGGATCAGGTTGCCGACGCTGAACGTCCCCTTGAGGATCTCGAACACCGCCACCCGCCCGCCGTGATCCTTCGTCGGCATCAGCTGCTGGCACACCACGTACTTCAGCGACTCCGACAGGCTCATCCGCACCTGCTGCTGCTCCTCGGGCGGGAAGCTGGTGATCAGCCGGTCCACCGTCTGGATGGCGTTGGTCGTGTGCAGCGTCGTGATCACCAGGTGCCCGGTCTCGGCCGCCTCGAGCGCCATGCTGATGGTCTCGGCGTCCCGCAGCTCGCCCACCATGATCACGTCGGGATCCTCGCGCAGCGCGCCGCGCAGCGCCCGCTGGAAGCTGTCGCTGTGCTTGCCGATCTCCCGCTGGTTCACCAGCGCCGTCTTCACCGGGTGCACGAACTCGATGGGCTCCTCGAGCGTCAGCACGTGCACCGGCTTGGTCTCGTTGATCAGGTTGACGATCGCCGCCAGCGTCGTGCTCTTGCCGCTGCCCGCCGGGCCCGACACCACGATGATGCCCTGGTGGTAGTTCAACAGCTCCGTCAGGTGACCGGGCAGCCGGATGTCGTCGAAGGTGGGCGGCATGTTGGGGATGGCGCGGAACGTCGCCGCCATGCCCAGGCGCTGCACGTACGCGTTGGCCCGGTACCGCCCGACGCTGGGGATGCTGTAGCAGAAGTCCAGCTCGCCGGCCTCGTCGAGGTTGGCCTCCTGCCGCTCGTTGAGCACCGACCGGATCAGCCGCTCGCTGCCCGCGGCGTCGAGCTTCTCTTGCCCCTCCATGCGCTGCAGCCGCCCGCCCAGGCGCACCAGCGGCGGCTCATCGACGCTCAGGTGCAGATCGCTCGCCCCGATCTCGCGCATGCGCGCCAGCAGCCGGTCGGCCGGATCCTCGAGGCTGTCCGACGACACCGCGATGATGCCCGCCTCGGTGTTGTCGATCCGCACGTTCATGCGCGCCGCCATGTCGCGCAGCACCTCGGCCGCCAGCGTGCGCACCTCGGTCGACGGATCCTGGTTCTTGACCACCTGCAGCAGCTTCAGCAGCCGATCATCGGTGAAGCGCGCGAACGATCGGATCACCTCGGTCCGCAGCTCGGGTCGGTCGTGCTTCAGCAGCTGCGCCAGCGGGTTGAGCGCCTCGTCGCTGCCGATCTGCGCCAGCGCGTCCACCGCGGCCCAGCAGCAGTCGTCGTCTTGCAGCGCGGTGGTCAGGAAGGGCACGGCCCGCGCGTCCCCGAGCTGCCCCAGGCTGTCGGCGGCCGTCACCTTCAGCCACCAGTCCTCGTCCTGCAGCATCCGGCACAGCGGACCCACCAGCCGCGGATCCTGGAAGCTCTCCGCCACCTGCAGCGCCGTCGACCGGATGTCCTCGTCGTCATGCTGCAGCAGCTGCACCGCGGGCCGGAACATGCGGTCGCCGAAGCTCTTCAGGGTGTCGATGATCTGCCCGCGCAGCCAGCCCAGCAGGCCGTGCAGGAACTCGAGGATCGTCGTCAGCACGTCGACCGGATCGCCCGTCTCGAGCATGATCTCGACGCACAGGCGGCGGATGGCGTCCTCGCCCTCGCCGAGCAGCCGCAGCATGTGCGCGCGCACCGACTCGGCGTGGTGCTTCGCCGCCTCGAGCAGCCACTTCACCGCCTGGTCGCGCACCGCCGCGTCGCCGTTGGCGAAGCGGTCGAGCATCAGATCCATCACCCGCGGATCGTTGACCTGGGCGATGGCCTCGATGGCCGTGGCCGACAGGCGGCTGTCCTCGCTGGTGGCCGCCTCGAGCAGCACGTCCACCACCTGATCGGGCCGGGCGAGCTGGAGCAGCCGCCGCAGGGCCGCACCGCGCATCGCTTGCGGCGCCTCCTGCACCGCCTTGCGCAGGTACTTGACGCCCACCTGGCCGCCGAGCGAGAGCGCGACCTCCCACCCGATGCGCACCAGCTTGGGCTGCTTGTCGTTGCCGAGGAGGCTGTCGACCACCGGCGACATCAGGTCGCCGGGCAGCCGGTTGAACACCCGGCCCACCATCGTCCGCTCGTTCGACGCGCGGTTGCCCATGTCGCGCGCCAGCGCCATCACCGCCTGGGGCGTGGCGCACTTCACGAACAGCTCTGCCACGGCCTGCCGCACGCTGGCGTCGGGGTGGAACAAGATCGGCATCAGGTCATTGGCGCGGGGATCCGACTCGCGCAGCTCGGCGAGCAGCTCCTTGCGCTCGTCGTCCGTCCGCCATTTCTGCTGCTGGATGCGCTGAACCAGGTTCTTCCGGCCGCCGAAGATGGCCATGGGTCGTGCCTTTCGTGGGACGGGGGACGGTCGTCAGCCGACGAGGCCCTGCTGCACCAGCACCGCCATCAGGTACGTGGCGTGGACTTCGGGCATGCCGCTGTGGGCGATCACCTGCGCGAAGCTCTGCCGGTCGTCCAGCTTGACGAACAGCTGCTTGGCGCGCGCGTCGAGCGCGGCCCACTGCTGGGGCGTCGGCTTCGAGCGCCGCCGCGCGGGGCGCGTCAGGTCGCCGATGGTCTTGCGGTACAGGGCCAGCAGGCGGGCCGTCTCGGGATCGACCGGCGCCGCCGCCGGCTGGGCCGGCCGCTGCTGGGCCGCCGGCTGGGCCGGCCGCTGCTGAGCGGGCTGAGCGGGCTGAGCCGGGCGCTGAGCGGCCGCTGTGTGACCGGCCGTCGCCTGGCTCAGCATCTTCTCGAGCTCGTCGAGGTCGTCGGCGAGCCCAGCGGCCACCTCGTCGGCCGCGGCCCGCGCGACCGGCGACGCCGCCGGGCGCTGCGGCGGCGTGGCGGGGCGGGCCGGGGCGCTCGGCGCCGGAGATGCGTGCTGCTGCGGCGGCGGGGCGGCGCGCGGCGCCGGGCTCGGCCCCCGCGCGCTGGGCGCGGCCCCGCCGCCGGCGAACTCACCCTCGAGGGCCAGCAGATCGGCCTCCGACGGCTTGCGTGGCACCCGCGCGTTGGGCCCGGCCACCGGAAAGAGCTGATCCAGCACGTCCCCGATCTTGGCGTCGCTCATGCCGTTCGTTACCCCCTCGCCCCCCCTGGCCGAGCGATGGTAACAGCGGTCGGCGGCCCAGCATAGCCCGTGATGGGGGCGCTCCGCGCGGCGGTCAGCCAGGTCTGCTCACGAGGCGTGGGTGGTCCGCTCCCACCGGCGGTCAGCGGTCGGCGGTCAGCGGCCAGCTCTCGGCCGGGCCCCGCAGGCCGTGCCGAGCTCGGCACCGCGCGGCAAGGTCGACGCGCGCGGCCATCGGCCACGACGCCCCGACAGCCCGGCCGTCATCACGGGGCGCGCGATGGGCCTGCGGGTCCGAAGCAAACCCGCTCAGCCGGCCGCGCCGTGGCGCCGCAGCGCGTCCAGCAGCCGGTCGGTGTGCTCGGGGCGCCCGACGCTGATGCGCAGGCAGTCGCGCAGGTCCGCGCGGCCCCACCACCGCAC
>JAUHXL010000291.1 GCA_030426945.1 bacterium
CAGGGCGGAGCCCGGCCGGTGGGAGCTCGAGGGAGGCACGGAGTGCCTTCCTCGAACCTCGGCGAGCCGCGGCGCTTCAGCCGCGAAGAACGCGTTGGCGTCGCGGGGCGCCGGCTGATGCAGCGCGGGAATCGCCAGGACGTCCTCGACGCCGAGGAAGTCGGGCCCGCTCACTTCGCCAACTTCTCGAACGCCTCGGCGTGCGCGTCCGCGACGCGCAGGGCGGCCGCCCGCATGCGCTCGGCGCGCGGATCGCGCAGCGGCCGGATGATGAGCACGTCGCCGTCGGTGCTGACGTCGAGGGGCGTGTCCTTGTCGATGCGCAGCAGCTCGAGGATGGGCTTGTCGATGATCCACCGAGAGGTGCCACCCAAATCTCGGCCCCCCGTTGATCCCGCGCCCGGTCCTCGGGCAGCCTCCCGCCCGCGGTCCCGCGGCCGGGAGCTTCGAATGCGACACACGACGACGATCATCGGGCGCGGCGCCGCCCTGTTCGCGGCGCTGGGCCTCGCCGGCTGCCTCGGCGGCGGGGGCGGCGGCGGTGGCGGCGGTCCCATCCAGCTCGGCGGCGACGCCGGGGCGGACGGCCTGGGCGGTGGGGGCGGCGCGCCGCCGGTGGTCGGGGCGGACGCGGGTGAAGACCGCGACCCCTCGCTGCCCGACGCGGGCGGCGCCGAGCCCGACGCGGGCCCGCCGCCGGCGCCCACCTGTCGCATCGTCGAGACGGTGGCCGAAGACCTCGCCACCGGCGCGACCATCCGGCGCACCACGTTCACGTGGAACGCCGACCGTACCGGCTACGTGAGCGACTGGGACGAGGGCGACGACGGCACGGTCGACCGCCGGCTCACCTGGGAGCGCGACGACGCGGCGCGCCGCACCGTGTCGACCTTCGACGCGGACGCGGACGGCGTGCCCGAGAGCCGCACCGAGACCACGCTGAACGCCACCGGGCAGAGCATCGAGACGCTGTCGCGCACGATGTCCGGCGACCAGCTCGTGATCTCCCGCTGCACCTACACCTACGCCGACACCGATCCCGCGACGCCCGAGGGCGCGTTGGCCGAGCGCACGGTGTGCGACGAGGGCGACGACGGCACGCCCGTTCGCATCGAGGGCTACGTCTTCGAAGGGGGCCGCCCCGTGCGGCTCGAGCGCGACGTCGGCCCGCCGCGCTGGCCCATCGACGCCGAGCCCACGCCGGACGGGCAGCCGGACGGCGTCACCACCTACACCTACGCGGGCCAGACGGTCACCGCGCGCGCCGACGGCGGGGGCTACGGCTGCAGCGGCGGCGACGGCGTGTGCACGCCCAACCTGCCCGACGGCACGGCCGACCGCGTCGACGAGCTGACCGTGGCCGACGGCGACGACCCCGGCCGCCTCTACGGCGCCCGCGTCACGCGGCAGCGCAGCGATCACGACGGCGACGGGACGTGGGATCAGGTGACCGAGACGACCTTCGACGAGGACCGCTGGCAGACCCACCGGCTGGATCTCGGGGCGGACGGCACCTGGGATCAGCAGACGGTGGCGACCTACGCCTGCGACTGAGCGCCCTCGCTCGGGGGGGGTGATTCACAACCGCGGGCGCACCGCCCGGCGCACGAGGTCGGCCGGGCGGCGGCTCTCGGCGGTCCACGGTCAGCCCGGCCGCGGTCGTTGGGATCGTCTGTCCAGAAGCCGACAGCGTCGACCTTGCACCGCGGTTCCGTGCGCGGCACGGCGCACGGGGCCCGGCTGAGAGCTGAGAGCTGACTGCTGACTGCCCGTCGGACCGAACCGCCGACGGCTCGTGAGCAGACCCCCCGCTCAGCCCTCGCCGCGCGCCTTCTTCAGCTGCTCCTCGTAGTGCTTCCTCACCTCGTCCATGTCCAGCTCGCGGATCTGCTCGATCAGGTTGTCGAGCGCCGGCTCGGGCAGCAGGCCCGCCTGTCGGAACACGGGGATCTGCCCGCGGAAGGCCATGATCGTCGGGATGGACCGCACCTGGAACAGCGCGCCGAGCTCGCTCTCCTCCTCGGTGTCGATCTTGCCGAAGACGATGTCGTCGTTGGCCTCGCTGGCCTTCTCGAAGATGGGCCCGAAGGCCTTGCAGGGGCCGCACCACTCGGCCCAGAAGTCGAGCAACACGATGTCGTTGCTCTCGACCGTCGACTCGAGGTTGTCCTTGGTGATCTGCACGGTGGCCATGGGCTCTCCTCTCGGGCGCGGGGCTCTTTTGTGTGTCGTTCCCGAGCGGTGGAGGCGCCAGCGCCGCGGGTTGTGTCAGGGACGTAGGATGCACCCGCCCACGTGCCGGCTGCGCCATTTGTCCCGCAGCGCGTCGCCGAGGTCGGCGAACGCGTAGGCCGGCCCGGCGTAGGGCACCAGGTCGCCCGACTCGACCCACGCCATGATCGCGCCCAGCCGCGCCGCGCGGATGCTCGGATCGAGGTGCGTCGAGATGGCCGTCGGGCAGCCGAGCACGTCGAGGCCCTTCATCATGATCAGGTTGGTGGGCAGCACGTTCGCGTTGGGCGCGCCGCGCTGGCCCTTGCCGCGCGCGACGTCGGGCGTCGACGCCCAGCCGACGATCAGGAAGCGCGCGCCGAAGCGCACGCAGCGCAGGCTCTCGATCGACGTATCACCGCCCACGCCATCGTAGACGACGTCGACGCCCCGCCCGCCGGTGAGATCCTTCACCGCGTCGCGGAAGCGCGGCGCGTCGGCGGTGCAGATCACGTGGTCGGCGCCCTGGGCCTTCACGATCGCCAGCTTCTCGGGCGACCGCCCGGTGGCGATGACCGTCGCCCCGCGCAGCTTGGCGACGTGCACCGCGGCCAGCCCCGTCGAGCCCGACGCCCCGTGCACCAGCACCGTCTCGCCGGCCTGCACCTGGCCCCGCGCCACCAGGCAATGCCACGCCGTCTCGTAGTTGCCCAGCAGGCAGCAGCCCTGGTCGTAGCTCCACGCCGCGGGCAGCGGCCGCACCGCGGCGGTGGGCGCCACGGCCCAGGTCGCGAAGCCGCCGTAGGTCTGATAGGCGCCGAGCGAGCGCGGGCCGGCCAGCAGGCCGTCGACGTACACGCGATCGCCCACCGCCACGCCCTCGACCGCGTCGCCCACCCACGCCACGTCGCCGCTGCACTCCAGCCCGGGCGTGTAGGGCGGCTTCACCATGTGCTGGTACTGCCCGCTGGCCATCAACAGATCGACCCAGCCGACGGCGCACGCGCGCACCCGCACCACCACGTCCTGCGGTCCCAGCTCGGCCGGCTCCGGCGCCGGCTGTGCCTCGACCCGCAGCGTGTTCTCGAGGGCGTCCATCGGATCGCTGCCGAAGGCCGTCACCACCACCCGCTGCCCCACCTCACCGAGCGCCATGCCTGCCTCCTCGCCCCCCGCCGCGCGGCCCGCTACAGTGCGCGCCGTCGATGCACAGGGTGCGACCATGAACAAGCCACCGCTGCCACGCAAGCTGTTGATCCAGTTCGCCATCATGGGGCTGGCCATCGCCGCCGAGGCTTACGCCGCCTTCACCGGCAAGCCGCGCTCGATGGGCCTGGTGCTGAACAGCCTGCTCCTGGGCGGGCTGCTCCTCGGCAGCGAGGCCGCGCGCGACGCGCTGAGGGCCCTGGCCTACCTCACCATCGTCGGCGCCGTCTTCGCGATCGGCTTCATCGGGCTGCTCTGGCCTCGCATGCTGATGGCGCAAGACTTCCTCCTTCCCCCGCTGCTGGCGTCCATCGCCTCGCTGGTCAACGGCGTCGGCACCCTCTGGTGTCTCGCGCAACCCGACGTGGGCGCCTGGCTGCTGCACCGCGCGCTGGGGCGCCGAGCCAACGCCGAGCAGGCCGTCGCGGCCGCCGCGCCGGGCGACTTCGCTTGCGGCACCTGCGCGGCGCGCTTCGCGTCGAACGGCACCTGCACCACCTGCCGCGACGAGCCCCTGCTCGACCTGCGCGACGGCGATGTCCGGTTGATGCTGGTCGACGACGACGATCGCCGCGTTCAAGGCCGCCAGCGCACCCTGCTGGTGGGCGCCATCCCCTTCGGCGTCGCCGCCACGATCGCCGCCGGCGAGTTCGTGCCCGGCGCCAGCGCGATGATCAAGTCGCTGCCCTTCGGCTTCGGCTTCATCCTCAGCAGCGTCGCCCTGACGATGGGCCTCGCTGGGCTGGCCGGCCGCAAGCTCTCGATTCGACGGCGCTTTCCGGATCTGGTCTGATCGGGCCCCTGCCACGCTCGGGGCGGGCTGGCCCCCTCGCCCGAAGACGTCCCCGCCGCGCCCCCGTTCGACGCTCGCCGCTACGAGGTGGGAACCCCCACCACCCAGCGACGCGCCCCCCCCGCTGGCACGTCGATTGCCGCTCGGCCCGGGCGGCATCGGACGCCCCGGCACGGTGTGCCGGTCGCTCGCCCGTGGGCCGGATGGGAGGTGACCCGTGCCGACTCCGCCCCGTCGAGTCCTGCTCCTCCTCTGCGTGTCGGGCGTCGCCGCCTGCCAGGGCGACGCCGGCGGTGACGACCCCTTCGGGCCGGGTGGGCTGCCCGCCGACGCGGCGGCCGGCGGCGCCGCACGGCCCGAAGCGGGCGCCCCGCCGGCCGACGACGACCACACCGGCCTGCCCCGCGTCGATCGCCTCATCGACGCGGCGGCCGCCTGCGGCGAGCAGTCACCCCGCACCACCCCGGCCGGATGGCAGCTCGTGCTCACGGGATCGTCGGGCTGCACGCTGCACGCCCCCCCGGACTTCACGCCCGTGGGCGCGGGCACCCAGACGACGGCGGTGCAGTTGGGCGACGCGGCCGCGCTGGGGGTGATGGTCCTGGCCGGCGTGCCCGAGGCGGGGCGGGTCGCGGCCTGCACGCCCGACGGGCTCGCCGACTTCGCGCTCGACGTGGTGCGCGCGCGCTGCCCCGCGGCCGAGCCCTTGTACTTCGAGGCCTACACCGAGGTCGTCGCCGGCGTGCCGCTGCCCGTGGGTGATCTGTTCTGGACCTGCGCGGCGGACGGCCACACGACCATCGGGTACTTCAACGTCAGCGTCCACGGCACCACGCCCCTGTGCGAGCTGCTGATCATCGGCGCGTGGATGCCCGAGGCCGAGGTCGAGTCGACCGTCTGCACGCTCACGCAGATCATGGCCTCACTGCAATGCCCGACGCCCGGGGGCGAGGTGTGTATCGACGCGGAGTGCGCGGCCGACTGCCGAGCGCGGGGCTTCGCCGGGGGCGCGTGCCACGAGGACGCGTGCGTCTGTCAGTGACGGCGCCGCCGCACCGCGTCGAGCAGCCGCGGCGACAGGGGCATGCCGCTACTGGCCACCGTCGCCACCACCGCCGCGAGCTGCGTCAGGTCGCCGGGCCAGTCCTCGCCGGCGATCCACGCCAGCGTCTCGGCGTCGGCCGCCGTCTGCTCCGCCTCCGCGACCGCCGCGAGGATGGCCGCGACGATGGGCCCCAGATCGGCCGCCCGGGCGCTCAACGGGGGCAGCACCAGGTGCTCGGTGAACGCCGCGCGCAGGGCCGGCGCCACGCCGTCGCGGTCCGCTGTGCAGGCCACCAGCCGCGCCCGCAGCGGCATGCCCGGCTGGAACGCCCCGTCGGCCAGCGCCGCCGCCAGCGCCTGCTGCGCCGCGGGCATCAGCGCCTCGACCCAGGCCAGCACCAGCGTCCCCTCGCCCGCCGCCTTCGCCGCGTCCAGCACGAAGTCGGCCGGCGCCGCCGGCGGCAAGGCAAGGCAGTCGATCTGCACGCAGGGCGCGCCCGCGCGCCGGCTGGCGGCGTGCAGCGCGCGCCCCACCTCGGCCTGCCCCGCGCCGAAGGGGCCGCTGATCAGCGCCGGCCGCCAGGTCTCGGCCAGCACGCCGAGGCGACGCCGCAGGGCCCGCGCGACGTCGCTGTGCCCCTTCAACGCCAGGCTCATGCGTCCCCCAGGAAGCGCTGCTCGACCGACCGATAGTCGGCGGGGGCGTCGAGCCGCGCCAGCACCGAGTAGAAGCCGAACTGAAGGCGGTTGAGGAAGAACACGCCCGGCGGCAGCGGCACGTAGCCGTCGTCCTTGCCCTTGCGGAAGTCGAGCGCCAGCCGCTTCATCTCGGCCACCAGCGTCGACACGTAATCGCGCGACATGCGGTAGGGCGACTCGAACAGCGGCGCGAAGCACAGCTCGACGTACTCCAGCGCGCGCACCTCGTAGCGGCCGCCCTGCAGGTCGAGCATGCGCTTGCCGGCCTCGCGGAAGGCCGCCAGGTCGCCGCGGTGCGAGGCGCGGTGCAGATCGCAGGCGTGCACCGAGCGCCCCGGGTCGACCGGCTGGACGCAGCCGTAGTCGAGGAAGGCCACGCGCCCGTCGGCCTGGAAGAAGTAGTTGCCCGGGTGGGGGTCGGCGTTGAACAGCTTGCCCACCAGGCTGGCCTTGTAGACGAAGTGCCACAGCGTCTCGCACCAGACGGCGCGCTCGGCCTCCGGGCGGGCGCGCGCGGCGTCCAGCGACAGCCCCTCGACGAAGGTGGTGGTCAGCACCCGCTGCGTGCAGTGATCGTCGATGACCTCGGGGATCACGACCTGGTCGTCGCCCGCGAAGAGCGCCGTGAAGCGTCGCTGCCGCTCGGCCTCGAGGGTGTAGTCGAGCTCCTCGCGGAACCGCTCCCGGATCTCCTCGAGCACGCGCTTCGACTCGAAGCGCCGGGTGCCCGCCACCGCCGCCAGCGCCGTCTCGAGCAGCCCCGCGTTGCGCAGATCCGCCTCGACCGCCTCGGCCACGCCGGGGTGCTGCACCTTCACCGCCACCGGCCGCCCGTCGTGCAACCGCGCGCGGTGCACCTGCCCGATGCTGGCGCTGGCCAGGGGCGCGTCGTCCCACTCGGCGAACAGCTCGTCCACCGGCCGCCCCAGCTCGGCGACGACCTGCCCGCGGATGGCCTCGGGCGTGGAGTGATGCGCCGCCGACTGCAGCTTGCCCAGCCAGTGCTCGTAGCTGTCGCGCTGCCCCTCGGGCACGACGCCGTCGATGTAGCTGGCCATCTGGCCCACCTTGGTGGCCAGGCCGCGCAGGTTGCCCAGCACCTCGGCGGCGTGCTTCGCCGCGTCGTCGGCGTCGCGGTTCAGCAGCATGCGCGCGCCGCTGCGCGCGCCCACGCTGGCGAGCCGCGCCAGGCGCCCGATGCGGCCCTTCGGAGGTTCACGGGGGTCGGCCATCGCCAGAAGATGGCGCAGGCGGCGGGGGGTCGCAAGCGAGGGGCGACGGTTTGCGCACGGGCGGCCGGGGCAGCGTCGCGCCGATCCTCCGCTACGGTTTGCGCCCGGCGGCCTCGAACCAGGCCTTCAGCGCCTTCGCGTCCTCGAGGTCCAGCCGCACGGTCAGCGCGACGCCCGACGGCCCCTCCTCGACGTCGATGTGCGCGTTGCCGATGTTCACCGGGCAGGCCACCCGCGACATCCGTGGGTTGTCGGGATCCTCTTCCAGCCGGCAGCGCAGGACGTGCTCGACGGCGTCCTCGCGCTCGACGCGGGGGGCGAACTCCATGCGCAGCCCGTCGTCGCTCAGCTCCATGCGCTCGACCGGCGCGGGACCCGGACCGTCGTCCTTCGGCCGCTGCGCGCCGCAGGCGGTCAGGCTCACCACCAGCGCGGTCCATCCGATCCATCGCCTCATCGCTCACCTCCCGGCCGGGCGTCACGACCCCGGCGCTGGCTGCGAAGCGCGTGCCGCCGCGGCGCCGCGCCGCGCGGTGCCCCGCGTTACCTTCCCACCACCCGGCCGCCGTCGACCGGCTCGCATTGCGCCCGCGAAGTGCGGTTGAATCGCCCGCGATGCGCCAACCGGAGGGCCCCCTTGCACCCCTACGACTCGTCCGAAGGCCAGGCCTGGTTCGACCAGCACACCCACTCGCTTCGCCGCGATGACACCCACGCCGAGCTGCTGATCAACGGGGGCGCGTCCTTCCCCGCGCGCTACGAATTGATGGCCCGGGCGCGCCACTCGATTCACCTGCAGACGCTGGTGTTCGCGCCCGACGACACGGGCTGGTTGCACGCGCGGCTGCTGCTGGCGAAGGCCCGCGGCGAGGCCTTCGACGAGCCCCACCCTTTCGAGCGCGGCGCGCGCATCGCCTTCCCGGCGGGGCCGCCGGTGCAGGTGCGCGTCATCACCGACCAGAAGAGCAACTTCGACGCGGGCAGCGACGTGCTGTCGTGGCTCGAGGATCGCGGCGTGCCCGTGCTGCGCTACATGCCCGACGTCACCAGCGCCTGGCACGCGAAGATGCTGGTGGTCGACGGCCAGGTGGCCATCACCGGCGGCCAGAACGTGGCCAGCGAGTACGCCTACGGCGGCACGATGCTGATCGACCAGAGCGGCGGCAGCGCGAAGATCCCCTGGCGCGACACCGACATCCTGCTGCGGGGCGACATCGTGCGCGATATGCAGTGGGCCTTCTGCCGAAGCTGGGATCGCATCACCGGCGACAAGCTGACCAACGACCGCGCGTTGTTCCCCGCGCCCGAGGCGCCGGGCCGCCTGCCGGCGCGCTTCGCGCATCAGTGGCCGCGCGAGTTCGGCACCAAGAGCGTCACGAACCTCTACATCGGCGCCATCCAGAACGCGCAACGCTCCATCCGCATCGCCAACGCCTACTTCATCCCCGACGACCGCATGGTGTGGCGGCTGGTGGACGCGGTGAAGAAGCGCGGGGTGAGCGTCGAGATCCTGACCAACTCGCCGGAGTCCAACGACTTTCCGTTCATGAGCGTCGCGTCGCGGCGCAGCTACCCGACGCTCATCGAGGCGGGCGTGAAGGTGTACGAGCGCAAGGGCGAGGGCGTGACGATGCACCAGAAGGTGGCCACCTTCGACGGCGTGGCGTCGATCGTCGGCACGTGGAACTTCGACGAGCGCAGCGCGCGGTCGAACAGCGAGTGCGCGGTGATGGTGCACGACGGCGACTTCGCGACCGAGGTCGAGACGATGTTCCGCCGCGACCTGGTCGCGGCCTACGAGGTGACCCGCGGGTTCCTCGACCAGCGCGACCTGTGGGACAAGCTGCAGGAGGCGTTCTGGGGGACGGGGGTGGTGCGGGATCAG
>JAUHXL010000292.1 GCA_030426945.1 bacterium
CCGACGACGCCACCTGCCGCGGCTGCGTGAACGATCAGGAGTGCGTCGACCGCCCCGGGCCCGAGAACCAGTGCGTCAGCGGGCGCTGCGAGCTCTGCGATCCGCAGTCGCACGACGGCTGCGGCGGTAACCAGCTGTGCTGCAACCTGCAGTGCGTGAACGCGACGACCAACGGCTGCGAGTCGTGCGGCGTGGCCTGCGACGCGGCGGCGACCAACAGCTGCGTCGCGCGCACCTGCCAGTGCGGCAACAACGCCGAGTGCGGCGGGCAGACGTCGTTCTGCGCCGACGCCCGCGGGGTGTGCGTCGGCTGCCGCAACGACGGGGACTGCACCGCCGGTGATCGCCGCCAGTGCGTCGCCGACGGCTGCGAGCGCTGCGATCCGGCCGACGACGCCGGCTGCAACCTCAACGGCGCGGCCCCCACCTGCGACGCCGGCTCGCTGACCTGCCGGGCCTGCGCCAACGATGGGGACTGCGCGGGCAACCCCAACGGCGGTCAGTGTCTGGCGGACGGGCGGTGCGGCACCTGCGATCCGCGGGACGACGCCGGCTGTCAGGCGGGCGGCCTGATGCCCTCGTGCGAAGGCGATCCGCCCGCCTGCGTGGCCTGCGACGCCGACGGGGACTGCGCCGGCAACCCCAACGGGGCCCAGTGCGTCACCGCGGGTGCTCGGGACGGCGCGTGCAGCCAATGCGATCCCGCCGACGGCGCCGGGTGCAACCGCGGCTCGGCCAACCCCGTGTGCGATCAGGCGACGGCCACCTGCCGGGGCTGCGCCAACAACGCCGAGTGCGTCGGCAACAACAACGGACCCATCTGCGCGGCGGGGCGCTGCCGCCAATGCGATCCCGCCGACGACGAGGGCTGCGCGCCGGCCAGCACCCAGCCCATCTGCGCGGGGGCCACGCCCGCCTGCCGGGCCTGCAACAACGACGGGGAGTGCGCGGGCAACCCCGCGGGCACGCAGTGCGTCGCCGCCGGGGCCGATCCGGGCGCCTGCCGCGGCTGCGATCCCGCGGACGACGCCGGCTGCAACGCGGGGGGCAACGCGCCCGTCTGCGACGCGAACAACTACCAGTGTCGGGGCTGCGCGAACGACGGCGAGTGCGCCGGCAACCCCAGCGGCGAGCAGTGCGTCAACGGGGCCTGCGAGGCCTGTGATCCCGCCGACGGCGCGGGCTGCGGTGAGGGCAGCGCCACCCCCGTGTGCGCGGGCAACCCGCCGATGTGTCGCGGCTGTCAGAACGACGCCGAGTGCAACGGCAACCCCAACGGCGAGCAGTGCGTGAGCGGCCGCTGCGAGGTCTGCGATCCGGCGGGCGACGCGGGCTGTGATCGGGCCTCGAACGCGCCGATCTGCGACGGGGGCGACCTCGAGTGCCGGGCCTGCGCGGGGGACGGCGAGTGCGCCGGCAACCCCAACGGGGGCCAGTGCGTCGCGGGCGCTTGCGAGACCTGCGATCCCGCCGACGACGCCGGCTGCGATCCCAACGGCAACGCGCCGGTGTGCGACGCGGGCGATCAGTCCTGCCGCGCCTGCGCCAACGACGGGGAGTGCGCGGGCAACCCCAACGGCGATCAGTGCGTCGCGGGGGTCTGCGCCGCGTGCGATCCAGCGAACGGCATGGGGTGCGACGCCGGCGGGGCGGCGCCGATCTGCGACGCGGGCACGCGCACCTGCCGGGCCTGCGCCGGTGACGGCGAGTGCGCCGGCAACGCCAGCGGCGAGGAGTGCGTCGCCGGGGCCTGCGAGGCCTGCGATCCGGCCGATCACGCGGGCTGCAACCCCAACGGCAACGCGCCGGCCTGCTCGGGCGATCCACCGTCGTGCGGTCAATGTGACGGCCCCGAGGACTGCGCCGGCAACCCCAACGGCAACCGTTGCCTGCCCAACGGCTCGTGCGACGCCTGCACTGACGACGGGGACTGCGCGGGCCACCCGGCCGGCACGACCTGTACCGACGGCAATTGCGGCTGATCCGCCCCCTCTTGGCGCTCGGCGTGCTGGCGGCGTTGATCGTCGGCTGCGCCGAGGACGAGCCCCCGCGCCTCGACCTGGTGGTGGTCGACGCGGTGGGGCAGCCGGTGGGCGCGCTGGTCGTGTTCCTGCGACTGGGCGACGGCGTCGAGCGGCGGGTGGGCGCCGACGTCTTCGATCTGGGGCAGGCCGGCGCGACGCTCGACACCCCGCTCGCGCTGGGGGTGCGCGCGCCCGACGCCTTCTCGGGGCTGGCGACCGTGTGGGTGGTGGCCTGCGAGGGCGCCGCCCGCTGCCAGGACGATCCGCTCGACACGCCCGACTGTACCTGCGACCGACCGGTCGCGGCCGGCGGCGCGCGGGTGCGCGTCGAGGGCATCACCCGCGCCCGCGTGACGCTCGAGGCCTTGGGGGCGGATTGCGATCGCGACGGCGACCTGTTCCCGAGCTGCACGCGGGGCGAGGCCGACACCGGCTGCTGCGCCGCGCTCGGCGCGGGGGTGGCGGAGCAGGTGGACGATTGCCACGACGAGCTGCGATCCACCTGCCTCGAGCCGGGCTGCGACACCCGGCAGGCCAACCCCTTCAAGTCGCCCGAGCTGCGCGCGGACGAGGTCACCGACGGGCTGCCGCTCGCCCGCCACCAGCGGTGGTGCGACGACGGGCTCGACAACGACTGCCGCGCCGAGGCCGATGTCTCGTGCGCGGGCCTCGACGCGGACGGCGACGGGGTCGGGGCCGACCGGGACTGCGACGATCGTGATCCGGACCGGTTCCCGGGGAACGTCGAGCAGTGCGCCGACGGGGTGGACCAGGACTGCGACGGGATCGACCCGCCCTGCGACGAGGACGGGGACGGCGTGTTCGCCGACCAGGACTGCGACGACGCGGATCCGCGCCGCTTCCCGGGCAACCCGGAGGTGTGCGGGGACGGCGTCGACCAGGACTGCACCGGCGAGGACCTGCGCTGCCTCACCGACGATCTGGACGGCGACGGCTTCGCTTGCCCCTTCGACGTGCCCTGGGGCTCGCACGCCTGCGCCGGCTTCGACGGAGATGGGCGCGAGCTCGACTGCAACGACCTCGACGCGGGCATCTTTCCGGGGGCGCCCGAGGTGTGCGGCGACCGGGTCGACCAGGACTGCGACGGCGAAGACCTGGATTGCCCGCCGGACGACCAGGACGGCGACGGCGTCCGCGCGGTGAGCGCCGGCGGCACCGACTGCGACGACACGCGCAAGGACGTGCGGCCCGGCGCGCCGGAGCGCTGCGGCGACGGGATCGACCAGGACTGTGACGGCAGCGACGCGCGCTGCGCGCCGGCCTCGGACCGGGACGGCGACGGCTGGCCCATCCCGGGCGACTGCGACGACGGCGATCCGCTGGTCTTCCCCGGCGCCTCCGAGTGGTGCAACGCGGCGGACGACGACTGCGACGGGCGCTTCGACGAGGGCAACCCGGCGCGGCTGGGGCCCGACGACGTCGAGCGGCCCACCGAGTGCGGCGATCCGTGCGTGCCCGGTGGCCCCCCCTGCGCCTGCCGCGTGGCGCCGGTGGTGTGCAGCACGAACGGGGGCGAGCTGACCGGGGTGGATCGGCTGCTCTGCCTCGGCGTCGTGCGCAACGCGCGCAGCGAGGTGTGCGACGGCATCGACGACGACTGCGACGGCGCGCACGACGAGCAGGTGCGGCGCGCCTGCTACGAGGGGCCCGAGGGCACGGTGGGGCGGGGGCTGTGCCGCGGGGGCAGCCAGGCCTGCGTCTCGTCGCCCGGCGGCCCGGAGGCCTGGGGGGAGTGCGAGGACGACGTCCTGCCCGTCGACGACATCTGCGACGCGCTGGACAACGACTGCGACGGCCTGACCGACACCGACGCCGCCGGCAACCCGGTCACCGTGGCCTGCTATCCCTTCGCCGGGGAGCCCGGGCGCGGGCCCTGCAGGCGAGGGGCGCGCACCTGCCGCGCCGGTCAGCTGGGCGCGTGCGAGGGCGCCATCGGGCCGGGCGTCGAGAGCTGCAACAACATCGACGACGACTGCGACGGGGAGCGCGACGAGGACGAGCGCGGCGATCCGCTCGAGCGCGGCTGCTACGACGGCCCCGACGGCACGGCGAACGTGGGGCTGTGCCGCCCGGGCACGCAGCGCTGCCGGGACGGCACGTTCCGCGGCTGCATGGGCCAGACGCTGCCCGCCGCCGAGACCTGCGACAACCGCGATCAGGACTGCGACGGCCAGACGGACGAGGCGCTGGTGCGCAACTGCGGCAGCGACGTCGGGCGCTGCCAGCAAGGGCGCCAGACCTGCCGGGCGGGGGACTGGGGCGGGTGCGTCGACGAGGTGCGCCCCATCGCCGAGACCTGCAACGGGGAGGACGACGACTGCGACGGGCGCACCGACGAGGATCTGGTGCGGGCCTGCCCCGGCGGCTCGGACGTGGGCCTCTGCGAGACCGGGACGCAGACGTGTCAGAGCGGGCAGTGGGGCCAGTGCCGCGGCGCGGTGGGGCCGACCAACGAGACCTGTGATGGCCGCGACGAGGACTGCGACGGACGGGCCGACGAGCAGCTGCAGCGGGTCTGCGGCTCCGACGTGGGGCGCTGCAGCACGGGGGTCGAGACCTGCACCGCCGGCGACTGGGGCGACTGCGTCGGCGAGGTCCGGCCCCAGGACGAGGCCTGCAACACGCAGGACGACGACTGCGACGGCCAGTCCGACGAGGGGGTGCTGAACGCCTGCGGCGCCTGCGGTCCGGTGCCGCCCGAGGTGTGCAACGGGCGGGACGACGACTGCGACACGCGCACCGACGAGGGCTTGCTCAACGCCTGCGGCGACTGCGGACCCACGCCCGCCGAGGTCTGCAACGGGGAGGACGACGACTGCGACATGCGCACCGACGAGGACGTCGCCAACGCCTGCGGCGCCTGCGGCCCCGTGCCCGCCGAGGCCTGCAACGGTCAGGACGACGACTGTGATGGGCAGACCGACGAGGGCTTCGGCCTCGACACGACGTTCGAGCGGTGCGGGGCCTGTGAGCGGTCCTGCGACGCCAGCGCCGATCGGTGCGTCGACGGCCAGTGTCGATGTGGCGATCAGCCGCCGTGTCAGAGCGGGACCTGCAGCGAGGGCGAATGCAGCGGCTGAGCCGCGCGCGGCGCCGGTGGACGTGCTAGGGTACGTCGCCTCACGCGGGTGAGCGGGTGCGATGGACGACACGCGGCACCAACCCTTTGGTCGGTACCACCTGGTCCGCAAGCTGGGCCAGGGCGGCATGGCCGAGGTCTATCTGGCCGAGGTCCAGGGGCCGGGCGGCTTCCGCAAGCGCGTGGCGGTCAAGCGCCTGCTGCCCCACTTCGCCGCCAACCGGCGCTTCGTCTCGATGCTGCGCGACGAGGCGCACATCGCGGCCCTCATCCGCCACCCGCACGTGGGCGAGGTGCTCGACTTCGGCGAGGTCGACGGCCAGCACTACATCGCGATGGAGTTCATCGACGGCGTCGACCTGGCCAGCGTCCTGCGCACCTACCGATCGCAGGGGCGCCGCATGCCGGTGGCCGCCTCGGTGTACGTCGGCCTGTGCGTGGCGCTCGGCCTCGAGGCCGCCCACCAGGTGGTCGACGCCGCCGGGCGACGGCAGGAGGTCATCCACCGCGACGTCAGCCCGCACAACATCCTGGTGTCCTACGAAGGCGCGGTGAAGCTGATCGACTTCGGCGTCGCCAAGGCCCAGAACAACAGCACCAAGACGCGCAGCGGGGTCATCAAGGGCAAGCTGCAGTACATGAGCCCCGAGCAGGCGCAGGCGGGCACGATCGACGCCCGCGCCGACGTCTTCTCGCTGGGCATGAGCCTCTACAAGATGCTCACCGGCCGGCTGCCCTTCGTCGGGCAGAACGAGTATCAGGTCTACGAACAGATCCTGCGCAAGCACCCGGATCCGCCCCGATCGCGGGCGCCCGAGGTGCCCGAGGACGTCGAGGCCGTCGTGCTCAAGGCGCTGCGCAAGGATCCCGACCGCCGCTACGGCTCGGCCGGCGAGATGGCGGCGGCGCTCGGGGCCGCGCTCGAGGCGCTGGATCCCGACTTCGGCGCGCGGGATCTGGCGGACATCTTCAACGCCGACGTGCCCCGCGCGGGCATCGTCGAGCAGGCCGAGGACGAGGACGACGACTTCGTCAGCACCGTCGACAGCCTGCCCGTGCCCCAGGCGGCGTCGGACGCGTCGCGCCGGGGCCCGCGCTTCACACGCGTCGAGGCCGGCGAGGATCACGACGGTCGCGTGACCCGCATCGCAGCGAGCGAGCCCCCGGCCGCGCGGGCGGCGTCGACGCCGAGCGGGCTGAGCCCGGCGCGCGGCAGCGGCCCCTCGGCGGCGCCCCGCCCGGTGCCGCTGCCCGTACCGCTGCCGGAGGTCGAGGAGGCCTTCGCGGCGGACGACGAGGACGACACCAAGGCCTTGCCGCTGCCCCCGACGCAGGCCCTGCCGCTGACCGATCGGGCGACCGCGCCGCGCATCGTCGTGCCGCCGGCGGAGCCCGAGCCCGCCAGCACGCCCTCCCTGCACACGTCCGCGCTGCGGGCGCTCGGCCGGCGCCCCGTCGGCGCGCTCTTGGTGTTGTTGCTCGGCGGCGCGGGCCTCGCGGGCCTGATCGTCGCCCTGCAGCGGGTCGACGCGCCCGCCCGCCCCAGCGTGGGCCCGCCGGTGAGCGTGCAGCCCACGCTGCGCGTGGGCGCGGCCCCACCGAGCCTGCCGGCGGACGCGACCGCCGCCGCGGCCACGCCGCGCGACGCCGTGGTCGACGCCCGCCCCCCGCCGCCGGACGCGGCGACCCCGCCGCCGGACGCGGCCCCAGACGCGGCCCCGGACGCGGCCCCGGACGCGGCCCCGGACGCGGCGCCACCACGACGCGCGGTGCGCCCGCGCCCGGCGAAGGGCTACCTGACAGTGAACGCGCTGCCCTGGGCGCACGTGGAGGTCGACGGGGTGCGCCTGGCCGATCACACGCCGGTGCGGCGCCACGCCCTGCGCGCGGGCACGCACTCGGTGACGCTGGTGGCGCCGGACGGCCGCACGTGGAAACAGCGGGTGCTGGTGCGCCCGGGCCGCGAGCACAAGCTCACGCACGTCTTCGAGTGAGCGGGGGCACCGGCTGCCGACCTGGCGTCAGCCCTGGCCGCCCTCGATGCCGTACTTGCGCATCAGCTTTCGGAAGTACTTGCGGTCGATGTCCGCGTCGCGGGCGGCGTGGCTGATGTTGCCCTCGTGCTGCTCGAGCAGGTTGCGGATGTAGTCGCGCTCGAAGCTCGCGACCCACTTCTCCTTGGCCTCCTTGAAAGTGCCGAGCTGGTCGACCGCGTCGCCCGGCGCCAGCAGCTGCGGGCGCAGCTGCTCGAGGCGCTGCATGTGCTCCGAGTCGGTCAGGTGGGCCGGCAGATCCTCGAGCTGGACGGTGTTGCCCTCGGCGAAGCTGCAGGCGCGCTCGACGACGTTCAGCAGCTCCCGCACGTTGCCCGGCCAGTCGTAGGTGCGCAGGGCCTCCATCGCGTCCCGCGCCAGGCCCGACACGCGGTGGCCGCCGTCCGGATCGCGGTTGAAGCGCCCGGTGCGCAGGAAGTGCTGGGCCAGGACCGGGATGTCCTCGCGGCGCTCGCGCAGCGGCGGCAGGAACAGGCGCACCACGCTGAGGCGGTAGTAGAGATCCTCGCGGAAGCGGCCGGCCCGCACCTCCTCCTCGAGCCGCCGGTTGGTGGCCGCGATGACGCGGACGTCGACCCGCATCGGCCGCGTGCCGCCGACCCGGCGCACCTCGCGCGTCTCGAGCACCCGCAGCAGCTTGGGCTGCAGCTCGAGGCTCAGCTCGCCGAGCTCGTCGAGGAAGATGGTGCCGCCGTGGGCCATCTCGAACAGCCCCGGGCGGGCCATGATCGCGCCGGTGAACGAGCCCTTCTCGTGCCCGAACAGCTCGCTCTCGATCAGGTTCGCTGGCACCGCCGAGCAGTCGAACACCACGAAGGGGGCCTCCGACCGGTGCGAGGCGCCGTGGATCGTCTGGGCCACGACCTCTTTGCCGGTGCCCGTCTCGCCCTCGACGACGACGGTGGTGTCGGTGGGCGCGATCTTCTCGAGGATGCCGAACAGCTCCCGCATCTTGACGTTGCCGCCGATGATGTCGCCGTAGCGATCCGCCTCCGAGGGGCGGATGTGGACCTCCTCGTCGATGGACTGGAACTGCAGCCGCGTCTTGCCCAGCGCCACGGTGGCGCCTGGGCGCAGGTAGGCCTCCTTGATGCGCACCTTGTCGATGAACGTACCGTTGGTGCTGCCCAGATCCTGCAGCACGTAGGCGTTGCCTTCCTGGTAGATGCGGCAGTGGTAGCGGCTGACCGTCTCGTCCGAGATGACGAAGTCGTTGTCGTCCATCGCGCCGAGCGTCACGACGGCCTGATCGAAGACCGTCTCGACCCAGGCGCCGTCGACCTCGATGGCCAGCCGACACTTGCGCAGGTGCAGCGTCGTGCCCTCGTCGCGATAGGCGATCTGGGTGGGCGGGACGTAGTCGGGGAACTTCTTCGCCATGCGCGCCAGTTTGCGTTGGGGCACCCGCAGCGTCAACTGGGCGTCCACGGCTTCGGCTGCGCGCGGGGGTGGCGCGCGCGGAAACGCGCGCGAGGTTCGCCACGACCCGTCGTTTCTCCTAGAATGCTGCCTCGATGCACGATCCCTTCGGCCGATACATCCTGCTCGAGCGCATCGCCATCGGCGGTATGGCCGAGATCTTCAAGGCGAAGGCGCCGGGTCTCGGTGGCTTCGAGAAGGTGCTGGCGATCAAACGGCTGCACCCTCGGTACAGCCAGGACGCCGACTTCATCGAGATGCTGATCGACGAAGCGCGCATCACCGTCGAGCTGGCGCACAGCAACATCGGCCAGATCTTCGACCTCGGAAAGGTCGAAGATCACTACTTCATCGCGATGGAGTTCATCGACGGGCGCGACCTGTACCGGGTGATGAAGCGGCTGAAGGAGCGCCGCCAGGTGTTCCCGGTGGACGCCGCGGCCTTCGTCGCGATGG
>JAUHXL010000293.1 GCA_030426945.1 bacterium
GGGAGATCCTTGGACAGCACCCAGACGGTGGCGCCGGGTGGCGCGCTGCTCAGGGACACCTCGGCCCAGGTGGACAGGCGCTCCTGCAGCTCTGCCACCTTCGCCTTCACCTCGTCGGCGTCCCCCGGGCCGGTGGCCAGGTACTCGTCGTAGCGCGCGACGGCGCTGCTGAGATCGTCCATGGCCTCGTAGACCTGGGCGATGTTGAACAGCATGAGGGGGTGGGGCTTGATCGCGTTGGCCTGCTCGAAGGCGGTGAGCGCCTCGCCGAAGCGCCCGGCGACGTAGTGCTCGCGCCCCTGGAGGAACAGCGCTTTCGCGCGCTCCTTCGCGTCGTCCGCCGCCGCCAGGGTCGGCAGCACGGCCAACGCGAAGGTCAACGCCATCGTGAAGATCCGCCGCGTCATGACCTCTCCGTTCCGGGCCCGGCGAGGCGGGCCGCAGGTGGCATCGAGCGTAACCGCAACGCCGGGGCTCGCGCCACAAAGCGCCCGCCGCCGCCGCGTCCGTCCCGTGTCTTCCGGTCCGAGGTCGGATCAGTCGAAGGGATTCTTGATGTCTTCCTTCTTGGGCTTCTTGCGCGGCTTCCAGGGCTTCGGCTTCGGCTTCGGCTTCGGCTTGGGGGCCGCCTCCACCGTCCGGGGCGTGGCGGCGCCGTCGTCGGGGGTGCCGGCGCGCTCGATGCCCTTGCCTTCGGGCTTGCCCTGCAGCTTCGCCACCTTGGGCTGAAGCTCCAGATCCACCCGCGCCACGCCCTCGACCACCTGCACCTTGCTGGGATCGACGCCGTGCTCGAGATCCGCGTGGCCCTCGAGCTTCAGCAGGTACTGGCGCGGATCCGGCGAGTCGATCTTCAGGTCGAGCGGGGTCTCGCCCAGGCGCTCCTCACCCAGGAAGACCGCGGCCTTGGGCGGATCCGAGGTGATCGTGTAGGTGAAGGGCGCGGCGAGGGCCGCCGCCGCCTCCGCCTCGGGGTTCTCGACCGGCGGCGGCGCCGGCGGCTGCTCCGGCTTCGCGGGGGGGCGCCCCTTGGCGACCGGCTGCTTGCCCGCGCCGCCGTCGCCCTGGGTGAGGAACCAGTACCCGCCGCCGGCCGCCGCGGCCAACAACAGGATGGCCACCGCCACCCACTTGCCCTTGCCGCCGCTGCGGCGGGCGGACACCGGCGGCGCGGGCTCGGCGCCGCCGCCCCCCGCGCGCGCCAGCAGGCCCGGCGTCAGCGCCTGGAAGTCTGCGGCCGTGGCCAGCGGGCTCGCGGCGGTCGCCGGGGGCGCCGGCCGGCTGTCACCGACGACGTTCTCGAGCTCCTCGCCGATGGCGCTGAGGATGTCGTTCGACAGGTTCGGGTTCGACGCCCGCGGGCCGCCGGTGATCGGCGGCGCCGCCGCCGGCGGCGCCGAGGCGCGCGACACGTCGGGCTCGTCGTCCAGGCCCCCGAAGGGATCGAAGCCGCCGTTCGACCCGGCGTCGACGCCCAGATCACGCGCGGCGTCGGCCAGGGCCGCGGCCAGATCGTCCGACGGGGCGGCCTGCGGCGCCGGGCGCGGGGTCGGGCGGGCGGCGCGGCTGGCCGCTGAGGTCGGCGTGCCGTTGGAGCGCGCGGGCCCGCCCACCGCCGCGGCGGCGTCGGCCAGCGCGGCCGCGAGATCGTCCGAGTCGATGGCGCCGGTCACCGCGAGGGGCTCCGGGATGGCCTGCAGCCCTTGACTGGTGGCCATCGGCGGCGCGGCCGAGCGCGGCGGGGTCGAGCGGCGGCTCTGGGCGATCTGGGGGACGGGATCGTTCATCGCCGGCGTGGGCGCGGCCGTCACGCCCCCGCGGCCGATGGCGACCTCGAGGTCGTCCGGCATCGACCGCATCACCGTGCGGTCCTCGTCGTCTTCCTCGAAGTCCGCGACCTCGCCCAACGACGCCAGAAGGTCCGGCCCCGCGACCACCGTGGACAGATCGCGGCCCGCGCCGAAGGGCTTTCGCTTGGGCTTGGGGGCGGCCTCGGGCGCAGGCTGGGTGCTCTTGATGATCGCGGCCAGATCCGTCGCGAGTGAGCGGAGATCGGGATAGCGCGCGTCCGGCGACTTGGCCAGGCAGCGGTGGATGACCTCCTCGAGCTTGGCGGGCAGCGAGACGCCGGCGGTGCGCTCGCCCACCGGGGTCGGCTGGCCATGGGCGATGGCGGTCAGCAGCTGATCCGGCGTGGCGCCGAAGAAGGGCAGGGCGCCGGTCAGCAGCTGATAGCCGACGATGCCCAGCGTGAACTGATCCGACGGCAGGCCGACCGGCTGGCCGGTCGCCTGCTCCGGACTGAAGAACTTGGCCGATCCGATCACGACGGTGCCCACGCCGGGCACCTGCCGCACGCCGAAGAGCTCCGGCGAGCCCACGTCGACGATCTTCACGAAGTCGTTGCCGTTCTTCTGCTCGAGCAGGAAGACGTTCTCGGGCTTCAGGTTGGCGTGCGGTCGGCCGGCGCGGTGGATCGGGGCCAGCGCGCTGCACAGCTGGAACAGGATGTCGGCGGCGCGGCGCGGGCCCATGGGGCCGGTGCGCTCGAGCAGCGCCTTGAGGGTCTCGCCCTTGAGGAACTCGGTGACGATGAAGGTCGTGCCGTCGCCCTCGCGCGCCGCGCCGATGACCGTGGCGATCTTGGCGTGGCGGAGCTGGGCGATGGCGCGCGCCGACTTCAGCAGCTCGTCGCCGTGCGTGCCGGCCACGTCGGGGTGGACGATCTTCACCGCGACGGGCTGGTTCGTGCGCGCGTCGACGCCGCGGTACACCATGCCGATCTCGCCCGACCCGATGATCGATTGCAGGGTGAAGCGGCCGCCGAGCTGGCGCCCGACGAAGGGATCGCCGTCGAGCACGGGATCAGCGCCCAGGGGCGCCCCGCAGCGCACGCACGCCGGGTTGTGCGCGTCGTTCACGGTTTGGCAGTGCGGGCAGATGATCATCGACAGGCGGTCCCGTTTCCTGGGGCGTCCGGACGCGATAGTTGTAGCACCGCGCCCCCCCCGCGACAACTCGGCGCCCCGGACCCTCCGGGGCTGCCACGGCCGATCCGACCCGCGAACGGTGGGCCGGCCCGGAGCGGGGTTCGGGGCGGCGCAACCCGGCGGGCCGGGGCTCGCATTCCCAACGTGCCGCGCGCCGGATGGATCCATTTGGGGGCCTGCCGAAAGCGCTTGACAGCCAGGGTGGTGCAGGACTAGAACCCCCGGCACGCCGCGCGAAGGTGGTGAAATTGGTAGACACGCCAGGTTGAGGGCCTGGTGGCCGCAAGGCCGTGAGGGTTCGAGTCCCTCCCTTCGCACCCCCCGCCGCGCCCCGGCCCCTCCGGGCTGGCGCGGCGCAGCCCGCAGGACGGGCCGAACGAGACCCCGCCCACCCGGCGGGGTTTCGTCGTTTGGGCGCCCGCGGCGGCGCTGACCGCTCACCGCGCCGGCCCACGCTGACCCCCGCCTGAAACGACACGAGGCCGACTCGCGCGTGCGAATCGGCCTCGTCGAGGGGGAGCGCCGGGGGCTTACTCGCCCTCGGGCTTCTCCTCGTCGGCGGCGGGGGCGTCGGCCTTGGGCGCGTCGGCGGCGGGGGCGTCGGCCTTGGGCGCGTCGGCGGCGGGGGCGTCGGCCTTGGGCGCGTCGGCGGCGGGGGCGTCTGCCTTGGGCGCGTCGGCCGCCGCGGGGGCGCCCGGCGCGTCCGCGGCGGGGGCGGCCGGCGCGGCGGCGCCCTGCTCGTCGACGAACTCCAGCGTCTTGTCACCCGCGGTCGGCGTCGAGTAGACCGCCAGCAGCATGCTGGTCACCATGAACAGGCCCGCGGCGAAGGCCGTGGCCTTGCCCAGCACGCTGGTCGCCGCGCGCTGACCGAGGGCCGCGCCGGCGCCGCCGCCGAAGGCCGCGCTGACGCCGCCGCCCTTCCCCGACTGCAGCAGGATCATCAGGATCATGAAGAAGCACGTCAGCACGTGCACGATCGTGGTGATGGTCTCGATCATCGTCTCAGGCGTCCTTGTTTTCGTAAGCGACGATGCGGGCGAAGCTGTCGGCGGTCAGGCTGGCGCCGCCGACGAGGGCCCCGTCGATGTCGGGCTGGGCCATGAGGGCCGCGATGTTGTCCGGCTTCACGCTGCCGCCGTACTGCAGCCGCACCTTGTCGGCCACGGCCGGCGAGTGGGTCTCGGCGATGCGCTTGCGCAGGGCCGCGTGCACGTCCTGCGCTTGAGCGGGCGTGGCCGTGCGGCCGGTGCCGATGGCCCACACGGGCTCGTAGGCGACCACGGTGCGCACGATCTCGTCGGGCTGCAGGCCCGCGAGGCCCGCGTCGAGCTGGCGCAGCACGACGCTCAGCGTCTGCCCGGCCTCGCGCTCGGCGAGCGTCTCGCCCACGCAGACGATGGGGATCAGCCCGTGGTCGAAGAGCGCGCGGGCCTTCTTGCCCACGCCCTCGTCGGTCTCACCGAACAGGGCGCGGCGCTCGCTGTGGCCCACGATGACGTAGCGGCAGCCGACGTCGGCCAGCTGCACCGGCGACAGCTCGCCGGTGAAGGCGCCCTTGTCCTCGGCGTGACAGTTCTGGGCGGCCACCGCGATCGGCGAGTCGGCCAGCCGCTGAGCGATCGGGTACAGCGAGGTGGCGGCGGGGGCGACCACGACGTCGAGGTCGCGGAAGCGGCTGCACCGATTGCGGATCTCGCTGGCGAGGGCGACCCCCTCGGCGACGCCGAGGTTCATCTTCCAGTTGCCCGCGATGATCGGGCGGCGCGTCGTCACAGCGACCTCCGGTAGCCCAGGGCGGTGAGGCCGGGCAGCTCCCGACCCTCGAGGAACTCGAGGCTGGCCCCGCCGCCGGTCGAGATGTGGTCGATGGCGGCGGCCTTGCCGCTCTCGTTGACCGCGCGCACCGAGTCGCCGCCGCCCACCACCGACCAGGCGTCGCTGCGGGCGATGGCGTCGGCCACCGCGCGGGTGCCCTTGGCGAACTGGGGGAACTCGAAGACGCCCATCGGGCCGTTCCAGAAGACCGTTCGGGCCTCGCCCAGCGCCTGGGCATAGGCGGCCGCGGTGGCGTCGCCGATGTCGAGGCCCATCAGCTCGTCGCTGATGTCGGTCTCGGTGACGATGCGGACCGGGGCGTCCTCGGCGAAGGTCGCGGCGCACCGGTGGTCGATCGGCAGCAGGACGTTGACGCCGCGCCGCTTGGCGTTGGCCAGGATGTCGCGCGCGGTGCCGAGGTGGCCCTCCTCGATCCTGCTCTTGCCGACGCGGTGGCCCTGAGCGGCCAGGAAGGTGTAGGCCATCGCGCCGCCGATGAGCAGGGTGTCGACCTTGCCGGTCAGCTTGTTCAGGACCCCGATCTTGTCGCTGACCTTGGCGCCGCCGAGCACCGCGACGAAGCCCTCGCGGGGGGCGGCCAGCAGGCGGCCGAGGGCCTCGACCTCCTTGGCCATCAGGAAGCCCGCGGCCTTGTCGCGCAGGTGGGCGGCGATGCCGGCGGTGCTGGCGTGGGCCCGGTGGGCGGCGCCGAAGGCGTCGTTCACGTAGAAGTCGGTCAGCGCCGCGAGGGCCTTCGCCAGTCCGTCGTCGTTGGCCGTCTCGCCCGGATGGAAGCGCAGGTTCTCGAGCAGGAGCACCTGGCCGTCCCGGAGGTCACGCGCGAGGCGGGTGGGGCCGTCGCCCACCGGCGTCTCGCTGAGCAGCACCTCGCGGCGCAGCAGATCGGCGAGCACCGAGCCCGCCGGACGCAACGAGAACGCGGGATCCGGCTTGCCCTTGGGTCGGCCCAGGTGGCTGCACAGGATGACCCGCGCGCCGCGGTCGAGGGCGTGCTCGATGGTCGGCAGCGCGGCGCGGATGCGGCTGTCGTCGGCCACCTCGCCGTCCGTGAGGGGGACGTTGAAGTCGACGCGGATCAACACCTTGCTGCCCTCGATGGGCAGCTTGTCGATCAGCGTCATGACCGACGCGCGCGGCTTCTGGGACATGGGAGGGCTCCTTCGCGCTCAGCCGCGGGGCAGGCCCAGCAGGAGGCGGGTGAGATCGACCATGCGGTGCGAGAAGCCCCACTCGTTGTCGTACCAGCTGAGCACCTTCAGGGTGCGACCGCCCATGACCGCGGTGTTCTCGGCGTCGACGATCGAGCTGCGGGGGTCGCCGATGAAGTCGGTCGACACCAGCGGCCGCGTCTCGAAGCCCAGGATGCCCTTCATCGAGCCCTCGGCCGCCTTCTGCAGCGCGGCGTTGGCCGACTCGGCGGTGGCGTCGGACTTGAGGGTCAGCACCACGTCCACCAGCGAGACGTTGGGCGTGGGCACGCGCACCGAGATGCCGTCCAGCTTGCCCTCGAGGTGGGGCAGCACCTTGCCCACCGCGACGGCCGCGCCGGTGCTGGTGGGGATCATCGACAGCGCGGCGGCGCGCGCCCGGCGCTTGTCCGAGTGCGGCAGGTCGAGCAGGCGCTGGTCGTTGGTGTAGCTGTGGATCGTGGTCATCAGGCCCGACTCGACGCCGAAGGCGTCGTCGATGACCTTCACCACCGGCGCGAGGCAGTTGGTGGTACACGAGCCGTTCGACACGATGTGGTGCTTCGCCGGGTCGAGCACGTCGTCGTTGACGCCGACGACGATCGTGTTGTCGATGCCCTTGGCCGGCGCGCTGATGATGACCTTCTTGGCGCCCGCGTCGAGGTGGGCCTTGGCCTGCTCGCCGGTGCGGAAGACGCCGGTGCACTCCATGACGACGTCGACGCCCAGCGAACCCCAGTCGAGCTTCTTGGGGTCGCGCTCGGCGGTGGTGCGGATGGTGCGCCCGTTGACGACCAGCGAGCCGCCCTCGACGGCGATGTCGGCGTCGTAGCGGCGGTGTACCGAGTCGAACTCGAGCAGGTGCGCCAGCATCGTCGGATCGGTGAGATCGTTGATGGCGACGACCTCGAGATCGTCGATGCCGTCCAGAATGCGGAACACCATTCGGCCGATGCGGCCGAAACCGTTGATCGCGATCTTGTGGCTCATGCCGGTCACTCCAGGGGCGGGGGCGGGTCCAGGAAGCGCGTCAAGCTAGCGCTGGTCGATCGGGGAGTCAAGGCGGGGTCAGGGCGCGGCGCGCGCGGCGTCGGGGCCGCGCGGTGGCGCGAGGCGCGCCGCTGCGCGCGCCGCGTCCCGCCATCCCAAACCCCCACCCACCCGTTTCGGGGGGCGTCACGGGGGCGCGGGGTCGCTTCGCTCTATCGGACAAACGCGGCCCGTGTTGCACGGATCGGGCGAGCTTTCTCGAAAGCCCTTTCGTTCCAGATGATTGGCGTCTCACTTCGCGCGGCGGCTGGGCGGTCGAGGCCATCGCGCGGATGCCGGCCCGATCACCGGGGCCGGGCGCGCCCGCGCGCATCAGGGCTCCAGCGCCACCGTCCAGGTGTCCAGCGCCAGGTCCACCACGTCCACGTAGTCGTCCAGCATCGCCTCGGTCACCCGCCGGGTGCCCCGCGCCGCCTCGCGCGCGGCCAGCGTGCGCAGCAGCCGCGGCGGGAAGAACCGGAAGCGCACCCGCGCCTGCACCACCAGCGGCCCCACGACCCCCGCCGGGACGGTCACCGCGTAGCGGGCCAGCCGCGGCTCGAACGGTCGCAGCGCGTTCCCGTCGAAGAACCGGTTCGCCTCCAGCGGGTTGGCCACCGGCGGCGGGTGGCCGGGCGTCGCCGTCCGGTACCGGTGCCGCTCGAACACGGCGCGCTCGCTGGCGAACGCGCTGCGCCGCGCGGCCGGATCCTGGTCCAGCACCGGCGGCGCGTCGGGCCCCGGCACATAGGGCGCGGCGGTCGGCGCCAGCCAGTGCGCGTTCTCCTCCTCGATCGGCGCCCCCCAGGCGTCCACCGCCAACCGCTGGAACTGATTGGTGAACAGCACCAGCCCCTGGTCCAGCCCCAGGCTGCGCAGATCGGCGTCCGGGCCGGGCAGCGCGCAGGCCTCGGTGAACGCATCCACGTCCATCTCGACCAGCTCGTGCCGCAGATCCTCGTCCTCGACGCGCCCGTCCCCGTCGCGGTCGATCAGGTAGCCCGATCGGTACACCACGCACTGCCCGGCCTCGCACACACCGCTGCGCTCTTCGCGCGCGCGCCGGCGCCAGGTGCGGTCGTCCGGCCGCAGGGTCGCGTCCAGTCGCCCGTCGGGCCCGCGCACCGCGCAGCCGAAGGGCGGATCGTCGAAGAAGCGCGGGGCCTCGACCAGATCCTCGCAGTCCACGTCGGCCGCGCAGCTGCGCCCGGCGTCGGTGACGGTCAGCGCCACCCACACCTCGCGCTCCTGGCTGAACCCGGCGGGCACGTTGTGGCCGGCGCCCACGTTCTCGACCCACGCCTGCACGTCGAGCGGGGCGCGCCGCTGCGCCGTCGTCGGCGTGTCGCTCAGATCCAGCGTCACCGCGGCCTTCAGCATCGCGTCGCGCCGCTGGCGCACGCAGGCGGGGCCGCCGAAGGCGTCGGTCGCCGTCGCGCAGTGATCCTCGACGCCCACCTTGTCCTCGAAGGGCACCACCGGGTGGCTCGCGCCGACCATCGCGTGCACCGCCACGCGCCGCCGCGGCGCGCGCGCCCCGTCATCGGGCACCGCCGCGGGCCCCGCGGGGTACAGCTTGTCGGCCTTGCGCGTCAGCGAGGCGGGATCGACGCCCGCGAAGGCCTCCGCGTACTCCACGACGTCGGCGAAGCCCCGCGCGGGGTACAGGCTCATGTGGCAGTCCTGGCAGGTGATCACCTCGCCGAAGGCCTCGCGCCCCTCGTGCAGCCCGCCGATCCCTGGCTGTCCGCGCAGGGGGTTCTGGGGATGCGCGGCGTCGGCCCAGGGGCTCTGGGCCCACTCGCTGAACAGGTTCTCCAGCCGCCCGAAGGGCTCGCCCGCCACCGCGTCGGGCTGGTCCAGCCGCACGTCGTGGCAGGCCCCGCAGAAGCGCGCCGAGCGCAGGTGGTCGGCGCCCTCGGCGGTGCTGTGGTGGAAGCGGCTGGCCACCGCGTCGCCGAAGGGGCCGCGCTTGGTCGCGCCGGGGCTGACCTCGAAGGC
>JAUHXL010000294.1 GCA_030426945.1 bacterium
AGGTCGCTGGTGTCGAACAGCCCGCCCGACTCGGCCAGCAAGGGGGCCAGCCCCCGCAGCGCGTAGGTCCGCTCGACCTCGGTGATCAGCGGCTCGGGCACCAGCCCGCCGTCGAGACGCAGCGTCACGCCGGCGGGCAGATCGGCGCCCCAGAAGGCCCACGCCCGCTTGACCCGCAGCACCAGCGAGTCGCCGTCGACCCCCAGCAGGCTGCCCTCGCCCGCCGACCGCACCGCCTCGAGCCGCAGCTCGGCCCCCACCTCGTCGCGGCCGCGCCAGGCGGTGCCCAGCTCGGCGCGGTCGAGGACGAAGGCGTTGAAGGTCTGGTCGTCGGCGAAGAAGCTCGCGTGGTAGCCGGCGAAGAGCTGAGCGTCGAGGGTCAGCCCGCTGCCCGGCTGATGCCGCGGTCCGTCGGGCTCGACGCCGGGGAAGGGATCGAGGGCGGCCGCGGCCGGCGTCGCCCCGCCGAGCACCAAGGCCAGCGTCAGCGCAACGGGCGGTGTCCGAGCCATGGGCCCTCCTCGTCGAGCAGCGCGGCGAAGGTGAGGTGATCGTCCAGCACGCGCGCGGCGTAGCTTCGCGCGAAGCCGACGGTCTCGTCGACGAAGCCGTCGCCGCCGGCACCCAGGGCGCCCCGGATGGCGCCCAGGCCGCGTCCCCCGTCAGCCGTCGGGGCCAGCGCGTGGCCCCGCGCGAGCAGCCGCCCGGCGACTCGGGCCAGGTCGGCCACGTCCTCGGCGGTCCACTCGCCCTCGCCGACCTTCTCGGTCAGCCTGTCGAGGGACAGGCCCCGCTGATAGCGGGTGCGGTGACGGACGCGGAAGGTCAGCGGGCCGACCGCCGCCCAGCCCAGCCAGGGATCGGCGTCGGCGACCTCCTGGAACGCGCGCTGGGAGCGCACGGCGCGCTCACCGTTGTCGACGAAGGGCCGCGAGGCCGGCAGCACGTAGCCGGGGAAGCGCGCCGGATCGCCCACCTCCTTCAGCTCGAGCAGCAGGTCGTCGTCGAGGGCGCCGGTGGCCCCCTCGACGAGCACGTAGTAGCGCAGACGCGGATAGCTGGCGACCCCCGCGCCCAGCCGGCGCGCGATGTCCTTGGGCCGCAGCGCGCCGGGCGCCGGGCGGTGCTTCGCGTGCAGCGTCTCGGCGTAGCGCGCGAGGGCGCGGCGCACCATGCGGGCCGTGTCCGCGTCCACCGCCTCCAGCGCGTCGGCCACCACGCCGGGCATCGGCGAGGCCTCGATCTCGCCCCGCTTCAGCCGCCGCACGCCGTCCTCGAGCCGGGTGTAGTCGGCGAGGTGCGCCCGGGCGTCCCCGTCGCGCTCGGCCCGCCGCAGCAGATCGTCCACCACCCGGCCGAAGCCGACGCCGCCGCGGACCCGCACCGGCGCGAGCCCCCGCCCCAGGCGCTCGATCTCGAGCGTGTAGCCCTCGGCCACCGCGCCGGCCAGCCCCCAGACCGCGTCGTCGTCGAGGCCCATCTGCAGCCCGGCGACGACGAAGCCGACCGCCAGCCGGCGCACGTCGAGGTGGTACGGGCCGAAGGTCGCGCCGTCGAAGTCATTGAACTCCAAGGCGATCCGACCATCACCGCGGCGGAAGGCGCCCAGGTTCTCGGGATGCGGGTCGCCGAGCACCAGCACCCGGCTGGCGGCCGCGGTGCCGAAGCGCGTGGGCACCGCGTCGGGCCGCGCGGCGTCGGCCAGGTAGACCACCAGCGCGCCGCGCAGGAAGTCGTAGGGCCGGCTGCTCATCTTGCGGAACTTGCCGGCCGTCAGCGCGCGCTCGCGCTCGAGGAGGAGCTGATTGTCCTGCACCAGGAGGCTCTGCAGCCAGGCGCGGCGACCGGCATCCTCGGCCTGCACGCAGCCGGTCAACAGCACCAGACCCAGGGCGACGAGAGTGCGCATGCGCCGCGTTGTAGCCGGCCCGCGTGACGGCGCGGCAACAACGCGGCGACGGCTCGACCGCGCGGGCTCACTGCCGCTCGATCGTCAGCGTGTAGGCCCCCCGGCTGCGCTTGTAGCCGGCCAGATCCGCGGCGCGGTCGACCGGCTGGCCGCCGATCATCAGGTACACGGTGTCCATCGCGCTCAGCTCGAGATCGAAGGGCCCGTCCCCCGGCGCCTGGCACGCGCGCTCGAACCGCGCGCCGCCGTAGCGGCAGACGTCACGCGCGATGACCCAGGCGTCGAAGGGCGCGTCGATCGTGACGCGGTAGGTGCCGTTCGACGGCGCCGTGAAGACGTGGGTCTGCACGCCGGCGAGGCCGGCGACGCAGCTGCCGGCGTCCTCGTCGAAGGCGGTGAAGGTGGCGCCGGCCAACTGCCAGCGGCCCACGCCGGCGCGCTGCGGGTTCACGTCGATCACGTCCGAGCCCTCGACGCAGGCGTCGACGGACGCCGGATCGCCGCAGATGGTCTCGTCGCCCTCGGCGACGCAGGCGAGGCCGGGCGGGCAGCGGTCGAGGCCGAGCTTCGGATCGCAGGCCTCGCCGTCGGCGACCTCGGCCGGCGCCTCGAAGGGGACGATCCGCGTCTCGCTGCCCTCCAGCGTGCCATCGAACACCAACACCACGAGGCTCTGCGCCCGCTCGAGGCCCGGGCCGTCGACCGACCCGGACACCGCGCCGACGAAGGTGCCGTCGTTGTAGGTCAGGCTGTCGAACTCGACGTCGAAGATGTCGTTGCCCCCCACCTCGACGAGGTTCTGGTTCCCGTCGACGAAGGCGTAGCGCAGCGCGATGAGATCGGCGTTGGCGTCGGTGCCCGACACCTCGATGCCCAGCGTGCGGTTCGTGCGGTCGAGGTAGGCGCGCGCCTGCTCGACGACCGGCACGTCGAGCGCGGCGCAGGTGCCCTGCTCGGCGCCCTCGGCCGCGTAGCACCGCTGGGCGCCGGGGCAGCGGTCGAGCACGCCGCGCGCATCGCAGGCGCCATCGGCCTCCGGCTGGGGCACGAAGTCGATCTCCACGCGCGGGCTCTCGAGATTCTGCTGGTCGACGAGGAACAGGCTGACGCCGACCGCCTCGGGGAAGTCCTCGAGCCCCGCGAGGCGCCGCGCGATGAAGTCGGTCTGACCCAGGAGGGTCTCGCCCAGGTTGGCGTAGAGGATGGTGTCGCCGGTCTGCACGTCGTAGACGATCGGCTCGCGGTCCGCGTCGAGCAGCTCGAGGCCGATCGCCACCACATCGCGGCTGGCGTCCCGACCCCGCACCCACAAGCCCACCACACCCGTCTCGGCGTCGCGCAGCGCCCGCGCCTCGAGGATCTCCGGCGGGCTGCGCAGGGCGCAGGTGGCCTCGCCGGCCTCGACGTCGGCGTTGCACAGCACATCGCCGGCGCAGGCCTGCCGCGCGTCGAAGCTGCAAGGCTCGCCGACGCCCACCAGCATCAGCGGCAGCGCGCGCAGATCGAGCGTGGCGGGCGCGCCGGCGTAGGGCCGGGCCACCGCGTAGACCACCTCGCCCGCCTCGAGCTCCTGGGCCAGCAGGCCGCCGAAGCCGTCGCTGTCGTCGGCGCAGGTGAGTTCGGTCCCGACCGCCGGGCAGTCGTCCCACAGCGACAACACGCTGTCGTAGTCGGTGGCGAGGGTGTCCGAGGAAACCAGCCAGTAGGCCGTCTCGGGCGCGCGCAGGGCGAACACCTGACCCGACCGCAGGCCGCCGCACTCGCTGGCCGGCAGGCCGTCGGACGAGGGCACGTCGAGCGCGACGCTGTAGACGCCGTCCTCGTTGACCTCGGCCTCGGCGAAGAAGTCGATCAGGTTGGGCGCGTCGGCGCAGGCCAGGGGCGGCGCGCCGCCCATCCCGCCCACGCCGGGCTCGCCGCCCATGCCGCCCGCGCCACCCACGCCGGGCTCGCCGCCCATGCCGCCCGCGCCGCCCACGCCGGGCTCGCCGCCCACGCCGGGCTCGCCGCCCATGCCGCCCACGCCGCCGGCGCCGGGCTCGCCGCCCATGCCGCCCACGCCGCCGACGCCGGGCTCGCCGCCCATGCCGCCCACGCCGCCCGCGCCGGGCTCGCCGCCCATGCCACCCGCGCCGCCCGCGCCGGGCTGGCCGCCCATGCCCGGCTCGCCGCCGACGCCCGGCTGCCCCCCGGCGCCCGGCTCACCCCCGGCGCCCGGCTGCCCACCCATGCCGGGCGCGCCCCCGGCGCCCGGCTCGCCACCCTGACCCGGCGCGCCGCCCGCGCCGACGCCGGCGTCGACCTCGGGCTCACAGCTGCACGCCCCGAAGGTGCCATCCGCGTTGCAGGTCTGGTTGCCCTGCCCGCCGCCGGCGCAGCTGCACGCGGCGGTCTGCCCGGCGACGCAGGCGTTGTTGCCCCCGCCGCCGCTGCCCCCCGGACAGCCCCACAGCAGCGCCGCCAGCGCGGCCACACCCCACAGCCTGGTGTCGATTCGGTCCTTCATGGCTCTCCCCGAGGTTCGTCGAACCCGCGGATGGTACTGATGACGGCCGGCCGACGCACGCGCCGGGCAGGGCCCGCGATCAGCGCGCCTCGCCGTAGCGCTCGAGCTTGCGGTACAGCGTCTTCCGATCCACCTGCAGGATCTCCGCGGCGCGGCTCTTGTTGCCGTCGGTCAGATCGAGCACGTGCAGGATGTAGCGGCGCTCGAGCGCCTCGAGGGGCTCGAGCGCCTCGGCGTCCATCACGAAGCCACCCGGGCCCACCGGGCGCTTCGGCGTCACCACCTCGTCGGGCAGATCCTCGACGTCGATCCGGTGGCCGCGGCACAGCGCCACCGCGCGCTCCATCGCGTTCTCGAGCTCGCGCACGTTGCCCGGCCAGCGATAGCCCATCAGCCGCGCGACCGCCGCCGGGGCCAGCCCCTCGACGGGCGATCCGTAGCGCGCCGCGAAGCGCTCGACGAAGCGCTGGGCCAGCAGCAGGATGTCGTCGCCGCGCGCGCGCAGGGTGGGCGTCGTGATGCGCACCACGTTCACCCGGTAGAACAGGTCGTCGCGGAAGCGCTTCGCGGCCACCTCGGCCTCGAGATCGCGGTTGGTCGCGGCCACCAACCGCACGTCGAAGCCCACCTCGCGCGTGGCGCCCACCGGGCGCACCTTGCGCTCCTGCAGGGCCCGCAGCAGCTTGGCCTGGGTGCCCAGCGACAGCTCGCCGATCTCGTCGAGCAGCAGCGTGCCGCCGTCCGCTTGCACGAACAGCCCCACGTGGTCTTCGGTGGCCCCGGTGAAGGCCCCGCGCGCGTGGCCGAAGAGCTCGCTCTCGAGCAGTGTCTCGGGCATCGCCGCGCAGTTGATGGCCACGAAGCGTCCGCGCCGCCGGCGCCCCTGCTCGTGCAGCGCGCGGGCCACCAGCTCCTTGCCGGTGCCGCTCTCGCCGGTCACCATCACCGACACGTCGGTGGGCGCCAGCCGCTCGATCATGTCGAACAGGCGCCGCATCGCCGGGCTGCGGCCCACCATGCCGCTCACCTCGACGGCCTCGCGCGCGGCCGCCGGCAGCTGCTCGGCGCGCAGGGTCAGCCGGTGCCGGTGGATCGACCGGGCCAGCACCTCGAACAGATGATCGAAGGGCGGCATTGAAGACGCCACGTCGCAGGCGCCCGCGCGCAGCGCGCCCAGGGCCGCGCGGGCGTCGACGTCGTCACACAGCACGATGACCGGCAGCGAGGGGCGCCCGTCGACCAGCGCGTGGCACAGCGCCAGGCCATCCCCCTCACCCACCAGGTGCAGCGCCACCAACACCGCGTCGACGTCCCCGGCGACCACCCGCGCGGCCGCCGCGGGCGCGTCCGCGCAGGCCCGCGCCAGGTAGTCCGACCGCGCATCCAGGGCCTCGCGGATCCGCTCGCGGCGCGTCGTCATGGGGTCGACGACCAGGACGCGGGCGGGGGGGTCGAGCACAGAGCCTCCGAGCGGTTGGTGCGACAGCATACGCCACTCGGAGCCTGCTGCCCACCGAGGCGCTCCGAGCGCGGAGTCAGCCGCGGGGTTCCCCGTGCAGCCGCGCCAGCGCCTCGCCGGGCAGCGTGAACCAACGCAGCGACTGGAAGTCGGCGGTCAGATCGGGGGCCTCGGCGTCGGCGAAGCGGCGGCCGGCGTCGTCGAACAAGGCGCGGGCCTCGGCGAGGTAGTCCGCGAGCGCCGACTCGGGCTCGGTGGCGTGGCGGCTGCGGTAGGACATGCGGCCGCCGCAGTACCGCACGTCGTGCAGCCGCATGGGCTGGAAGGCGCGACCGCCGCGGTGCTGCCACAGCCCGGTGTCGGGACAGAAGCGGTAGTCGGGCAGCAGGCGCCAGCCGTGCGTCGCGACCAGCTCCAGCGCCTCGAGCACGTACTGGAAGGAGGCCTCGCTGATGAAGTAGTTGAAGTTCACCCGCACCCAGCCCGGCTTCACGCCCTCGCAGCCGCGCAGGATCTCGCGCTCGTAGGCGCGCGAGCGCGTCAGATCGATCCCCAGCAGGCGGTGCCCGTAGGGACCGGCGCACGAGCAACCGCCGCGCGCCTGGATGCCGAACAGGTCGTTGAGCAGGGCGACCACGAAGTTGTGGTGCAGGTAGCGCTCCTCGCCGTCGCGCACCATCAGCGACACGATCGACAGCCGCCAGGCGTCGGCGTTGCCCAGCACCCGCACGTTGGGGTGCGCGCGCCAGCGCTCGATGGCCCGGCGGATGAAGCCGTGCTCACGCGCCCGGATGAGCGGCACGCCGACCGCGTCCTTCAGCTGGAACACGAGGCCGGCCCGGATGGAGCCGATGATCGCGGGCGTGCCGCCCTCCTCGCGGTGCACCGGATCGTCCAGATACACGTGCTCCGCGCTGCTGACATAGGCCACCGTGCCCCCACCCGGCGTCGACGGCACGCGGTTGCGCAGCAGCGCGCGCTTGACCACCAGCACGCCGGGCGTTCCCGGCCCGCCGATGAACTTGTGGGGCGAGAGGAACAGCGCGTCCTTGTAGATCCGATCACCGTCGGGCCGATCATCGGCCATGTTCATCTCGATCTGGACGTAGGGGCCGGCGGCGGCGAAGTCCCAGAACGACAACGCCCCGTGGCGGTGCAGCAGGGCCGACACCGCGCGGGTGTCGGTGCCGATGCCGGTGACGTTGCTCGCCGCCGAGAAGCTGCCGATCTTCAGCGGCCGATCCGCGTAGCGCCGCAGCGCCGCGTCGAGCAGCGCCAGGTCGACGTGGCCGTCGGCGTCCTCGTCGATCACCACCGTCTCGGCGATGGACTCGCGCCAGGGCAGCTCGTTGCTGTGGTGCTCGTAGGGTCCGATGAAGACGACCGGCCGGCGCTCGGGCGGGATCTGCGCCGAGAAGCCGTAGGTGTCGTCCAGATCGCGCGGGATGCGCAGGTTGAGGATCTCGATCAGCGTGTTGACCGCCGCCGTGGCCCCCGAACCGCAGAAGAGCACCACGTCACGATCGTCGGCGCCGACCGCGCGCGCGATGAGCTGCCGCGCGTCCTCGCGGAAGCGCGTGGTCTGCAGCCCGGTGCCCGACGACTCGGTGTGCGTGTTGGCGTAGAGCGGCATGACCTCGTGCCGCACGAAGTCCTCGATGAAGGTCAGGGATCGTCCCGACGCGGTGTAGTCGCAGTACACCACGCGCCGCAGCCCGTAGGGCCCGGCGATGGCGGTGTCTTCGCCGATGACGGCGTTGCGGATGCTCTCGACGAGGCGTTCGGCGTCTTCCACGGCTCCTCCCGATTGGGCGGCACAGTGTAGACCATCGGGGGCGCGAGGGTGTGTCAGGGGGTGCAAGTCCCCCCTTCACATCGTGGTCGTGGTCGTCGTCGTGGTCGTGGTCGAACGGGCCGGCGACGCGCTCTGCGAATCGCTCAGCGCCAAAGCTCAGCACGGTTGATATCGCGCGCCAGCGGAGACCGAGGGCCGAGCGAGCGTCGTCGGAAACGGTGGACCACTTGCGGCGGACGCGGCCGTCTCACCGTTCTCGACCTCGACCACGACCACGACCACGCAAGCGCGCAGACGCGGGATTTTCAGCCTGTGTCAGGTCAGCGGGCGCAGGCGCGCGGGCACCAAGTCGGCGCGCACGAAGCGCAGCTCGGCGCTCACCCGCGGGCGGGTCATCGCGGCGGTGGCGTGGGTGGCGTGCAGCAGGGCGCCGCCGAAGAGCAGGACGTCGCCCGCGGACAGCGCCGGCGCGTGATCGGCGACGCGCGGGCGGGCCAGCTCGGCCGGGGTCAGCAGACGGGCGGGGCTCGCGGCCATCCAGCACAGGCCGGGGGCGTCGACGCCGCAGTCGCCGAGGGGGATCCACGCGGTGAGCAGCGGTGCTAGGGCGTCCGGCGCCGCGGGATCGCCGTCGGCGAAGTCGAAGGCGAGCGCGCCGTCCTGGTGCCAGCTGTGCGGGGCGTGCCAGGGCGGACGGTGGCCGGGCGGGCGCTGGCGGCGCAGCCAGGCGGAGCCGGTGAGGGGCACGAGCGATCCGACGGCCGCCTCGGCGAGGGGCCCCCGCAGGATGTCCACGAGGGACTCGAGGGCGCCGGGCAGCGCGGCCAGCCCCACCGACGAGGCGGTCGGCACCCAGGGGACGCCCGCGGGCAGCACGTCGCCCGCGGCGAAGGGCCCCACCTCGGCGACGCGGGCGTCGAGGCGGGCGAACAGCGCCGCCGCGCGCTGGGCGAGTTCGGCCACCTGCGGGGTGGGCACCGCCCCGCGCAGGTGACGCACGCCGGGGATCACTGCACGGTGACGGTCTGGTCGGGCGCGCACCGGCCCGCCAGCAGGCCGCTGAGCGCGCCGAGCGAGGACGAGAGCGCGGTGTCGAAGTCGCTCACCCGCTCGACGGCGCACAGGCTGACCGTGTAGGTGCCGGCCGCGGGGAACACGTCGACGCCCAGCTCGAGGTCGCCCCCCTTCTTCAGGCGGCCCCACTTCGAGCCGTCGAACTCCGGGTGTGACAGGTCGAAGGTGGTGTAGGTGACGTCGCCCTCGGCGTCGCGCACGGTCAGCAGCGCCCAGCGCTCCGCCGGCGCCCAACGCACCTTGGCCAGATCGCCGGCGACGGCCGGCGCCTCGGTGAACT
>JAUHXL010000295.1 GCA_030426945.1 bacterium
TCATCGAGCAGCGCCTGTACCTGGACGCCCTGCTCGCCCTGCGGCTGGATCCGGCCACCCTCGAGGGCTGCGACGGCCCGACGCTGCCCGCCGACGCGGACGCCTTCTTCTTCCGCGCCGCGCCCGTGGTGGCGATGGGCCAGTCGATGGGCGGCATGTACGCCAACCTCGTCGGCGCCGTGGAGCCGCGCATCGCCGCGGTCGTGCCCACCGGCGCCGGCGGCTTCTGGAGCCACTTCATCCTCACCACCAGCCTCATCCCCAACGTGGCCACCGCCGTGCGGGTGCTGGTGCGCACCGACCAGCCGCTGACCTTCCTGCACCCGGCCATGCACCTGCTGCAGACCGCCTGGGAGCCCGCCGAGCCCATGGTCTACATGCCCCGGCTGGCGGCGGATCCGCTGCCCGGCCACCCGGCGCGACCCACCTATCAGCCCATCGGCCGCGGCGACTCGTACTTCCCGCCGACGCTCTACGACGCGATCACCCTCGCTTACGGCCACCAGCAGGCCGGCGACGTGGTGTGGCCCTCCCTGCAGGACGCCCTGGCGCTGGCCGATCTCGACGGCGTGCTCGACTACCCGGTGCACGACAACCGCGCCAGCCGCGACGGCGCGCCCTACACCGGCGTCGTCGTGCAGTACGCCGGCGACGGCTTCAGCGATCCGCACACCATCTACGTGCAGCTCGACGCCGTGAAGCACCAATACGGCTGCTTCTTCGAGAGCTTCCTGCGCGACGGGACCGCCACCGTCCCGGCCCCCGCCCCCCTCGGCACCCCCTGCCCCTGAGGCTCACTCCGGGCAGAGCGCGTTGCCCGCGCTGTCGATCACCGCGCCCAGCTGCCCGCTGAACGCCCGATCCGCGCGGCAGGCGTCGACGAACAGGTTGTCGGTCACCGACACCGGCCCCGCCGGCACCTCCCCCGAGATCACCAGCACCGAGGCCGAGCGCGCGCCCTCCATGCGGTTGCGGTGCACCCGCACGTCGCCGCTGCCCAGCGCGATGTTCACGTGGTTCAGCGCGGCGCCCAGCGTGTTGCCGATCACGTCCACCTCGCGCGCCTCCTTCAGCAGCCCCACCGACGCCAGCGGCGTGTCGCGGATGTCGTTGAACAGCACGTGGTGCCGCGGGCCGTCGTTGCAGTGAACGTCCACGCCGCCGCCGCCCACCAGCACGCCGCTCGGCGCGTCGGCCAGCGTGTTGCCCCACACCAGCGTGTCCCGGCTGGCCTCGCCGTGGACGTCGACCAGCGCCTGGTTCATGTCCCGCAGATGGCAGCCCACCACCTGCGTCTCGGCGCTGCCGAAGTCGATCACCACGCCGTGCCGGGCGTGATCGACGTCGAAGCCGCGCACGCGCGTGCGGGTGGCCTGGATGGTGTGCACGCCGTAGCCCCGCCCGCCCTCGCCGAAGTCGGCCGGATGATCCATGCCCCCCCCGTCGATGAAGGTCTCGAGGGCCTGGTCGACGCGCACCGCGAAGCGCCCGAACCACCGCAGGTGCACGTCCACCACGCGCGCGCCCACCGTGGACCGCAGCGCCACGCCGTCGTCCTCGCCGACCGCCGGCGTGGCGCAGTCCGCGCGCCGGAAGCGCACGTCGTCGGCCGCGGCCGGACAGTCGGCCTCGAACACCACGCCCTCGACGCGCGCCCCGGCCAGCAGCGCGCCCCCCTGCAGGCGCGGGTTGGCCTCGGCGGGCAGGTCGACGTACAGCCCGCGGTCGACCGTGACCTCGAGGCCCGCGCTCGTGGCGCGCAGGCGCTCCACCTGGGCCCACTGCCCCAGGTGCCGGTTCGCCCGCTCGACGTCGCGCCCGTTCACGCAGGGCGCAGGCACCGGGCCGAAGTCGTCGGCGTCGATGCGCACGAAGGCGGGCGCCCAATCGGCCGGGGCGTCCACGACGAAGACGCGCTGGCCCGCCGCGACCGGCCCCGCCGCCACCGCCGGCCCCTGCGGACCGCCGCCCTGGAAGGTGAGCGCGGCCTGCCCGTCGACCCTCGGCGCCCAGCGCAGGACGACGGCGCCGTCCCCCACGATCGCCACGTCGTCGCGCCGCACCACCAGCGGGCTGCGCAGGGTGTAGGCGCCCTCCGCCAGGCGCACCACCAGCGGCCCGGCCGGCGCCCCCTCGATGGCCGCCGCCAGCGCCGCGGCGTCGTCGCAGTCGGCCTCGGCGCAGGGCGCCAGGTCGAGCGGCTCACCGACCGCGGGCGGCGGCAGGGCAGGCGGCGGCTCGACCGCGTCCAGCCCCACCAGCCGGGCGCCGCGCACCACCACGCCCGCCTCGTCCGGCGACACGCCGAGGGCGCCCGCGCCCGGCGCCAACCGCAGCGGCCCCGGCGGACTGGGCTCGGCGCTGCCTCGGCTGCGCAGGGGCAGGGTCACCGTGCGCAGGCCACCCGCGCCGTCGCCCAGCACCTGGGCCGCGAGCGCCTCGTCCTGCCAGGTGATGGTGAGCCGGCCCTCCTCGACGCGCCAGAGCACGACGTCGAGCTGCAGCGCGGCCGGGCGGTCCAGCGCCAGGTCGAAGGTGAGCGGCGCGTCGGGCGCCAGGCGCCGCGGCTCGCCGAGGGGCAAGTCGATGGGCTCGAAGGGGGCCGCGGCGTCCGGCGTCGCGTCCGGCGCCGCGTCGGGCAGCGCGTCCGGCGCCGCGTCGAGGGCCGCGTCCTCCGTCGGGACGGACGCCGCGTCCGCGTCCAGCGCCGCGTCCACCGCGCCGTCGACCGACGCGGCGTCGGGCCGGGCGGCGTCCGCCGCCGTGGCGTCCACGCGACCCGCTGGGCCCTGGCCGCCGTCGCACGCGGCGAAGGCGATCAGCACCCCCACCGCGCAGGCCGATCTCACTGCGCCTGGACGTTCAGCACGTAATCGCCGGTCTGATCGCCGAAGCCATCCACCACGATGTAGTAGGGCACGCGCGCCCGCGCTCGCCAGGCGATCCGCGACGCCCGACCGATGCCCACGCCGTCGTCGTTGCAGTGCGTCTCGCTCTCGCACCAGGCGCCCATGTACAGCACCGTGTCGAAGGCCGAGCCCTCGGTGTCGACGGTGACGTCCATGTCCTCGTCCAGCACCAGGATGTAGATGGCCTCGTGGGCGGTGCTGCGCGTCGTGCAGCCCGCCGTGCTCGGGTTGATCTGGTTCGGGCCGCCGCCCGTGCGCCCCTCGATACGCCCCAGCATCTCGATCGGCTGCGCCCCCGCGCACACCCGCGGCGGCGGAGGCACGCAGTAGCCGCGCACGCAGGTGTCGCCCACATCGCACAGCCCCATGCACGGATCACCTGGCTCGACCGGCGGATCCACCGGCGGGTTCGGCGCGCCGCCCACCGGCTCGAAGCGCAGCTGGAACTCGCCCTCGTCGCCCCGGTAGCCGTCCACCACGACGAAGTACCGCTGCCCCGCCCGCGCCTGGAAGCGCACCAGGCTCTGGAACTCGGGCGCCGCCCCGTCGTCGTCGCAGGCGATCTCACTGGCCGCCTCCGCGCAGGCGGTGCGCACGCTGAGGATCGGGTCGAAGTCGTTGTTCAGCGTCTCGATCTCGATCTCGGTGTCGGCGTCGAGCTGGAAGGTGAACACCTGCTCCGGCCCGCTGGCGTTGGCCTGGCACGACGGCGCCCCGCTGTTGCCGAAGGCGCTGCTGTCGCCGTCGATCACCCCGAAGGCCGCGAGCTCCGTCGCCCGATCACAGGCCAGCTGCCCGCCCGGCGCGGGCCCGGCCTCCTCCACGCAGGCCCCCGCCTGGCAGATCTCACCGATGCGGCAGTCCAGATCGTCGACGCAGCCCCCGACGGGCTCCGGCACGCACGCGCCCGCCTGGCAGATCTCGTCGAAGTCGCACTCGAAGTCGCGCTCGCACTCGGGCGGCGGCGGCAGATCGTCGGCCGACCGGAAGTTCAGCACGAAGCCGCCCCCGCCGAGGAAGGCCGAGTCGACCACCACGTAGTAGCGCAGCCCGGCCCGCGCGTTGAAGTCGACGACCGAGGCCAGCCCCGAGCCGCCGTCGTCGTCGCAGGCCAGCTCGCTGAACCCGTCACCGCAGGCCTGCTGGACGTAGAGCACCGTGTCGGCGTCCGACCCCTCGGTGTCCAGGCGCACCCGCGTGGCCTCCTCGAGCTCGAACCAGAACACCTGCTCGCCGCCCAGGAAGCCGCCGCAGCTGCCCGCCACCTCGGCGGCGGCGAAGCCGTTGTCGCCCTGGAAGGCGCCGAAGTCGGGCATCTCGCGCGCGGCGGCGCAGACGGCGCCCGGCTGGGGGAAGCCGGGCTGCCCGGGCTGGGTCGGCCCGCTGCCATCGCGCGCCACGCAGGTGCCCGCGTCACACATGTCGGCGGGCGGGCAGTGGTAGTCCTCGGTGCAGCACAGCTGGCCGGGGAAGTCCTCGTCGACCTCGCCGTCGCAGTCCTCGTCGGTGCCGTCACAGGTCTCGGGCTGCGGCTCCGCCGGCGGGGCGTCACACACCAGCTCGGTGCCATCGGCGCTGCACACGCGGGTGCCCTGCACCTGACAGCCGTTCTGCTGCGCCGTGCAGCCGTTGCCCTTGCCCACGAAGGCCTCGTCGACCGCGTCGTCGCAGTCGTCGTCCGCGTCGTTGCAGGTCTCGACGCTCGGCTCACACGCGCCCCAGGCGCCCTCGGCGCAGGCCTGCATGCCGCAGCCGTCCGGGCAGGGGCGCGTCTCGCCGTCGTCACAGCCACCCACGGGCGGCAGCGGGTTCATGAAGCCCGCGTCGGCGGCGGGCGGCGGCGCCACGTCGGGCACATCGGGCACGCCCCCGCTGCCCCCGGCGCCCGGCGGATCGAGCGAGAAGGCGCCCATGTCGCGGGTGGTGTCGCCGGGCAGCATGGTCGGGGCCACGGCGCCCGGATCCTCCTCGTCGTCGCAGCCGACGAGGGGCAGGGCCAGCGCGGCCAGCGGCAGAAGGAGTCGACGCAGCATGCACGGCCTCCGGTTCGAGCGCAGCGTAGCGCGGAGAAAAGCACCGAAAGCTAGCGAAGGTGCGGGTGCGGGTCAAACCGAGGGCGCGCCGGCGGGGGCGAGCGCCGTGGCCTCAGCCGAGCGCCTCGACGGCCCGCACGAAGGCCTCGCCCAGGGGCGCGCGCAGGCGGAAATCGGCCTGCGCGTCGAGCACGGTCGGGCTGAGCGTGACGATGCCCAGCGTCGCCCCCGCGCGGTGCGCGTCGGCCGGGATGTCGGCGGCGGGGTAGACGGTCAGGCTGCTGCCCAGCACCAGGCACAGGTCGCACGTACGCGCCGCGGCGTGGGCCTTCTCCAGCGCGCGCCGCGGCAGCGGATCGCCGAAGACGATCAGATCCGGCCGCAGGAAACCCCCGCAGTGGTCGCAGCTGGGCAGCGCGTCGCCGGCGCGCACCCGCTCGAGCACCTCGGCCAGGGGGGTGCGCGAGCCGCAGCCCAGGCATCTGCTGGCTTCGAGGTTGCCGTGCAGCTCGACGACGCTGTCCGCCGGGCTGCCCGCCGCCTGGTGCAGGCCGTCGACGTTCTGGGTGATGATCGCGCGCACCTTGCCCCGGCGCTGCAGCGCGGTCACGGCGTGGTGCGCCGCGTTCGGCACCGGCGCGCCGACGGCGTCGGCCACCTCGAGCAGGGCGCGCCAGAAGGTCGCCCGGTCGCGCCGATCCCCGTGGATGCGATCCGCGCTCAGGGTCAGCGGGTCGATGCGCGTCCACACCCCCCCCGGGCTGCGAAAGTCGGGGATGCCGCTGTCGACGCTGATGCCCGCCCCGGTGAAGACCAGGATTCGGTCGTGCGCGGCGATCAGGTCGCGCAGGGCTTCGCTCATTCAGTCCTCCCGCCGCCGCAGCGAGCGCGCCCCCCACCAGAGGGGCAGGTGGTGGATCAGCACGGTGACCAACACCGCCGCGCCGATCAACAACGCCGCGGTCACCTGTCGCCCGGCGGGCGGCGCGCGGCCACCCACCGCCCAGGCGCGCAGGACGAACAGCGGCCACCCGCACAGCACCATGATCGTCGTCAGATAGGCCAGCCCGGCCAGCATGAAGGACACGCCGCCGGCGCCGCTGGCGATCTTCGCCGGGTTGTCCTCGTGGAACCGGGGATCCGAGGCGCCCATGCCGACGCCGAGCCCGGTGAGGCCATACGTCGTCAGCACCGCCAGCACCGCCGAGGCCGCGACGAGGGGCGCAGGCACCGCGACGATCAGGTTGCTCGAGACGGTGATCAGCAGGCTCAGCGCCAGCAGCGGCCACAGGCCCCAGCGCACCTTCGCCCGCAGCAGCGTGCGTGGATCGACCGGCGCCACGCGCACCGCCCAGAACGCGCGCCCCTCGAGGCTGACCGCCGGGTACAGGAAGCGCACCGCCACCGTCGTCACCACCAGGCCGCCCAGCGCCGCGTTGACGAAGAACAGCACCGTCACGCTGACGACGCCGGTGTCGGCCAGGGTGCGGAAGTGGCGGAAGTTGAAGACGTAGACCACCACCAGGGCCGCCACCAGCAGCAGCTGGGTCCACTGGCCCGTCGTCCGGAAGAAGGTGCGCGTGTCGCGGACGACGAAGGCGGCGATGGGCGTGGCCGGCACGCGCGGCGGGCGCCGATGCGCGAAGCGGCCCAGCAGCCGCTGCACCAGGGGCGCGGCGTCGGCGCGGCCCTCCTGCGCCAGCCAATAGCTGGGCAGGTACACGGCGCGCGCCAGCCAGGCGCCCAGCGCGACGGCCCCCCCCGCCGCGCTCACCAGCACCGCGGCGGGCAGCGCCGCGGCGCCCCAGTCACCGCGCAGCACCGCGAACAGCGCCTCGAGGGTCCAGGCCGAGGGCGTCGTCGGGGCGCCGGCCTCGCGCAGGCTGCCGATCAGCGCCACGAGATCGCCGAAGCCGTCGGGCTGCAGGAAGCGCTCGGGCTCGGCCAGGCGGAAGGCGACGTACACCACCAGGAAGCCCAGCATCGCCAGCACCAGCAGCACGTCGTGGGTGCGCCGCGCCGGCAGCCAGCGGGCGAGGGCCAGGGTGATCCAGGTGCCCGCCGCCGCGCACAGCACGGTCAGCGGCAGCAGCAGCAGGGGCAGCGCCGCGTAGAAGAACCACGGCGCGCCCAGCACCGGCCCACAGCCCGCCACGATGGGCAGGGCGAACACCAGCATCATCCACGACGACTGCACCCAGGTGTCGACGAAGCGCGCCAGGTACAGCTGCGCGGGCGACACCGGCGCGCTGACCAACGTCGGCAGATCCGTCGCGAGGTAGTAGGTCGTGAAGGCGGTGATGACGCTCGAGAAGACGAGCAGCCCGGTGAAGAACAGCAGCACGATGCCCAGCACGCGGCGGATGAGCAGCTCGGTGAGGAACTCGACCTCGAGGAACAGCGCGAACAGCCAGCGCGCGCCGACGAAGCCGCCGACCATGAAGCCCAGGCCCAGCGCCCCGAAGAAGACGAGGCGCAGCAGCGAGCGACCGTCGCGCGCGCGCGACGCGTTGAGGCCCGCCCGCCAGCGCGGCCACAGCAGGTGGGCGAGGCCGCGCGCGGGCGTCACGTCGCCGTATAGCCGCCGTCGATGGTGAAGACCTGGCCGGTGACGTAGGTGGACTCGTCCGAGGCCAGGTACACCGCGAGGCCGCTGATCTCGTCCGGGGTCGCGTACCGGCCGAGGGCCGCGCGATCCGTGTAGCCCTTGACCAGCTCGTCGCTGCCCACCAGCACCGACGCGAAGCGCGTGTCCACGAGGCCCGGGGCGATGGCGTTGACGCGGATGCCCGCGCGCCCGAGCTCGACGGCCAGCGTCTGGGTCATCGAGATGACCGCCGCCTTGGTCATGCCGTAGACGCCCTGCAGCGGGGCGGCGCGGCGGCCCTGGATGCTGGCGACGTTGACGATCGAGCCGGCGCGCCCGGCCGCCAGCAGCCGCTCGACCACCCGCCGGGTCGTCTCGAAGTAGCCGCGCACGTTCACCTCGAAGGTCTTGTCCCACATCGAGGGCGGCGTGTTCAGCAGCGGGCCGAAGTAGGGGTTCGTCGCCGCGTTGTTCACGAGGACGTCGGGCGCGCCGACGTGATCGGCGATCCACTCGACGGCGGCGGCGACCTGCTCGGGCTCGCCACAATGGCAGGCGCGCGTGAAGACGCGATCCGGGCGCTCGCCGGCCACCGCCTCGCGCGCCGCGGCCAGCTTCTCTTCCCGCCGCGACGAGAGCACGACCCGCGCCCCCTCGGCCACGCAACGGGCCGCGATGGCCAGCCCGATGCCCGCGCTGCCGCCGGTGACCCACACCACCTTGCCGTCCAGGCGATCCATCGCATCCTCCCTTCGTCGCGGGCCATCCTACACGGGCCCCGCCCACCGGGCGACGGCGGCGTGCGCCCGGCGTTGCCGCCGCGGGTCGGGTGGGCTAGGTTGTCGCCGCAACTGGGGAGGACCGACGTGCGCCACATCGCCGCCGCGCTGCTCTGGGGTGTCCTGCTGGGCAGCCCGACCGTCATCTGGGCCCAGGCGCCCGCGGCCGATCCGGCTCCCAGCGCGCCCTCCGCGTCGCTCGACGACGTCGCTCACCGCGTCGCGAAGCTGACCGACGAGCTCAAGAGCCCCTACTGCCCGGGCAAGACCCTGCAGACCTGCACCAGCTACCAGGCCTTCGAGCTGCGCCGCGAGATCAAGCAGATGGTCGAGGCCGGCCAGAGCGACGACGAGATCCTCTCCACGCTGCAGGCGCGCTTCGACCACGACGACTTCACCATCGCGAACCCGGTCCAGCCTTGGTACACGGCGCTCGTCCCCTTCCTGCCCTTCCTCGTCGGCGGCCTGCTGGTCATCTGGGTCTTCCGCCGCTGGACGCTCCGCCGTCGGGGCGAGGACGGGCCGGCCCCGGCGCCCACGCCGGCCATCGCGGGCGAGGACGCGGAGCGCCTCGCCCGGCTGCGCGCGCGGGTCGCCCGGGAAGAAGACTGAGCGGCGCCGCCGTTTCCAGGTCCCACCGACGACGAGGAGCCCCATGCGCATCGTGATCGCGACCGCCCTGGCCGTGCTG
>JAUHXL010000296.1 GCA_030426945.1 bacterium
GCCACGACCGCGGCGAGCTCGTGCCCTGCGACACCTGCGGGACGGTGGCGAAGGACGTCTGCGACTACGTGACCACGCAGGCCGGTGACGTCTGCTACAGCTTCGCCCACGTGCCCTGGCGCCACCCCAGCCAGCTCTACGAGGCGGCGCTGGGGGTCGTCATCTTCGCGGTGCTCTGGGTGCTCGACCGCAAGTACGGCGAGGATCGCCCGATGGGCATCCTGGGCTTCGCCTTCCTGCTGCTGTACTTCACCGGCCGCTTCAGCGTGGAGTACGTCAAGGAGTTCCAGACGCGGCAGACGGGCCTGACGATGGGGCAGATCCTGTCGCTGCCCTTCATGGTGGTCGGCGCGGTGGGGCTGTATTACTCGCTGAAGAAGGGCGAGAAGACGCCGCCCCCGCCGCCGCACGAGGCCGCCGAGCCCGCCGCGCGCTGAGGCGCTCGCATCACACCGCGCGGTGGAAGGCCCGGCTGGGGCGCGAGAGGTCGTAGCCGGCGCGCCAGGCGGCGGGCAGGCGCTCGCGCTCGATGGCCGCGAAGCCCAGCGACTCGAAGAACCGCCACATCCGGCTGTCGACCGAGAGCGCGAAGAGGTCCGAGAAGCCGCGGGTGCGCGCGAGATCGATCAGCGCCAGGCCCAGCGCGCGGGCGCGGCCCCGGCCGCGGTAGCGGGGCAGGGTGGCGAAGCGCGACAGCTCCGCCCAGTCGCCGTAGGGCGCCAGGCGCGCGGTGCCCACCACCAGGCCGTCGATGGTGTAGACGAGGTGGTCGGGCGCCGTGCGCACCATCTCGACCTCGGTGACCGGCCGGATGGTGCCGCGCGCGATGTCGGACTTCAGCAGCAGGTGCAGGTGCGCCGAGTCGGCCAGCGTCGCCGGGCGCACCTGCTCGACCAGGGAGTCGGCCACCAGCAGGCCGCCGCCCGCGTGGGTGAACAGCTCGTCGAAGATGCAGCCGGGGCGCGGGGGCAGGACGACCACGCCGGGCAGGCCGCCGTCCGCCTGCTGCACCAGGAAGTCCCACAGCAGCCGCGCGCTGCCCTCGGCGGCGGCGGCCCGGCGGCGCGCCTCGGCGACGGTGAGGTGGATCGGGTGCGGCCCCAGCTCGAGGTGGCCCTCCTCGGACTGCACCAGCAACAGGCGGCGCGCGGCGAGCGCGTGGGCCAGCCGCGCGGCGAGGCGCTTGGCCGGGCCGGGCACGTCGTCGCCCACGGGATCGGGGGCGACGACCACCGGCACCGTCCCCGCCGCCAACGCGGCGCGCACCTGGCCGACCAGCGCGTCGAGGGGCGCCGCGCCGTCCAGCGCCGCGAACTCGGCGCCCGGCCCGTGGGCCCCGGCGACCAGGGGCCCCGCCGCCCCGTCCGCCGCGCGCACCACCATCACCGCGCGCAGACCGTAGGCGCCCAGCAGGCGGAGATCGAGCAGGAAGTCGGCGACGTGCAGGCGACCGCCGAGCGCAGCGACCAGCAACGATCCGCGGTGCAGATGTGCGTAGTGCGCCAGCTCGAGGGCGCGCCGCAGGTCGTGCAGGGAGCTCACGCCGCGAGCAGGCCTTCGGCGCGGAACCAGTCGACGGTGGCCGCGAGCCCCGCCTCGAGGTCGATCTGGGCGGTGAAGCCCAGATCGCGCGCCGCCAGCTCGGGCAGGCAGCCCCAGCCGTCGCCGCTCATCTCGCGCAGCGCCCGCGCGATGCCCAGGCCGAGCCCGCTGGCGGCGGCCAGGCGCTCGGCGGCGGGCGCGAGCGTGCCGAGCAGGCCGCGGGCGAGCGGGACGCGCAGGGCCGGGGCCGTCGCGACGAGCCGCTCGAGGATCGCGACCACCTGCTCGACGGCGTAGGGCGGGCCGTCGCTCAGGAAGTACGGGCCGAAGGGGGCGTCGTCGCGCTCGAGGATCGACGCCACGAGCGCGGCGAGGTCGTCGACGTGCAGCAGGGACAGCTCCATCTGGGGCACGACCGGCGCGACCCGCCGCTGGACCAGGCGGGCCAACTCCAGGATGGCGCGCGCGCCGGGGCCGTACAGCAGGGCGGGGCGCAGCACGGTGATCGGCACGTCGCCGCGCCGCTCGGCGAGCAGTCGCTCCGCGGCCAGCTTGCTCTCGCCGTACGCGTCCACCGGCGCCTCACAGCCCGGCTCCCGGTGCGGCGCGCCCGGGCGCGAGGGCCCCTGAGCCGACAGGGAGCTCAGGTACACCAGGCGCCGCAAGCCGCGCCCGGCGCAGGCGTCGACCAGCGCGCGCGTGCCCTCGACGTTGACCTGTCGGTAGCGGCTCGCGCGGCTGGCGCGCGTCACCCCGGCGAGGTGGACCACCGCGTCGATGTCCCGCAGGGCGGCGGGCAGGGACTCCGGCACGGTCACGTCGCCGAACACCCGCTCTGCCTCGGCGGGCAGCGCGCCGTCGAGACGCGCCCCGGGGCGGACCAACGCCCGCACCGCGTGGCCGCGGGCGGTGAGCGCCGGCACGACGTGCCGCCCCACGAACCCGTTCGCACCGGTCACCAACACCCGCATCCGCCCGCTCCCCGCGCTCAGTCGGCCCCCTCGATGCCATACCGGGCCAACTTGCGATAGAGGTTTCGGCGCGAAACGCCCAGCTGATCGGCGGCGCGGGTCTTGTTCCACCCGCAGGTGACGAGGGCGTCGAGGATGCGCTGCTTCTCGTGCGCCTCCCAGTCGGCGCGGTTCCGGATGGACGCAGGGGGGGCGCCCGAGGCCGGCGAGCTGCCCCCCAGCGTCCAGCCCGCCGGAGACGACGTCGCGGGATCATCCGCGTCGCTCGCGGCCTCGCCGCTGCGCTCCTCCGACTGCAGGGGAGGCGGCGGCACCGGCGCGGGCGCTGCGCTCGGGCGGAAGCCGTTGGGATCCGGCAGGCGCAGCTCGTCGGCCGAGATGACCTCGCCGCGCGACAGGATGGCCGACGACTTGATGGCGTTCTCCAGCTGCCGGACGTTGCCGGGCCAGGGCGCCTGCATCAGGCTCCGTACGGCGGCCGGGCTGAGGCGCTTGCGGGGCAGCCCGACGTCGGCCGAGAGGCGGTCGAGGAAGTGGTCGGCCAGGGTGGGGATGTCCTCGACGCGGTTGCGCAGGGGCGGGACGCCCACCTCGACGACGTTGAGGCGGTAGTACAGATCCTCGCGGAAGCGGTTGTGGTGGACCTCTTCACGCAGGTTCCGGTTGGTGGCGGCGACGATGCGGGCCTCGACGGGCTCGGACTCGCGCCCGCCGATCGGGCGGACCTCCTTCTCCTGCAGGACGCGCAGCAGCTTGGCCTGCACCGACAACGGCATCTCGCCGATCTCGTCGAGGAACACCGTGCCCTTGCGCGCCGCGCGGAAGAGGCCCTCCTTCGCCGCGGTGGCGCCCGTGAAGGCGCCGCGCTTGAAGCCGAACAGCTCGCTCTCGAGGAGGTTCTCGGGGATGGCGGCGCAGTTGATGGCCATGAAGGGCTCTTTGCTGCGCGGTCCGCCGTGGTGCAGCGCGCGCGCGATGAGCTCCTTGCCGGTGCCGCTCTCGCCCGTGATGAGCACCGGCACCGGATAGTCCATCACCTGGTTGAGCACGTCGAAGATGCGCTGCATCTCCGGGCTGCGGCCGACGATGTTGTTGAAGGTGTACTTCAGGCCCAGGGCACGTTGGGTGTTGTCGAGGTCGCGCTCGGCCTGCGCCAGCTCGACGGACTTCACCGCGACGTCCTCCTGCAGCGAGTTCATCGTGCGCTCGAGGGTCATGTTGGCCAGGCGCAGCTCGTCGCCGGTGACGCGGAGCTGGCGCATGCGGGCGTGCAGGCTCAACAGGCCGCCGACGAGGCCGACGAAGCGCTGGACGAGGGGCATCTCGGTGGTGGCCAGCGGGGCGACGCCGGGGGCGGCCGGGCGATCCACGTACAGGGCGCCCACGACGCGCTCGCCCCGGCGCAGGGGCAGCACCAGGACCGACGTGTCGACGGCGGCGGGGGCCTCGTCCCCGACGAAGCGCGAGTCCGCCAGCAGGGAGGCGCTGACGAAGGGCTCGCCCTCGCCGAGCACGTACTCGGCGATGCGGCGGACGCGGCGGAAGGCGTCGCCGCGCACCGTGTCGCGATCGAGGGCGCGGGCGGCGCGCACGCGCGGCCGACCGGTGGGCTCCTGCATCAACACGAAGCCCCGCGCGGCGCCGACGAAGGCCATCAAGGCGCCGAGCGCCTCCTCGAGCAGGGCGTTGGGATCCTCGGCGTCGACGCAAGCGCTCAGATGATCGAGCAGCTCGATGGGCGGATCGCGGTGATCGGTCGGCGTCATGCAGCCTCGTCGGGGGTCCATCGCGTCACGTTCTGGCACACCATACCAGGGGCGTGGTGCGCTTGACGATCTTCCGCGTGGTCGCTAGCGTTTGCAGCCTTTTGCCCCCCGGCGGGAGCCCCCGATGGATCGAAGCGTCTTCATCGAGACCTACGGTTGCCAGATGAACGAGGCCGACTCGGAGCTCATGTTCGGGCTCCTGCGGCACCGCGGCTGGACCGTCGCGGGCAGCGCCGACGAGGCCGACGTCGTGCTGCTGAACACCTGCGCCGTGCGCGAGCGCGCCGAGGAGCGCGTGTTCGGACGGCTGGGCTGGCTGAAGTCGCTGAAGGATCGCCGCCCGGAGGTCGTGCTGGGCGTCGCGGGCTGCATGGCCGAGCGCATGCGCGGACAGATCGTCGAGCGCGCGCCCTACGTCGATCTCGTCATCGGGCCCGACGCCTACCGCCGCCTGCCGGACCTGGTCGACGCCGCCCAGGACACCGACCGCACGGACGCGCTCATCGACGTCCGCCTCGACAAGCGCGAGACCTATGCCGACGCCGAGATCGATCGCGTGCCGGGCATCTCGGGTTGGATCACCGTGCAGCGGGGCTGCGACAAGTTCTGCACCTTCTGCATCGTGCCCTTCGTGCGCGGGCGCGAGCGCAGCCTGCCGCCCGAGGAGGTCGTCGCGCAGGCCCAGGCGATGGCGAGCGAGGGCTTCCGCGAGGTCACCCTGCTGGGCCAGACGGTGTCGAGCTACTACGAGCGGGGCCACGACTTCGCCGATCTGCTGAGCGCCGTGCACGCGGTCGAGGGACTGCATCGCATCCGCTATACCTCGCCGTACCCCAACGACTTCTCGGATCGGCTGCTCGAGCGGCTGGGGTCGCTGCCCCGCGTGGGGCGGCACATCCACCTGCCGGTGCAGAGCGGCAGCACCCGCCTGCTGCGCGACATGAAGCGCGGCTACACCGCCGAGGCCTACCGCGGACTGATCGACCGGGTGCGCCGCATCCTGCCGGCGTTCGCGCTGTCGACGGACATCATCGTCGGCTACCCCGGCGAGACCGAGGACGACTTCGAGGCGACGCTGCAGCTGATGCGCGACGTGCGCTTCGACTCGGCGTTCATGTTCCGCTACAGCGAGCGCGACGGCACCCACGCCGCGCGCAACAAGCCGGACGACGTGCCCGACGAGGTCAAGCGCGAGCGCCTGCAGCGCCTGATCGCCCTGCAGGAGGGCATCAGCAAGGTGCGCTACGGCGAGATGGTCGGGCGCACCGTCGAGGTGCTGGTGCAGGGCCCGAGCCGCCGCGATCCCAGCCGCTTCATCGGGCGCACCAGCTGCTTCCGCACCACCATCCTGCCCGAGGGCGACTTCGCCCCCGGCGATCTGGTGCGGGCCCGGGTGGTCGCCGCCACCAGCCACACCCTGTTCGGCGAGGTGACGGCGTGATCCGCATTCGCGATCCCATCCACGGCAGCATCGTCATCAGCCCCGCGGAGCTGGCCGTCGTCGACCACCGCGTCTACCAGCGGCTGCGCGGCGTCAAACAGCTGGGCTTCACCGACATGGCCTTCCCGGGCGCGACGCACACGCGCTACGCGCACGGGCTGGGCGCCATGGAGGTGGCCACGCGCATGTTCGACGCGCTCTTCCCGCTCGAGCGGGCGCACCTGCCCCCGCCCACCCGGGCGCGCTTCCGGCAGATGGTGCGGCTGGCGCTGCTGCTGCACGACGTCGGTCATCCGCCCGCCTCGCACGCCAGCGAGGCCGCGATGCCCAACCGCCGGGCGCTGGGGCTCGACTGCTTCAGCGAGGCCGAGCAGGATCGCCGCGCCAGCCACGAGGACTACACGATCCTGCTGCTGCTGAGGTCGGCGCTCGGCGACCTGCTGCGCGCGCGCTTCGGTGACGACGGCGTGCAGCCGGAGGACGTCGCGCACCTCGTGTCCGGGCGCTTCCCGGCGCGGGCCGGGGCCTTCGTCGAGGCCGGCGTCGATTACTACCCGGTCCTGTCGCAGATCGTCAGCGGTGAGATGGACGCCGACCGCATGGACTACCTCCAGCGGGACTCGTTCTTCGCCGGCGTCAGCTACGGCAAGTTCGACATGTCGTGGCTGCTCGAGAACCTGGGCCACCACGTCGTGGGCGACCGAGCGCTGATGGCCCTCAGCCACCGCGCGGTGTTCGCCTTCGAAGACTTCCTGCTCAGCCGCTATCACATGTTCGTCAGCGTCTATTACCACTACATCCCGGTGGGCTTCGACACGATGCTGGTGAAGTTCTACAACGAGGCGCCGGAGGACTTCTCGCTGCCCGGCGATCCCGAAGGCTACGCGGCCACCGACGACGTCGCCCTGTGGTCGGCCCTGCGCAGCTCGTCGAACCGCTGGGCGCAGCGCATCGCGCAGCGCCAGGCTTTCCGCCGGCTGCTCGAGACCAACGCCGACGCGGGCGCCCCGGATCTCGAGGACATCGGGCGGCGCCTCGACGACGCGGGCGTCGACCACTTCGTCAGCACGGATCGCGGGGTGTTGAGCAAGTACTACGGCGGCGGCCCCGCCGATCGGCCGATCTACGTGCACAACCGCGCGCTGAAGCAGGTGCAGCCGATCGACGAGTACTCGCGCATCTACGAGCGCTACGCGCAGCCGACGAAGCTGGTGCGCGTCTACTGTCGGCCGGATCACTTCCCGACGGCGCGCTCCGTGCTCGAAGGCGTCGCGCCGCTCAGCTAGCGGCGTCGCCGGACCACGAGAGCCCCACCGCGCCCGGCCCGACCGGGTGGCGCTGCACCTCGGCGTCGCCCTCCACCGAGCGCGTGCAGAGGATCTCCCCCTCGAGCCAGGCCGCGCTCGCCCCGTCGTCGGACAGGGCCAGCACATCCGACGCCGCGCGCCCCAGGCGGCGGGCGCCCACCTCCGGGCCCGCCACGTTCAGCGTCTCCTGCTCGTCGATCCACGCCACCAGCGACGCCTCGAGCGCGCCGGCGCAGGCCTGGGGCCGCGCGCCCGGCGGCGCCAGCGGGAGCGACTTGCCGGTCGTCACGTCCAGCCACAGCGGCACCCAGCCGTCGTCGCGGGCGTCGAAGACCAAGACGGCGCGTCCGCCGTCGGCCACCACCAGAGGGACGCCGGCCTGACCGTAGCGACCGGCGACGCCCACGCGGCGCGAGCGCACCCGCGCGGGCGGCTCCACGACACCCAGCCGGAGCTCGGCGGTGGCCTCGGGCAGCTCGCTCAGGTAGAGGAAGCGCCCCTCGCGCAGCACCACCGGCCAGCGCAGCGCGGCGCCGTGGGGGCTGACCAGGCGCCCCGACGCGCCCTCGGCGCCGAACCAGGCCAGCGCGGCGGGGCTCGACGCCTCGGTGGCGTGCTCGACGACCACCAGATCGCGCGCCGGGCCGCGCGCCCCGTGGCGCACCGCGCCGGCCAGGGGAGTCGGCGCGCTGGCGCCGTCGATCTCGAGGTGCGTGCCGCCGCCGCCCCGGCGCGCGACGACGCCCGGCGCCACGGTCCGCTCGGCCAGCGGGCCCGCGCGCCAGACCGACCAGCCGTCGGGCGGCGGGGCCGGCGGGACGAGGGGGTCGGGCGCCGAGGGCGGCTCCGCGATCACCTGGGGCGCCGCCGGAGCGGCCGGCATGGGCTCGGCGGGCGGCGCGGGCTCGGCGGGCGGCGCGGGCTCGGCGGGCGGCGCGGGCTCGGTGGGCTCGGCGGCGTCCGGGGGCAGGGGCGGCACGACCCGCAGGCGGGGGCGCGTCGGGGCGTCCTCGCTCCAATCGGCCGGTCGCGCCGGCGCGGGCGCAGGCGGGCCCACCGGCCGCGCCAACGGGCGCGAGGGCGGGGCGACCGGAGGCGGCGGCTCGGTCACCGCGTGCTCGACGGGCAGGGGAGGCGGCGGAGGCGACGTCGGCGCAGCCACCAGGCGCGGCCCGCCCGACGGCGCGATCCGCACCTGCACCTGCCCATCCGCGGCCTCGACGGTGGCTTGCAGCTCCGGCGGCAGCCGCGCGGGCTCGAACAGACAGACGTACCACCGCCGCCCCGCGCAGTTGGGGCAGCCCAGATCACCCTGCGCCGCGTGCACCTGGCGGAAGTGATCGAGGCACAGCGCGACGCGACGGCAGGTCATGCAGGTGGCGCTGCTGGTGACCACGTCCAGGCGGCCCTCGACGGGCGCCCAGGCGGTCGATCCGCAGCCGCGATAACAGCATCCGATGGAGGTGGCGCTCATCCGGAGGCGAGACTAACAGCGTCGCGCGCGGCGGGGAAGCCGAGGGCCGACCTCAGAAAGGATAGCGCCCGGCGTCGACCAGGCGCGCCGACACGGTGCGGCGGGCGCTGACGAGGTCGACGGGGACGTAGGGCGCCAGCTTGTCGATGCCGCGCAGCATGCCTTGGGGGTTCTTCGCGAGGTAGCCCGCCAGATCGCGGGCCTGCTCGGCGACCACGCGGTAGCTCTCGGTCACCACGACGCGAGCCACCGCCAGCCGGGCGGCGGCCTTGTCGGGCCCATCCTCGGCGAGCTCCTGCGCCACCCGGCCGAGCGTCGAGTCGGCCGCCCACACGGCGATCACCATGTCGGCCAACGCGATGAGCAGCTCCTGCTGACGGTCGAGGTCGGCCATGTGCCGCTGCACCGCGGCGCCGGCGGTGAAGATGAAGACCTTCTTCGCCTGCGCGCACAGGAACCGCTCGAGCGCCAGGGGGGCGTCG
>JAUHXL010000297.1 GCA_030426945.1 bacterium
GGACACGCCACGCTCGCGGCGGCCGCCCAGCACGCCGCCTACGCGCCCGAGCTGGACGTCCGCGCCTTCGCCGCGGTGGCCCCGTCGAGCGTCTTCCTCGAGCAGTGGCGCCCGTACGTCGACCTCGCCGGCCCGCATCAGGTGTTCAACGCCCTCGTCGCGTACGCCTGGTCGCAGCACTACGGCCACGACGGCGCACCCATCTGGGCCGCCGGCCGCCGCGACGACATCGACGCCCTCATGGCCGAGCGCTGCCTGCTGACCCTCATCCCCGCGCCGACGTTGTGGGACGTGCTCGGCGACGATCCGGTGGCGATCTTCGATCCGGCCTACATCGGCGCCCTCCGCGACGCCGACTTCGCGGACTATCCGTTCCTGGCCGAAGGGTTCGGCGCCAATCGGCTGGGGCCCTACGACCAGACCGCGCCCCTGCGGATCTACCAGGGCGACGCCGACACGGTCGTGCTCGAGGCCCACACCCGCGCCTTGGTCGACGCGCTGCGCGCGGGCGGCGTCGAGGTCGAGTACGAGGTGGTCCCCGGCGCGGGCCACATCGACCTGGCCTTCGGCTTCGTGGCGGACGCCCAGGCCCGCACCGAGGAGTCCGTGGCTTGGGTGATGGCGCACCTGCGGCCCTGACGCCGGGGCCCGCGTGCCTGCGGCTCGCCCCGACCTTCGCGAAGGAGTAGCGTAGCGGCGGACCGTCCAAGGAGTCTGCCATGCGCATCCTCACCCCCGCCGTCGCCTGCCTCGCCCTGCTGCTGGCGCCCCCGGCCTTCGCCGCCAAGAAGGAAGGCGTCACGATGCCCGACACCGTCGAGGTGGCGGGCCAGAAGCTGGTGCTCAACGGCCTCGGCGTCCGCGAGGCCACCGTCTTCAACGTCAACGTCTACGTCGCCGGCCTGTACGTCCCCCAGAAGACCACCAGCGCCATGGTGTTGCTGGCCACCGACCAGCCCTGGCGCATCGTGCTGTCCTTCGTGCGCGACGTGGAACGCGAGAAGATGGTCGATGCTTGGAAGGAGGGTTTCGGCCACCAGAAGGGCAGCCACGGCGCTGGCCTGGCGACGCTGAACAAGGCCATGACCGACATGAAGGAGAAGGACACGATGGTCTTCACCTACGTGCCCGGCGCGGGCACCACCATCGAGGTCAAGGGGGCGAACAAGGGCACGGTCGAGGGGCCCGACTTCGCGAAGGCGCTGCTGGGGATCTGGATCGGCTCGAGCCCGCCGAACGAGGGCCTGAAGAAGGGCATGCTGGGCAAGTGAGCGCGAGGCCGGGGGCGCGGGGCGTCAGGCGATGACGACCCGATCCCGGCCGGCCGCCTTCGCGTCGTAGGCGGCCGCGTCCACCCGCGCCAACAGCGCCTTCGGTGTCTCGCCGGCGCGCCAGGTGCCCAGCCCGATCGAGGCGGTCTGCGCGACGGCAACGGGCCCCGCGAAGGTCCGCGTCGCCACCGCCGCGCGGACCCGCTCGGCCACCACGCGGGCGGCCGCCGCGTCCGTCTCGGGCAGCACCAGCACGAACTCCTCGCCCCCCCATCGCACCAGGATGTCGGCGGTGCGCACCGTCTCGCGCACGCGCTCGGCGAACTCGGCCAACACCCGGTCACCCAAGAGGTGGCCGTGGGTGTCGTTCACCCGTTTGAAGTGATCGAGGTCGATCAACGCGAGGCTGAGCGGCTTGGCGTAGCGGGCCGCCCGCGCGATCTCCTGCGTCAGCCGCGGCAGCAGGGAGCGTCGGTTCAGCGCCCGCGTCAGCTCGTCCGTGTGCGCGAGCCGCTCGAGGCGCGCCTGCTCGATGCGGGCGACGGCGGTGTTCGCGAGCAGGGCAGCGAGCGCCTCGTCCCGCGCGGTGAAGTGATCGGCGGTGGGGTGGGAGGCCGCGAAGGCGCCGACGACCCGTGGCCCCATGTGCAGCGGCGCCAGCACCATCGAGCGCATCGTGAAGCGCTGGTGCGGGAAGTGCTCGAAGCGGGGATCCGCCGCGCAGTCCACCACCCGGGTGGCCTGGATGTTCGCGATCACCCAGCCCACGACGCCCCGGCGGGCGTCGAAGGGCGGCGCGGGATCCTGGGCGCCCTCGCCGGCGCGGGCCACCGACAGCAGACGCGCGCCGCCCTCGTCCAGCACGCGAACGGACGCCCGCGTCGCCCCGAGCAGCTGCAGGCCTGCGCGCGCGACAGCCCCGACGGCCTCGTCGAGGCCGGGCTCTTCGTTGAGGTGCCGTGTCAGCGCCAGCAGCACGGCGAGGGGGTCGGTGGTGGCGGCGTTCACGACCTGCTTCCGCGGATTGGACTCGACCTGGAGCCGGGGCTCGTCACCGACAGGGTCAGCAGAAACGGGCCGCCGCCTGCGCGAACCGCAGCCTCTCGCCGGCCGGCGTTGCGGGGCTCGCGACGGCGTCCACTCTCGGCCGACCCTCCGAGCGCCCGGCTGCGCTCGGCGCCTGCTGTGCATGGCGGCGCCTCGCGGGGCACGCCCCCGCCTCGGCAACGGGCCCCTACTTGTCGCCGCTCGGCGTCACTGGGTCGTCGTTCTTCTTGGCGTCCTTCTTGGCCTCCCGGTTCAGCTGGTTGGCCTTGGCCTGCGCGGCGCCCTCGGTGACGTACACGCCACCCACCTGGGTCTTGCCGCCGTCCTTCGACACGGTGAAGGCTCCATCGCCGCTGGGCAGCACCGTGTAGGGGCCGCTGGGCGGCTTGGCCAGAACGAGCCCAGGGGCGAGGCAGAGGGCGAGGATCAGGAGGAGTCGGCGCATGGAGGGACCTCACAGTCACGGGGTAGCCGTCGCAGCTACGCCTCCGTCAACGTCGCACGGCGCGCGGCGCGCGAGCAACGGGGCCGCGCGGACCCCCGCCCCCTCGCCCTGCGCGTCGCCGCTTGCGGAGGCCGGGCCGTTGGGGTACTCCCACCGGCCCGATGCGCGTCCACGACCACCACCGCACCATCGCCCGACTCGCCCAGCGCGGGGCCGCCCTGCGGGTGGACACCGCGGAGCTCTGCTGCCTGGCGGCGATGCACCTCCAGGGGGCGGTGGGCGAGTCGACGCTCTTCGAGGAGGAGCGCCTCGCGGCGCTCTTCGAGGCGACCATCGAGGCGGTCGAGCCGGCCGCCGAGAACCCGCGCAAGCGCGCGACGCACGCCATCGAGCGGCTGCGCGCCCAGCGGCTGATCGTGCGGCTGGACGGCGAGGGCATCGTGCGGGCCGGCGAGTACGCGCTGAGCCCGCTGGCGGTGAACATCGTCGAGCGGCAGCTGGCCGACGAGCACCTGACGCGGGCCTCGCTGGACGGCCTGATGACGTCGGTGGTGTCGGGGCTGACGGCGGTGCGCGTGGCGGCCGAGGCCGCGGCGAGCGAGGACGACTGGGACGGGCGCGTGCGGGTGCCCCTCGAGGTGGTCGTCGCCGAGCTGCTCAACGGCGTCGAGCGCCGCCAGCTCGGGCTGGACGAGCAGCAACGGCAGGTGCGCGCCGAGATCACGCGGCTGCTCGAGGCCGACTGGCTGGACGCGCTGGGCGGCATCGAGGCGCTGCTGGACGCCACCGCGGACACGCTGGTCGAGCTGCGGCGCCTGCTCTTGCAGCACACCAACCAGGCCCACGCGGTGCTCGACGACGTGCGCATCCAAGCGCAGGGGCGGGGGCGCATCGAGGTGCTGGTGGCGCTGCGGCGCACCGGCGACCAGCTCGACCGGCTGCTGGCGTGGGGACACAGCCGGCACGCTGCGTGGAGCGCCTACCACGGCTCGGTGCATCGCTTCCTGCGCGACGTGGTGCGCTTGGATCCCGACCGCCAGCTCAGCGGGCGCCTGCGCGAGCAGATCGGCGCGTGGCCCGAGTCGCCCTTCACGCTGCGGCTGGCGCAGAGCCCGCGGCTGACGGTGCTGCGGCCGCCGGCGCGGCCGGTGGAGCGGCCGGCGGTGGTGCGGCCGGCGCAGGACTGGAGCGCGCCGGTCGCGGCGCCGCCCGAGGCCCCCGCGGTGGACGTCGCGGCCCTGGTCGAGGCGGCGCTGGCGGGGGGCGCGACGCGGCTGTCCGAGGTGGCGGCCGTGGTGCTGGCGAGGGTGCCCGAGGACGCGCGCTACGGGCTCATCGGGCGTGTGGCCGCGGCGCTCGCCGGGCGCGCCCGCGACGGCCACGGCGGCGCCGGCCCCTGGGTGGCGGTCGGCGAGGGCCCCTACGAGGTGACCGAGTGGACGCTGGAGGCGGGCGAGTGAGCGACTTCGACGAGCTGGGCGGCGGCTTCGCCGATCTGGCGGCGGTCATCGCCGACGGCCTCTTCCCGCGCCTGGATCAGGCCCTGCGCAGCGGGCTGCACGTCGACCGGCGCGCGCCCGCCGACTACCACTTCCTGGTCGACGCCCAGAAGTGGCTCGAGCCGCACTACCAGCGCTACGGCGCCGACCTGGTGCACGCGCCGGACGGCTTCTTCTACCTGCGCCCGGTGGGCGACCGCCTGCCGGTGCGCCGCCTGACGCCGGCCGAGATGCTGGTGGGGCAGACGCTGGCGCTGTTCGCGCTCGAGCCCGCGACCCTGGAGGCCGGGCACGTCACCCGCACCCAGATCCTCGAGCGCCTGCGCGATCTGCTGGGCACCGACCGCGTGCTGCAGGCGCTGAAGCCGAAGACGCGGGCGCGGCGGGCGCGCCACCGCGCCGAGGCCGAGGCGCGGCACGCGCTGCTGGCCACGCTACGGCGGCTGGCGCGCCTGGGCTTCGTCGAGCTGCTGGACGACGACCGCGTGGCCCTGCGCGACGCGCTGATGCGCTTCGCCGAGCCCGCGCGCGGCACCGAGGATCTGGCGACGGCGCTGGGTCGCCTGGTGGCGGGGGGTGAGATCGAGCGGCTGGAGGTCGAGCCGGACGAGGACGACGACGAGCCGGACGAGGACGACGCCGACGACGACGAGGAGGGCCCGTGAACGCGCCCCGCATCCGGGCCGAGCGCCTGGCGCTGGTGAACTGGCGCGGCGTCTTCTACGCCGAGCTGGCGATGGACCGCCACGTCACCGCGCTCGAGGGCGACAACGGCGCGGGCAAGACCACCGCGCTCATCGCCACCTACGTCGTGCTGCTGCCCGACCTGGGCCGCCTGCGCTTCACCAACCTGGGTGAGGGCGAGGCGACCGGCGGTGATCGCGGCATCTGGGGCCGCTTGGGCGATCCCGGCCGGCCCGCGTACGCCTGGCTCAGCTTCCGCGCCGACGACGGCGAGCGCGTGCTGTTCGGCGTGCAGCTTCGTAAGGGCGCCGAGCCGGCGGTCGAGCTGCAAACCCTTTGTATTCGAGGTCTTGCGGACGACGTGGCGTTGCCCGACGCGCTGCTGCACCGCGCGCTGGGCGTCGACGGCGTGCCCGAGCTGGCCGAGCTGCGCGAGGCGGTGACGAACGCGGGCGCGCGCCTCGAGGTGTTCGCCAGCGCCAAGGACTACTTCGCCGCGCTGTTCGACGCCGGCGTCACGCCCCTGCGCCTGACCGAGGGCGACGCGCGCGCCCGCTTCAACGAGGTGCTGCGCACCAGCATGACCGGCGGCCTGTCGCGCGGGCTCACCCGTGACCTGCGCCGCTTCGTGCTCGAGGCCGAGGAGTCGCTGGGCAGCACCCTGAAGCGCATGCAGGAGAACCTGGACGCCTGTCACCGCAGCCGCCTGGATGTCGAGCAGGCGCGCGCGCTGCAGCAGGAGATCGGCGACGTCTACGCCGCCGGTCACGCCATGTTCCGCGCGGGGATGCAGGCGGCGCGGCGCGCAGACGACGCGGCGAACCGGGTGTTCCAGGCCAGGGTCGAGCAGGCCGAGCGCGTGCGCGCCGAGGCCGCCGATCTGGATCGGCGCGACGACGCGCTCGCCGGGCGCGCCGCGGGCGTCCGGGAGCAGATCGCGGCGGGCCGCGAGACGCTGGAGAACAACCGCGCGCGGCTGGATCGCACCCGCAAGGCGCACGACCTGGCCGCGCAGATCGCCGAGCACGAGGCAGCGCTGGCGCCGCTCCGCGAGGCCAAGACCGCGGCGGACGAGGCGCTGCAGACCGCCGAGGTGGCGCGGGCCGAGGCGGTGGCGCGGCGCAACGAGCGGCGCACGTTGCTCGACGAGGCGACCGCCGGGCTGCACGACGCCGAGGCCGGGCTGGAGAGCCTGCAGGCGCGCGCGGCGCGGCACGAGCGGGCGCGGCGCACGCTGGGGCAGGCCCGCGATGCGCTGGGTGAGCCGGACCTCGCACCGGACGCCGCCGCGGCGGCCCGGCCGCGGGTGCAGGCGCGCCGCGACGCGGTGGACGCGCGGCGCCGGTCGTTGCGCCGGGATCTGGACACGGCGCGGCAGCGCCGCGCGGCCTGGGCGCGGGCCCAGGAAGCGTTGGACGCCTGCGGCCTGGACGTGCCGCCCGCCGAGGCCTACGACGCGGCGCGGGGCCTCTTGGCTGAGGGCCGGCGCCTGGCCGATCTGGCCGCGCAGGGGCCCACGCTGGCCCGCGAGGTGCGCGCGCTCGAGGACGTGGTGCGGCGCCGCGCGCGGATGATCGAGCGGCTGGCGGCGGTCTTCGACGACGACCAGCGGCCGCGCACGGCGGGGCAGTTCGACGACGAGCTTCTGGCCGCCGAGCGGGCGGTGGCCGAGGCGGATCGCGCGGTGCGCGAGGTCGCCGGCGAGCTGGAGGACGTGGCCAACGAGCGGCTGGCTCGGCGCGAGGCGCAGGCGGACGCGCGCCGTGAGGCCGCGCGCCACGCCGAGCTGCGACGCGGCGTCGCCGACGCGGCCGCGAGCTTCGACTGGACCGTGGAGACCGCCGCCGACCTGCGCGCGCTGCACGCCGAGGCCACGCGCCAGGAGGCCGAGGCCGGCCGCGCGGTGCTGGCCGCCGAGGCCGAGGTGGCCGCGCTCGACCGCGCCTTCGAGGCGCTGGACGAGCTGGGCCGTGGCTTGGCGCCCGCGCTGCAGCAGGCCGCCGAGGCCGTGGGCGGCACGCCGCTCGTGGCGCGCTTCGAGGCCGTCGACGTCGAGGACGCGGGGTTGGTCGAGGCGCGGTTGGGGCCGCTGGTCGAGGCGGTCGTCGTGGACGACGCCTGGGCCGCCGCGGAGACCTGGCCCGAGGACGCGCCGGATCACGTCTGGCTGATCGAGACGCACGACGCGCGGCGCCGCGTGGACGAGGCCGGCGGCAAGCCCGAGGAGGAGGGCGTCGCGGGCGTGCTGGCGCGCTACGGCGACGCCTGGCGGCTGACGCGGCCGCCCGAGCTGCCGGTGGTGGGGCGCGCGGCGCGGGCGCAGCGGCGGGCGGCGCTCGAGGTGGAGCGCGGCGCGGCGGATCGGCGGGCCGAGGCCGCGCGCGGCGAGCTGGCGCGGGTGCAGGCGGCGACGCGGCGGGTGGCCGCGCTGCTGCCCGACGCCGAGGTGCTCGACCGCGCCGATCCGGCCGAGGCCCTGGCGCGCGCGGACGCGGCGCTGGCCGTGGCCGAGCGCGGGGTGACCGAGGCGCGGGAGGCGCGCACGGCCGCCGAGCAGGCGGCGCGCGCGGCGCGGGCGCGGCTGGACGCGCTGCGCGGAGCCGCGACCGACGCTGCGCTGCTGGACGAGCCCGATCCCGAGGGCGCCCTGGACGCCACGCGGCTGGCGCTCGAGGGCGTCGCCGAGGCCGAGGTGTGGCTGGCGCAGGCGCCGGCCGCGCGCGACGTGCTGCAGGCCGAGCTCGAGACGCTGCGCGAGCCGCCCCTGGGCGAGGGCGCCGAGGCCGACGCGGCGGACGCGCTGGCCGAGGCCGACGCCGAGCGCGACGCGCTGGACGCCGCCGACGAGGCCCTGGCCGCCTTCGCGCAGGTGCGCGACGCGTACGACGACGCGGCCGCGCCCACCGAGCTGGCCGAGCTGCGGCTGGGGCACGCGGACGCCCGGCGGCGCGTGGACGCGGCGCGCGAGGCCGAGCACGCGGCGTCGCAGGCGGCCGACGCGGCGCTCGACGCGCTGGAGACGGCGCGGTCCGAGGCGGGTCGGCTGGACGCGCAGGTGTCGATGCGGGCGGCGCAGATCACCCAGGCTCAGGCGGCGATGCAGGCCTTGGGGCTGGGCCGGCCGAGCGCCGAGGACGTGGCCGAGGCGGACCGCGCGGTGCGGGCCGCGAATGATCGGCTGGAGCACCTGAACGACACCGAGCGGCAGATCGCGCACGACCGGGGCGAGCTGGCCGGGCGGCGCGACGCGCTGGCGCGCGAGCTGCGCCGGGCCGACGCCGAGGCGGACGCGGCGCGCGACGCGTGGGCGCCGCTGCGGGCGCGCTGGCGCGCGCTGGAGCAGCGCTGCGTCGAGGCGGGGCTGGGTGAGGTGGGCCCCGCCGAGGCCGACGCCGGCGACGCCCGCGTGCACCGGGCGCGGCTGGTCGAGCGCCTGCGCCGCGCGCGCGACGCCGCGCAGGTGGCCGCCGCCGTCGAGGCGCAGCCCGCCGAGCCCGAGGGCGACCTCGAGGCGTGGCGCCTGACCCGCGAGTGGCTGCGCCGCTGCCTGCCCGCGCGCCTGGCCGACACGCCGGATCCGCGCCTGGGCCTCGAGCGGCTGAGCGAGCACCTCACCGCGCTCGAGGGCCGCCTGAACCACCAGGAGCAGGTGCTGGCCGGCAGCGCCGCCGACGTCGCCCACTACGTGCGCCAGCTGCGCCGCCGCGCGCGCCGCCAGGTCGATCTGCTCAACGAGCTGCTCGCCCCCATCGCCTTCGGCAGCATCGCCGGCGTGCGCCTGCAGATGACCGACGTCGAGCAGATGGAGGCGCTGCTCGACGGCCTGTCCGATCAGGCCGATCTGTTCAAGCCCGGCCTGCCCATCGACGAGGCCCTCGACCGCCTCTTCCAGCGCGTCGGCGGCACGCCGGGCAGCGCGCGCCTGCTGGACTACCGCGAGTACTTCGACCTGCAGGTGCACGTGCAGCGGCAGAGCGATCCGACCTGGCGC
>JAUHXL010000298.1 GCA_030426945.1 bacterium
GGCGGCGGCCTCGAAGCGGCCCTCGCGGAACAGCCGCAGCCCGCGCCCGAAGCGGGCCATCGCGTCGACCGTCGACCTCGGCGCCGTGCTCAACGGCGCCTCGAAGGTCGCCGGGCCGCCCAGGTCGCCGATCAGACCGCCGGGCACGATGACCCGGTCGGCCAGCACGATGGCGTCGGCCCGGTGCGTCGCCGCCGCCGCCGCCGCGTCGTCGGGCGCTTCGGCCAGCCACCGGCCCTCGAGATCCGGCGCGCCCGGCGCGAGCAGCAGGCCCCCCTCGCCCGGCCCCACCGCCGGACCGCGGGCGCCGCGCACCAGCCCCTGGACGGCCGCGAGCGACATGAACGGCTTCGAGCGTCCGACCACCACGACGACCGCGCGGCTCTCCCCCGCCGACAGCCCACCCACGCCGACCCGGGCCGGCGCGGCGCCGACCTGGAAGTCGTGCGCCGGCGACCGCCGCGCCTCGGCCACGACATCGCCCTCGGCCACCCACGCCAGCAGCCGCTCACCGGCGCAGGCGTCGTTGGGTCCGGTGCCGGTCCACCGCTCGCTGTCGCAGCCACGCGCCTGCTTCAGGTCGGGGTCGTAGAGCGCGACCGCGTCGCCGACGCGCACGAACACCCGCGCCGTGAAGTCGAGCGCGTCCAGCTTCGCGGCCACCTCGACGCCGCCGCCGCGCACGCGCAGCAGGCCGCCGGTGGCGGTGAGGCGCTCGACCGGCACACCCAGGAACTCGGCGAACATCTGCGGCGGCCGCGACGTGACCTCGGGCAGCGGCACGGCGCCATGGGTGCCGACGATCACGATCGGCGCGTCCACCGGCCACCCGTTCAGCACCGGCGCGATCCGTTCGTCGACCTGCCCCAACGCCTCGAGCCCCGCGTCGTTCCCGTCGCGCCGCAGCGCCGCCGCCAGGCCGCCCAACCGCACCATCACCCGCCCCGACCTCGCGCCGGCCACCGCGGCGACGCGCGCCGCGTCGTCCCGCGGGTCGTCGCCGAAGCCGGCGTGCCGCGCCCCCTGCAGCAGGGCCCCGCCGTCGGTGACCACGGCCGTCACCGCCTCGTCGTCGAAGGGCGCCGGGATGGGCGGCGTCGCCCGCTGCGCCCGCGTCAGCCGCACCTCGCCCCCGCCCGCCGGCGTGGCGCCCAGCACGCGGTGCAGCGCCCTGTCGGGCCCCCGCGACGTCGGCCGCCGCAGGTAGTCGTCCAGCAGCTCGGGCCCCAGCCCGTCGATCTGCACCACCAGCACCGGCCGCGTGTCGCCGCCTTTGGACGCAGCGGGGCCCGCACCGCACGCGCAGAGCGCGGCGGCGGCCACGAAGGCCAGCAATCGCATCATGGGAGGTCCCTCGGCGCGGGCCGACCACGCGGGCCGGCCGCAGTTCGGAAGATCAGAGCAGGTCGGACGATCAGAACAAGGTCGGAGGCTCAGCGCCGGCTCAGAGACAGCGGCCGACCGGGCTCAGGCTGTTGAAGTCCGTGCCGTCGGGCGCCGCGACGGTCCCGAAGTTGTTGGCCTCCCGGCGCAGCGTGAAGGGGAACGGATCGGTGAGGCTGCCCGCGACCTGGCCGCACACCGTCCCGGTCGGCTGGGTCTGGCCGAACAGCGTCAGGTTCGCCTTGATCTCGGCGCCGCTGATCGCGTTGACGCCGCCCGGCGCGGTGATCTCGCCGAAGTCGATCTCGAAGGTGCCGTCCTCGGCGTAGGGCACAGGCCCCGGGTTGGCGATCAACGGCATCAGCAGCTCCCGCCGCGTCGGGTCGTCCTCGGCGCAGAAGGCGTCGCCGCACCACGAGCGCAGCGCGGTCAGCTGCATCTCGATCGTCCAGTCCGGATCGTTGGTCTGGTCGATGGTGATGTCGGCCTGGAACAGCAGGGGCTTGCCCTCGTCGAGCTCGGTCGCGAGCGCGAAGAAGTAGCGGCCCGAGATGTCGGTGCGGTCCGAGGTCTCGCCCGGACCGAAGTCCGGCGCGTCCTTCGACCGCTCGGCCTGCGAGCGCTCGAGGAACTCGTCGTAGCGAGCGTCGGGATCCGGGCAGCCGGCGAGGCCGACGACCGCCCCCAGCACGGCGAGCAAACGCTTTGACACGAGTGATCGGGGCATGGTACCGCCTTCCAGTTGCTCCGGTGGGCGGAGTCTCCAACGGCTCCGGTCGACCTGTCAAACGGCAATGTCGCAATGACCGCATCAGGTGACCGCAACGGCGGCGGGGAGGGTGCAGCGTGAAGCGGTACGGCAAGAAGCGCGCTTCGACGTTCCTGGCCGCGGCGGCGGCCGGGTCTCTCGTGGCCGCGCAGGCCCAGGCCGGTGGGCTGGTGGTCGCGCGCTTCGGCGGCGAACACGGCCACCCGACGGCCAGCAACCCGACGGCCATCTACTACAACCCGGCCGGGCTGTCCCTGGGCACCGGCACGCGCCTGATGATCGACGCGTCGCTCGCCTGGCGCGCGTACAGCTACGAGCGCCCGGCCGGCGCGGTGGGTCAGATCCTCGAGGGCGCCTACGATCCCGGCAGCCCCCAGGGCGGCACGCCCGCGGGTGACGGCGTCACCGCCAACACCGGCAAGGCGGAGCTGTTCAACGTGCTCGCTTCGCCCTTCGTCGGCGTCGCCAGCGACCTGGGCATCGAAGGCCTGGGCGTCGGCGCGGGCTTCTACGTCCCCATCGGCGGGCAGTCGAAGTGGTCGCAGACCGACGCGGTCGACGGCTTCCCCGGCGCCGAGGACGGCGCGCAGCGCTGGTGGGTGGAGGAGGGGCAGATCCGCAGCCTCTACATCACCGCCGCCGGCAGCTACTACATCAAGCCCGCGCGGCTGGCGCTGGGCGTCGGCGTCAACATGGTGAAGAGCGAGATCTTCACCGTGCGCGCCCGCAACGGCGACGGCAGCGACGACCTGGTCAACCGCTTCTCGGACGCGGACGGCAACTTCGGCGACCGCCTGAAGGAGGGCCGCGGCCTCGTCGACCTGTCGAGCTGGGATCTCGCGCTCAGCGCGGGCCTCGTCTACCAGCCCATCGACGGCATGTACGTCGGCCTCAGCTACCAGAGCCAGCCGGGCTTCGGCGAGAACACCCTCGAGGGGCGGTCGCTGAAGATCCTCGCGCAGAGCGAGAACGTCGAGGCGGACGCCGAGGCCATCCAGTCCATGCCCGACATCGTGCGGTGGGGCTGGCGCTGGCGCGAGGGCATGAACGAGTACCGCCTGTTCGGCGACTACACGCGCTGGAGCGTCTTCGAGAGCCAGTGCATCCAGTCGGTGGGCAGCAGCACGCCCTGCGATCTGGCGAACATCCCCCGCGACTGGGAGGACACCTTCGGCGTGCGCGCCGGCTACAGCCGCTGGATCACGCCCAGCGTCGAGCTGTACGTGGGCGCCGGCTACGACGCCAGCGCGGTGCCCGACGAGACGCTCGAGCCGGCGCTCTACGACGCCGAGAAGGTGACCGCCGGCCTCGGCGGGCGGTTCAGCCTGTTCGACGACAGCCTCGGCATCGCGGCCACCTACACCCAGGTGATCTACTTCGACCGCGAGACCGACCCCTGGCCGCGCGATCCGAACACCGGGCGGCTGATCCCGCAGGGCGCCTTCGCCAGCGCCGCCAACCCCAACTCGGCGGGCAAGTACTCGCAGGCGATCGGCGTGTTCAACCTGAACGTCGAGTACGCCTTCTAGGACACTGCGGCAGAACGCCGACGCTTCGCGCGGCGCCTGCCGCGCCCGGAACCTCCCCATGCCCCTCCGTGACGTCGAAGGCCAGGGCCGCGCCATCGAGGCGCTGCTGCGCGCGCTGCGCGGTGGCCGGCTGCACCACGCCTATCTGTTCGCCGGGCCCGACGGGGTGGGCAAGGGGCTGACCGCGTGGGCGACCGCACAGGCGCTCCTCTGCACGCAGCCGCGCGAGGACGGCGACGCCTGCGCGACGTGCGCCGCGTGCCTGCGGGTGGCCGAGCGGCAGCACCCCGACCTGCACGTGGTCGAGCGGCAGGAGAAGTCGAGCGGCGGGCTCGACCGCGCGATCAAGATCGACCAGGTGCGCGAGCTGCAGCGGGCCCTCAGCTTCAAGAGCTTCGAGGGCGCGCGGCGGGTGGTGCTGATCCTCGAGCCCGAGACAATGAACCCGTCGACGGCGAACGCGCTGCTCAAGACGCTCGAGGAGCCGGGCGCGGGCACGCACTTCGTGCTGGTGTGCGCCTCGCCGCAGCTGCTGCTGCCGACCATCCTGTCGCGCTGCCAGCGGGTGCAGTTCGCGCCGCTGACGCGCGAGGTGGTGCAGCGGCACCTGGCCGAGAAGGCGGGCCTGGACGCCGACGGCGCCGCGCTGCTGGCCGGGCTGGCCGAGGGCAGCATCGGCAAGGGCCTGGTGCTGGTCAACAGCGAGATCCTGGCCCAGCGGGAGGCGCTCATCGCGCGCGTCGACGATCCCGACGGGCTGCGGCACGTGCCCGCGCTGCTCGACCTCGCGGAGCAGCTGGCCAAAGCGAAGGACGATCTGCCCCTGGTGTTCCACCTGCTGCGCACCTGGTATCGCGACCTGCTGCTGGTGCAGAACGGCCTGCCCGACGAGGCGCTGGTGCATCGCGATCTCGCGGCCAACCTGCGCGCGCGGGCCACGCAGCTGCGGCCGCAGGACGTGATGGCGCGCATCGACCTGATCAACGAGACCGAGGACGCGCTGGCCCGCATGGCCAACACGCGGCTGTCGCTCGAGACCCTGCTGCTGCGCCTGGTGGGCGCGGCGCCCCGGAGGTTGAGCGCGTGAGCGATGAGGACGCCCCGGCCCTGTTCGTCGAGCTGGTCGACGCCATGCTCGAGCCGGAGCCCAAGGGCCCCATCCTGCCGCCGCCCTCGCTGGCGCCGGTGCTGGAGCCGACGCCCGCGCCCGAGGACGCGCCGGCGCCCGCCGCCGAGCGTCCGCCCCGCCGGGAGCGCAAGCCCCAGCCGAAGGCGCCGGAGGCCGACCGCCGGCCGCGCCGCGAGCGCCCACCCGAGAAGACGGCGCCCGACGCCGATCGCCCGCCGCGCCGCGAGCGCCAACCCCAGCAGAAGGCGCCCGATGCCCAGGGCGGCGGCAGCAGCAGCCGCAAGCGCCGCCGCCGCCGCCGCGGGGGCGGCCGGGGTGGTGGTGGTGGTCAACCGCCGCCGCAGGGTGGTAAATGACGCGCCCCGGGCGCCGCGGCGCCCGAGCCGCAGCTGTCAGCGGTCAGCTGTCAGCGGTCAGCGCGGCGATCGGAGCCGTGAGGCGATCTCGGCGGGTCGGTGCCGAGCGTCCACGGGGCTGAGCGCCGAGAGCTGAGAGCTGATGGCCCCCGCGGCCGGTCGCGGCGATCCAAAGACCGACAGAGCCGCATCCCGATGACGCGGCCCGGGCGACGCGACGCCCGTCACCGCTGAGCGAGGCGCCCCGATGGCCGACACGTTCTACGTCACGACGCCCATCTACTACGTCAACGACAAGCCCCACATCGGCCACGCCTACACCAGCATGGCGGCCGACACGTTGGCGCGCTGGCACCGGTCGCTGGGCGAGGACGTCTGGCTCTTGACCGGCACCGACGAGCACGGCCTGAAGATCGAGCAGGCCGCCCGCGCCTCGGGCGTGACGCCCCAGCAGCACGCCGATCGCTACAGCCAGCGCTTCCGCGATCTGTGGCCGGTGCTCGACGTGGCCTACGACGACTTCATCCGCACCACCGAGCCCCGCCACGAGCAGGTCGTGGCGGCGATGTGGGAGCGCATGGAGGCCGCCGGCGACATCTACCTCGGCCAGTACGAGGGCTGGTACAGCGTCGGCGACGAGGCCTACTTCACCGAGGACGAGCTGGTCGACGGCAAGGCGCCGTCGGGCCACGAGGTCAGCTGGGTGGTCGAGCCCAGCTACTTCTTCCGCCTGTCGAAGTACGGCCCGGCGCTGCTCGAGCACTTCGAGAAGCACCCCGAGTTCGTGCGCCCGGTGACGCGCCTCAACGAGATCAAGCGCTTCGTCGAGCAGGGGCTGCAGGACATCTCGATCAGCCGCACCACGTTCTCGTGGGGCGTGCAGGCGCCGGGCACCGACGATCACGTCGTCTACGTCTGGCTCGACGCGCTGACCAACTACATCAGCGCGCTCGGCGGCCCGGCCGGCGAGCAGTACGCGCGGTATTGGCCGGCGTCGGTGCACCTGATCGGCAAGGACATCCTGCGCTTCCACGCGGTGTACTGGCCCTGCTTCCTGATGAGCGCCGGGCTGCCGCTGCCACGCCAGGTGTTCGCGCACGGCTGGTGGACCATCGACGGCCAGAAGATGAGCAAGACGCTGGGCAACGTGGTCGACCCGATCGACATGGCCCAGCGCTACGGCGCCGACGCGTTCCGCTACTTCCTGCTGCGCGAGGTCACCTTCGGCAGCGACGGCGACTTCAGCGAGCGCGCGCTGCGCGACCGCATCAACGGCGATTTGGCCAATGGTCTCGGGAACTTGCTGAACCGGACCCTGGGCATGCTGAAGCGCTACCGGGGCGGCGTGGTGCCCGCGCCGGGCGCCTCGGGGGCCGAGGACGAGGCGCTGCTGGCGGCTTGGGGCACGGCGCGCGCCGACCTGCTGAGCGCGATGGACGACCTGGCCTTCAACAAGGCGCTGGCCGCCATCTGGACGCTGGTGGGCGCGGGCGACAAGTACGTCGACAGCACGGCCCCGTGGACGCTGGCCAAGCAGGGCGCGGACGCGCGGCTGGACACCGTGCTCTACAACCTGATCGAGACGCTGCGCGTGATCGGCGTCTGGACGCTGGCGTTCCTGCCGAACAAGGCGGCCGACGTGCTCGACCGGCTGGGCGTGCCCGCCGATCTGCGCGATGTGCCGTCCACCGCCGAGTGGGCCCGCCTGCCCACCGGCGGCGACACGACGGTGGGCGATCCGCTGTTCCCGCGCCTGGAGGCGCCCGAGGCCAGCGAGGCGCCGGCGCCGAAGAAGCCGGCCAAGCAGCCGAAGGCGCCGAAGCAGAAGCAGGCGCAGCAGCCGAAGCCGTCCGCGAAGAAGGCCGAGGCGCCCGCCGACGGCACCATCGCCTACGACGACTTCGCGAAGCTCCAGCTGCGCGTCGCCCGGGTGGTCACCGCCGAGAGGCACCCCGACGCCGACCGCCTGCTGAAGCTCACCGTCGACGCCGGCGAGCCCGAGCACCGCACCGTCTGCGCCGGCATCGCCGAGGCCTACGCCCCCGACGATCTGGTCGGCCGCACGGTCGTGCTGCTCGCCAACCTGGCGCCCCGCAAGATCCGCGGCGTCATGAGCCAGGGCATGCTGCTCGCCGCCGGCGACGGCGCCGACATCCAGCTCGCCACCGTGCCCGGCGACCTGCCCCCCGGCACCGCGATCAGCTGAGGGGGCTCACCCCTCACACGGCTCGGGCGCCACCTCCATCCGCCCCCGGTTGCACACGAACAGCTGCCCGTCGACGCACAGGGGCGACCACGCGCCCTGCTCGCACAGCAGGCCCTCGGCGGGCTGACAGCGGCTGCCCACGCACAGGTGGTCGGGGCCGCAGCTCGTGGTCAGCGCGTAGAGGCGGCTCGCCGGGCAGCTGACCAGACGTCCGTTGAGGCACCGATCAGCGAAGTCCTCGGGCGTACAGGGCAGCGCGTCCGCCGGCACGCACTGCCGCGTGGGCGCGTCCACCGCGCAGCGCGCCTCACCGCAGGGCACCTCGAGCACGCCGCCGTCGGGCCCGCAGGTGACCAGCGTGTTCTGCTGGCAAAAGGGCGTCAGCCCGCAGCCGGCGTCCACGTCGGCCTCGACGTCCGGCGCCGGGCAGCCGCTCAGCGCGACGCTCCCGATCAGCGCCCACCACCCAGATCGGAACACCAGTTCGAGACTCCGAGACCGTCCCGCCCACCCCGGCGACCCCGGGCGGGCGGTCCGTCCGTTGCAGACCGCGCAGCGTCGAACGCCGCGCGCCCTCGAGCGCGCCCGAGACCGAACGACCGGAAGCCGTGCTTCGACGACTCTACGCCCTGCGCTTCCGCGATCGAACCCTCCTCATGGTGTTGGTCCCGCTCGCCCTCGCGATCATCCTGGCTGGCGTCGACCTCCAGCGCCGCATCGAAGTGCTGCAGACCACCGACGACGTCCGCGAGCAGGTCGGCCTGATCGCGGCCCTCGGCGACCTCGTCGTCGCCCTCACCCGCGAGCGCGGCGTGCGCGCCGCCGCCGGCGCCGATCTCGAGTCCGCCGACGCCCTCGAGGCGGAGGCGCGCGAGACCGACCGGGCCCTGGCGACCGCGCGCGGCCGCTTCGAGACGACCCGGGCGCTCGTGGGGCCTCGCGTCGAGCAGTCCATCAACCAGGCGCTCGACGCGGCCGAGCGCGCCCAAGGGGGGCGCGACGGTGCCCACGCGTCCCGCCGGTCCAGCCGCGCGGCGACGCTGCTGCTCGACGCCTCCCTGGGCCTCGCCGGTCGAATCGACGACGGCTACCTGGCCCGGCTCGCCCGCCTCTACACGACGATGCTCGACTGGCGGGACGGCGCGGGCCGCGAGCGCGCGATCGGCGTGGCGGCCTTCACGATGACCGGCTTCACCCTCGAGGAGAGCGCCGAGCTGCGCGACGCTCTCGACCTGCAGGTCGCGGCCTTGGAGCGGTACGCGCTCTTCGCGCCCGACGAGCTGGCCGACCGCCTCTCCGAGCTGGGCCTCGACGAGGCCCGACGCGCGACCGCGGCGCTGTCTCGCCCGCTGGTCGCCTGGCCCGCGCGGCGCGCCCTGCTCGGCGAACTGCGCGAGGCGCTCGGCCTCGGCGGCCTCGCCAACGCCCTGGCCTCCTGGAGGGCCACGCCCGGCGCCGATCCGGCGGCGGTGCTCGACGCCCAGAGGCGGGCCACGGAGCACCTCGACGCGATCGCGCGCGGCGGACTGCTCGCGCCGACCGAGGAGGCCGACCTG
>JAUHXL010000299.1 GCA_030426945.1 bacterium
GAGGCGGAGCGACACGCCACCCGGGCCGCCGCGCTGTACGAGGCCATCGGCGCGGATCGGGCGGCGGCCGAGGTCGAGCTCCTCCGGGCGCCGCTGGCCTTCGAGCGCGGTGACTACGACGGGCAGGGGGCTCGGCTGCGGTCGGTGCTGCGCGGCCTCGAGGCGCGGGGCGACGCGGAGCTGCTGCCGCGGGCGCACGCCATCGCGCTGCCGACCGCCGCGGCGCGCGGCGACTGGGAGGCCTGGGACGCCCACCTCGCGGGCGCGATGCCCCTGCTCGACGCCCTCGAGCTCGCCGCCCTACCGGTCGCCGACGCCCTGCAGCTGGCGGGCGATCTGGCGCTGTATCGCTGGGGATCGGGGGCGCGCGCCGCCCGCGTCTGGCGCCTCGCGCGCGCGGCCTTCCGGGCGCTCGGGCTTGGCGAGGCGGTGGCCGCCACCGACGAGCGGCTGGCCGAGCTCGAGCCGATTGACCCGACGCGCGGTTGACGCCGGGCCCGCCAGGGCCGACAACGGGCCGACGGTGCGCAACCGGGGGAAGAGGTGACCAGATGAAACTCGTGGAGTTCGTCCGCAGCCAGGGAGCCAAGGCCATTCTGCCGGTGACGGCGGCCCTGACGCTGGTGATCGGGCTGGTGAGCGGCGGCTTCGGCGCGGTGGAGGTGCAGCCGGGCGAGGCCGCGGTGGTCTACAGCACCCTCACCGGGGGGGAGCGGGTGGTGACCGATCAGGGCACGCTCACGTTCCTGCCCTTCTTCCAACGCGTGGTGCGGGTGATCGTCGAGCCCCAGGTGCTCACGATGGATCTCGACGACGAGAACCAGGCGAACCCCAACCGCGACGCCAAGCTGACCGTGCGGGCGAAGGATGGCAGCGAGTTCTGGTTCGACGAGCTCGAGATCCACTTCCAGCTCGTCGGCAGCATGGTCAACGTCGTGCTGGCCAAGCACGGCGAGGGCGACGGCTACAAGGAGTCCGTGCGGGTCCACGCGCGCGAGGTGCTGCGCAACGAGTTCGGGCGCTACACCTTCCTCGAGGTGGCCGATCCCAGCAGCTACCAGACGGCCACCGCGCAGGCGACGCAGAAGCTCAACGAGCGGCTGAACAGCACGGGCATCCAGGTGACGCTGATCAAGACGCCCCGGCCGCGCTTCGACGCCAGCGTCGAGACCGCCATCAACGACCGCCAGACGGCGCAGCAGGAGGTGCGCGTGCAGGAGCGGGAGCGTGATCGCCTCGTCAAGCAGCGTGATCGCCTGGTGCAGAACGTCCGCCAGACCAAGAACGCCGAGTTCCAGTCGGATCGGGCGCGGCTCGAGGCCGAGTTCAAGTCGGCGCAGGCGCAGCTGATCGAGGCGAAGACGGCCGCGGACACCTACGCCATCCAGCGGCGGGCGGCGGCGGACGCCGAGAAGTCGGAGAAGCTGGCGCAGGCGCAGGGCATCCAGGTGGGCGCCACCGAGCGGGCGAAGGGCCTGCGGGCCGAGATCGAGGCCGTCGGCGCCGCCGGACCCGGCATGCTCGACCGGGTCATCGCCGAGCACGTGATGCCGCAGATCGCCAACATCGAGGCGGTGCCCTACGCGCGCGCCAGTCAGCCTCTCGACATCCGCCACATCCAGGCGCCGCCGGAGGACGACCGATGAGCAAGGTGGTTCAGATCCTGAGCGCCGCGTTCCTGGCGATCGTCTTCGTCCCCATGTGCTCGACGACGTACATCGGCCCCGACGAGATCGGGGTGCGCAAGGCGGTCTTCGGGGGCATCGACGACGAGGACTTCGAGCAAGGGCGTCACCTCGACCTGCCCTTCCTCCACTCCTTCTATCGCCTGCCGCGGCAGGTGCAGTTCCTCGAGTTCAAGCGCTTCCCGGTGCGCAACAACCAGAACAACCAGTTCTTCGTCGACATCAGCATCCTGTACGAGATCGTCGACGGGGGCGCCCACAAGATCGGGCAAGAGGGCCTGATCAACACCTGGCACCTCAAGGTGAAGTCGGTGTGCGAGGGCTTCATGCGCGTGCACCTCGCGCAGCTCGACAACGAGAGCGTCCTCGACAGCGATCAGCGGATTCGGGTGGCCGCGTCCAGCATCGAGCCGCTGAACAAGCAGCTCGAGCAGTACCACGTACGGGTGCGCGACGATGGGGTGGTCATCCGGGCCATCCGCTTCGAGCGCAGCTACGAGGGGCGCCTGCAGGCGCAGCAGCTGTTGGCGGTGCAGGCGCGGCTCGACGAGGCCAAGGAGAAGGAGTCCGAGGCCCGGATGCAGACCGACACGGTCAAGAAGGGCATCGACAAGGACGTGGCCGTCGAGGAGCAGGAGTGGAACAAGAAGATCGCCGATCTGCGGCAGGAGTGGGAGATCAAGATCGCCGAGGTGCGGGCCGAGGTGGAGCGCTACCAGCGCCGGGTGCGGGCCGAGGCGGACGCCCACTTCGATCAGGCGACGGCCGAGGGCGAGCGCGCGGTGGCCGAGGCGCGGGCCCTCGGGGAGCGGCTGAAGACCGACGCCCTGAACACGCGGGCGGGCCGGACGTACAGCGCCATCCTCGCCGCGCGCAACTTCAAGCTGGGCAAGATCCGGCTGAACTCGAGCGATCCCAACTTCCTGCTGCGGTTCGCCTCGATGGGCGTCTGGCGCAACTTCTTCCTCCCCGACGAGCGGTGACGTCGTGCTGGTTCGCCTGATCCTGCTGGCCTTCCTCGCGGCGGGGGGCGTCGCCGTCTTCCTCGCGCTGCGCCGCCGCGCGGCGCTGCAGGTGCCGGCGGACTGGACCGCGGCGGCGGTCGACTGCCCTCCGCTGGCCCGCGCGCTGACGCTGCGGCAGCAGCTCGTCGGGCTGCTCGCCCGGCGCCGCGGCGGCTTCGGCGCCACCCTACAGGGCGACGTCGACGCCCTCATCGCCTCGATGGTCGACCTGGCCGGCGCCCGGCGGGAGCTGCTCCACCAGCCGACGGCGAGCCTCGGCGGCCGGCGCGCGGCGTCCCTCGACGACGTGGACGCGCGCCTCGCCGACGCCGAGGCGCAGGTGAAGGCCGCGGTGGCGCACGTCGCCGAGCTGACCGGCGGCCCGGATCCGGGGCTCGACGCCGCGCGTGATCGGCTGACGGCGCAGACGCAGCGGCTGGAGCAGAGCCTCCGCGCCTACGAGGAGGTGCGTCAGGCCACCGAAGACGAGGGCGGCTGACCGCATCGAAAAAAAAGTGACGGGCCGAGATAAGACCCGAGCGCGGCGTCCCCACTAAGATGGGTGAACGTGCGTTCAGGTCTTTGAAAATCAGGGTCCGCGAGGCGCCGGTCGAGCCCGACCGTGTCCGCGCCCGGTGGTCAGGGGGTCCCGCCCTCGGCCGGCGCCTCCCACATCGCGTCCTGGCCGCTGAGCTTGGCCTTCAACACCGTCGCCGTCACCGAGGTGGTCTCGGGCGGCAGGAAGAAGCCCACCTCGAGGTCGTCCACCGACTTCTTGGTGAACACCTCGTACTGGGTGTGCGGGAAGGTCTTGAGCACCTTGCCGTCCTTGTCGCGATACTGCAGCTCGGCGACGAACTGCGTGACCGACGTGTCGGCGAAGTTGAAGACGTTCATCACCGCCCGGCGCCGGTCGCCCTCCCCCTCGAGGCGGACGAACTCGAGCGCGAGGGGCGCGCCGTTCTTGGGCGCGTCGGGCCACTTCACGTCCGGCTGGGCGGGCTCGGCAGGGGCGTCGCCCTTCTTGGAGCAGCCCGTGGCGAGCAGGCTGGAGGCGGCGAGACAGGCGATGAAGGTCAGGGTGCGCATGGGTCCTCCTGGAGATCGCGTCATGCAGCCTCAGCGCGCGGCCGGGCGCAAGCAGAACCGCGCGTCTCGCGGCTCGGTGTCAGCGCGCCAGGGGTTCCAGGGTGACCAGCGCCCGGCTGCTGACGAACACGGTGCGCCCGTCCGCCGCCTCGATCTCGATCAGCTCGCCGTGCATGCCGCGGAGCGTGCCGCTGACGGTGCCCTTGAGGTGCTCGATCCGCACCTTCTGCCCCACCAGGGGGCCCAGCGGGCCCGCCGAGGCCGTCGCATAGCTGCTGCTGGCGCGGGCCGCCACCGCCCACTGCAGGGTGAGGTCCTTCCCGATCAGCGCGACCGCGTCGATCTCGTTCCACCCGCTCACGCGCGCGGTGTCGAGGTGCACCCGCAGGCGGCGCGTCCGCACCTTCTTCGTGGGCTCGATCTTCAGCTCGGTGCCGCGGGCCTTGTCGACGCCGCTCCACAGCTCGACCGCCGGGCCGCCCTCCTCGAAGGCCTCGACGCGCCGGACGGCGCCTGGGTTGAAGGTCTGGTGGATGCGGACCTCGCCCACGTCGACGGCGCGGTCGTACTCGAGCTCGAGCCACTCGGCGCCGGCGTCGGCGGTGAGGGTGGCCCAGGCGCGGGGGTCGTCGGCGTGCTTGGCGGCGTCGGGCGCGCCGGTGGCCGCCGCGGGCGACCACCCGGCTTGGGGGCCGGCGGGCGGACGCTCGCGGGCGGCGGCGGGCAGGGCCAGGCTGATCAGGGCGAGGACGGCGAACAGCGTCGGGGCGGGGCGGCGGTCGCGCATCGTTTCCTCCGGGGACGTGCAGGTCGGTTCTACGCGCCACGGGCGGCGAGGGTCCAATCGCGTGGCGCGCGGTGTCTCGGACGCAGGGCGCGGTCCGTCGGCGGCGGCGCGGGGCATCGGCCGTGATCGGCGGCGACGAGGCGCTCCCGTCCGGCACCTGGCGGGTGCATCGCGGCGGCGCGGGTCGCCCGCTGCTGGCCCTGCACGGGTTCACCGGCGGGGGCGCGGAGTTCGGCCCGCTGACGCAGCGCGTCGGGGCTGCGTGGATCGCGCCGGATCTGCCCGGCCATGGCGGCACCACAGCGCCCGCGACCTTCACGGCGGCGGTGGACGACCTGGCGCGGCTGGTCGGCGCGCCGACCTTCGATCTGCTCGGCTACTCGCTGGGCGGACGCGTGGCGCTGGCGCTGGCCGCCGCGCACCCGCACCGCGTCCGGCGCCTGGTGCTGGTGGGCGCGAGCCCCGGTCTGGCGTCGCTCGGCGAGCGCGCGCGGCGCCGCGGGGTGGACGCCGAGCGGGCGGCGCAGGTGGAGGCGGCGGGGGTCGCGGACTTCCTCGCGGCGTGGCAGGCCCAGCCGCTCATCGCGACGCAGGCGCGGGTCGATGCCCCGACCCGCGACGTCATGCGGGCGGTCCGCGCGGGCCACACGGCGGCCGGGCTGGCGGCCAGCCTGCGCGGCATGGGGACCGGCGCCATGCCGCCCCTCTGGGACGCGCTGGCGCACGTGTCCTGTCCCACGCTGCTGGTCGCCGGGGCCGAGGATCCGAAGTTCCTCGCGATCGCGCAGCGGATGTTCGAGCGCCTGCCGCGCGCCGAGGTCTGGCCCGTGCCCGGCGCGGGACACTGCGCCCACCTCGAGGCGCCGGCGCGGTTCGCCGAGCGGCTCGGTGCCTTCCTGGCGGACGACTGACCCGGTGCCGGCACGCGGGCCTTTACGGGCGCGGGCAGGTCGTTCGATGTTGGCGAGGACTGCCCCACGGCTCACGGTCACGGAGGGTGCCATGCTCACCACGGGCGCGCACGTCCCCGCCACGTTCCTCGCCAACGACAGCCGCACGTTGGCCGATCTGTTCGCCCGGCGCGTCCAGCGCAGCGGCGAGGCGACGGCCTTCTTCGGCAAGGAGGGAGGGCGCTGGGTCGCGACCACCTGGCGCGCCTTCGATCAGCGCGCCGCGCGGGTGGCGGCCGGGCTGGTCGGCCTCGGCCTCGAGCCGGGCGATCGCGTCGCGATCCTGGGGCCCACGCAGGCGCCGTGGGCCTACTACGACATCGGCGCGCAGATCGCGGGCTGCATCAGCCTGGGGCTCTATCCCAAGCAGTCCCCCGAGCAGCTGCGGTACCTGCTCGAGCACAGCGAGGCGCGCGTCGTGTTCGTCGCGGGCGCCGAGGAGATGGAGGCGGTGCTCGAGGCGGCCGAGGGCGTCGCCAGCCTGCGCGCCATCGTCCCCTGGGCCGAGGATGACCTCGCGGGCTCCGCGGCGCGGGATCCGCGGGTGGTGTCGCCGACGGTCTTCGAGGCGGCGCCCCTCGTGGGGCAGGCGCGGCGCGAGCGCGTCGAGGCGCGGGGGCCCGAGGACTGCGCCATCTTCGTCTACACGTCGGGCACGACCGGGCCGCCCAAGTGCGCGATGATCAGCCACCGCAACATCCTCGGGCTCCTCGGATCGCAGGCCGACTTCGGCCGGTTCTTCGAGGACGACGTGTCGCTCAGCTTCCTCCCGATGGCGCACGTGGCGGAGCGGGTGCTCGCCTTCTACGGGCGCATCAACGCCGGCTTCGCCACGGCCTATGCGTCCAGCACCCAGGCGGTGTTGGCCGAGCTCGGGGAGGTGCGGCCGACCCTCTTCGGCAGCGTGCCGCGCATCTTCGAGAAGGCCTACAACCGGGTGCGGGGCGAGGTGGCGAAGAAGCCCCGGGTGGTGCGGGCGCTCTTCGCGTGGGCCACGCGGGTCGGGGTCGAGCGCGTCCGCCTGCAGCTCGCGGGGCGGCCCGTGCCGCGGGCGCTGGCCCTGCAACACGTCCTCGCGGATCGCCTGGTGCTGGGCAAGGTGCGCCATGCCTTCGGGGGCCGGGTGCGGCAGCTGATCGCCGGCGCTGCGCCGACGCCCCTCCCCGTGCTCGAGTTCTTCTGGGCGGCGGGGCTGCCGGTCTACGAGGTGTACGGCATGACCGAGGCGACGGTGGTGTCCCACGCCAACACCCCGGGGGCCACGCGGCTCGGCACCGTGGGGCGCGTCCTGCCCGGCATCGAGCACCGCATCGCCGAGGACGGCGAGGTGCTGGTGCGGGGCCCGTCGGTGTTCATGGGTTACTTCAAGGACGCGGCGGCCACCGCCGAGGCCATCATCGACGATTGGCTCCACACCGGCGACGTCGGCGTGATCGACGGCGACGGCTACCTGCGGATCACGGATCGCAAGAAGCACCTGATCATCACGGCTGGCGGGAAGAACGTGACGCCGGCCAACATCGAGAAGGCGATCAAGATGCAGGATCCGCTCATCAGCCACGTGCACGCGCACGGCGACCGGCGCCCCTTCGTCAGCGCGCTGGTGGCGCCGAGCCCGATCGAGACGCTCGAGTTCGGGCGCGACGAGGGCATCGTGGGGGCTGAGGCGGTCGAGCGGCTGACCGCCGAGCTGATGGCCAACCCCGCGGGGCGCAGCGCCGAGCTGGCCGACGCCATGCGGCCGGTGACCGAGCTGCCGGCCTTCCGGGCGCGTATCGCCGCGGCCGTCCGTACGGGCAACGAGCGCCTGGCGCAGGTCGAGAAGGTGAAGCGCTTCGTCGTGCTCGACCGCGACTTCAGCCAGGAGGCGGGCGAGATGACGCCGACGCTGAAGCTGCGCCGGCGCCACGTCGAGACGGCGTACGCCGCGACCTTCGACCGTATCTACGACGAGCCGGGCTTCGCTCAGGCGCCCTGACCGGCTCCTGGGACGGCGTCGTCGGACAGGGAGCGCAGCGCCGCCCGGGTGGCCGGATGATCCGGACCGCAGGCGCCGGCCAGGGTGACGCGCCAGGCGTTCAGCGCGGCCTTCGCCTCCTCGTGCAGCGCGCGCCGCTCGGGCGCGGTGACGTCGGCTGCGGTCATGCGGCGCGCCGTCGCGTCACCCAGGGCGTGGTGCACCTGGGCCATCTCGAGGCTGCCCGCCGGCAGCATGCGGGCGGCGTGGGCGGCCAGCCGGCGCGTCAGCGCGAGGCGCTCGGCGGTGTGCCCCAGCTCGCCGAGGGTGCGGGCGAGCGTCCAGCGGAGGCGGAAGACGACCGGGTGATGCGGCGGCAGCACGGCCTCGACCTCGTCGAGGCAGCGCAGCAGCAGATCACGGCGCGCGACCTTGTCGTCGGGCTGGTCGAGGGCCTGGAGGCGCTCGCGGAGCGCCGACTCGGCGGCCCGGGCGGCGTCCGCGTCCAGCGCCGCGCCGCAGCCGGCGCAGGGCCCCCAGCCGTCGGGCCGGGCCGGATGCGCGCCGCGACCGCAGGCGCCACACCGGTGGGCGCCGAGCAGCACGTCGAGCGCGTGCCCCTCGATCTCCTCGGCGTCGGCGTCGACGCCCGTGCAGCGCCCGCAGCCGCACACGAAGAGGTGATCGTCGAGGAGCTCGGCGCGGCGCGCGGCGCGCGTCTCGTACAGGCCGACGTAGGTCACCGTCAGCGCCTCACCGGGCTCGATGGGGCGGAGGGCGCGCACGCTGTAGACGGGCCCGTCGTTCGACACGAGGCAGTTCGGCGCGCAGCTGTGGTTGAAGAGGGCCGCCCGCGGAGCCACCGCCATGCCGAGGCGCTCGCTGGGATCGGTCGCGGCCCCCAGCGCGAAGGCGTTCGCGTCGACCCGCGCGCAAGCCTCGGCCAGATCGTCCGGCGTCGCGCCGATCCGCGCGAGCCAGGGGCCGAGCTGGCGCCCCGCGGCCTCGAGGCGGCCGACGATCACCGGCGGGTGGCGGTCGAGCGGCGCGAGCAGGCTCAGGGCGTCGTCGGGGGAGGCGACGGGCGCTCGCGCGTGCGGCCGGCGTGGGGTCCCACACCGGGCAAGCAGCCGCAGGGCCAGGTGCAGCAGCCGCTGCCCGATGCGCTGGTCGGCGGCGACCCGCGCGAGGTCCGGGCCGGCCTCGCGCAGGAGCGCGTCCACCGCGTCCTCGGCGCAACAGGTCGTGTCCGGGTCGCGCGGCGCGAGGCAGGTGGGGCAACGCAGCCGCCGCAGGTCTGCGTCCAGCGCCACGGCGAACGCGGTCTCGCGGTGGACCAGCTCCCCGCGCGCGAAGGCCCGGGTCGCCTCGGCGCCGCGGCCGAAACCGCGGGTGACGACCACTCGCCATCCGAGCTCGGCGCCGCTCA
>JAUHXL010000300.1 GCA_030426945.1 bacterium
GCCGAGCAGCCCACCGAGGCGCGCGCGCTGATCGGGCTGGCGAAGATCGCGATGGGGCAGGGGCGCACGGACGAGGCGGGGTCGCTGCTGGCCAAGGTGCCGCCCGAGGATCCGCGCTACGACGAGGCGCAGCGGCTGAAGGGGGTGATGGACTTCGCCGCCGACGCCGGGGACGAGGCGGCGCTGCGGGCGAGGGTCGAGGCGAACCCCAAGGACGCCGATGCCTGGTACGCGCTGGGCGCCACGCTGGCCAGCCAGGGGCGCGTCGACGACGCTTGCGAGGCCTTCCTGAAGGTGGTGCAGACCGACCGCGCGTACCGCGAGGACGGCGGGCGAAAGGCGCTGCTGTCGCTGTTCGCGTTGAGCGATCCGGAAGATCCGGCGGTGGTCGTCTGGCGCCGCCGGCTGGCCACGCAGCTGTTCTGATCCCATCGGCGGCGCGGCTCGACGCCGGCGGACCCTGGCCGACGTGTCCTAGTTGGCGTACTCGCCCACGCAGGCCTGGTAGGGGTCGCAGGCGCGCAGGGGGTTGCCGCCCTGCTGCAGCAGCACCGCCGCCCAGCCGAGGCAGTACCAGTAGCCCTCGCGCTGGCGCGCGCAGTCGTTGGCGCAGCGCTGGTTGCCCAGGCCCGCCGGCGTACACAGGCCGAAGGCCGGCGTCACCCCGGCGCACTGGCGGCTGCACATCGTGCCCTGCTCGCAGATGTCGGCGAAGTCCTGGGTGTCGGCGTAGGGTGCGCAGTCCACGCCGTCGAAGCGGGCGCCGGGCTCCAGACCCTCGCTCTGCCCGTTGACGCACAGCGCGGCGCAGGCCCCCGAGAAGAACGCGGCGTTGGGGGGATCCTGCAGGCCGGGGCAGGCGCGGTCGGCGTTCGAACGCTGGGCCCGGCGTAGGCAGGCCGCCAGGCTGTCGCAGGCGATCCGGCAGCCGCGCTGCACGTCGGGCGGCGCGGCGTCGGGCAGGGTGAGATCGGCGTCGGACAGCAGCGCGGCGTCGGACGGGGGCGCGCCGCCGTCGGGGGGCGCGGTGTCGGCGCCGGGAGACGGCGCGGCGTCCCCCGTGAGCGCGCCGCCCTGCGCCGGGTAGTCGCGATCGAAGTCCAGTCCCAGGCTGCACCCGGCGCCGAGCGCGAAGGCGACGAAGAGGAGCGTGCGGTGCATCCCGGCCAATCTAGGTCTGGGCCGGGGCAGGGGTCAACGCCGCGCGTCGGCGCGCGTAGCGGCGCAGCACGAGGGCCCCGCCCACGATGCACAGGCTGATGAGCTGGCTGGTGGAGAGGAAGGTCACGCTGCCGGCGGGCAGCCCCAGCAGCTGGTTGAGGGGCTCGCTGATCACCTGGAAGACGAAGCCGCGCTCGGCGTCGTCGCCGCGGAACAGCTCGATGGTGCTGCGCGCCAGCGGGTACAGCAGCAGCCACCAGACGAACACCTGGCCGTGGTAGCGCTTGCGCTGGCGAATCCACAGCAGCAGGCCGAAGAGCGCCAGGCCCACCAGGCTGTCGTAGAGCTGGGTGGCGTGCACCGGCAGGCTGTGGCCGGCGGCGGCGTTCAAGAGGCCCTCGTCGAGGTGCTGGTGGAACACCATCGAGCGGGGGGGGAAGGTCAGGCCCCAGTCGGTGCCGGTGGGCTTGCCCCAGCAGCAGCCCGCGGCGAGGCAGCCGAGGCGCCCGAAGAACTGGCCGATGGCCAGAGAGGGGATGAGCACGTCGGTCATCGGCAGCACGGGCATGCGCTCGCGCCGCATGAACCAGATGATCACCAGGACGGCGCCGATGACCCCGCCGAGGAACACCAGCCCGCCGTTCCAGAAGCGCAGCAGGCGGGTACAGTCGGGCTCGGTGATCGCGTCCTCGGGGTACAGCTGGTTGAAGTGCGCCACGTCGACGCAGGGGTAGTAGTACTGATCCCAGTTGACGACGATGAACAGCACGCGGCTGCCGACGAGGCCGGCCACGAGGATCCACCAGCACAGATCGAGGATCAGGTCGCGGTCGTAGCCGACGCGCTCGCCGTAGCGGGTGGCCAGCCAGATGCCCACCACGAAGCCCGTCGCGATCATCACCGCGTACAGGTGGATGGGGTAGCCGAACAGGTTGAACCAGATCGGGTGCATCGTCAGCTCGCCTCCCGGTGGCCGCGCCGGAGTCGCACGAGGGCGTAGGCCACCACCGGGATCGCGATCAACTGGCTGGTCGACAGGGTGTCACCCAGCCACAGGCCCCGGTCGTCGGCCCGGAAGAACTCGATGGCGAACCGCCCGATGGGGTAGGCCACGCAGAACTCCCAGATGCCTTGGCCATCGAAGCGGATCCGGCGGCGGCGCCAGAAGTAGAAGAAGGCGAACAGGCCGAGGGCGAAGGCGGCCTCGTAGGCCTGCGTGGGGTGCACGGGCAGGCTGTGATCCGCGCCCAGCTCGAGCAGGCCGTGCTCGGCGTGGTCGAGGAAGGCCGGGCGGCCGAAGGCGCAGAGGGGGCCCTGGGGGGTGTCGCTCAGCAGATCGTAGTTGGGCGGGCAGGTGAGATCCGGGCCGGCGCGGGTGACGAAGCCGGTGAAGCGCAGGCCCAGGGGGCCGGCGGTGGGCTGGCCGTAGCAGCAGCCGCTGAGCAGGCAGCCGAGGCGGCCGACGCCGAGGCCGAGGGGGACGCCGAAGCTGGCCAGATCGGCGGCCTTCAGGAAGGGGATGCCGCGGCGGCGCAGGAACGCGAAGCAGACGCCGACCGCGCCCAGGAAGCCGCCGAGGAAGGCCAGGCCGCCGTGCCAGAACTTGAGCGCCGCGAAGCAGTCGCGCGCCGGGTGGCAGCGCCCGGTGTCCGGGTGGCACAGGGCGCCGGCGTCGGCGGCCACGCAGTCCGCGTCGACGGCGCAGGGCACGTGGATGAAGCTGGGCACGTCGACCTTCAGGGGGTCGGTGCACAGATGCACGTAGTCCCAGAAGTAGCCGTCGGCGAAGACGTGCAGCAGGCGGGCGCCCAGGAGGCCGGCGATCAGCGCGTAGAGGGCCATGTCGAGCAGATCGTCGGGATCGATGCCCTTGTGGGGCGCCTCACGCCAGGCGAGCAGCACGGCCGCCAGGAAGCCCAGCGTCAGCAGCGTGAAATAGCTGGGGAGGGTGAAGTCCCCGATCTCGAACAGGATCGGGCGCACGGGCCTCTCCGTGGGCGGGGCCTCGACCGGGCGTCAGTCGGTGGCCTTGGCGGGATCGTCGGCGGCGTCGGCGGCGCTGCGCCCCTGCACGATCATGTCGACCACCAGCAGCCCCACGCCCACCGAGATGGCGACGTCGGCGATGTTGAACGTGGGCCAGTGGGCGTCGCCGTAGTACCAGTCGATGAAGTCGACCACGAAGCCGAGGCGCACGCGGTCGATGAGGTTGCCGACCGCGCCGCCGAGGATCAGCGTCAGCGCCCAGCGCAGCAGGTTCTGTCCATGCGCGCGCCGATACAGCGTGATGATCACGCCGATGGCGACGAGGCCGATGACGACGAAGAAGGGCACGCGCCAGCCCTCGGGCAGGGTGCGGAACAGGCCCCACGCGGCGCCCTTGTTGCCGGCCAGCTTGAAGTTGAACCAGCCGTCGAAGACGACCTGCACCCGGCTGAGGATGTGGCTGGCGTCTTCGGGCAGGCCGCCCGGCGGCGAGAGCGACAGCGCGCCCACCGCCCAGATCTTGGTCAGCTGATCGGCGACGACCACGAAGGTCGAGCCGAGCGCGAGGAGCAGGTAGCGGCGCATGGGCGGTGGGGGGGCCGTTTCGGGTCGGGACAATCTAGGGGGGCGCCTCGGGTGATGCAACCGCCGGGGCGCGTCAGGGTCTGCTCACGAACCGTTGGTGGTCGCTCCGACCGGCGGTCAGCGGTCAGCGGTCAGCGGTCAGCCGGGCTCCGTAGGCCCTGCCGAGTTCGGAACCGCCGGGCAAGCTCGAGGCGCCGAGCGACCGAGCAGAGGGCACAATCGCCGCGGCGGAGCTGAGAGCTGAGAGCTGAACGCTGATAGCCCGACCGTCACGGCGGGGCGTACGGTGGACCGACGGGTTCGAATCACGCCCGGCGCGTCACGCGCGGGCGACGGCGTCGTTCCAGCCGGCGAGGTGGCGGGCGACGGCGGCGTCGGGCAGGTCGCGGTGGAAGCGGCGATCCTCTCGCCAGCTCCGGCGCACGGCGTCGAGATCGGCCCAGACGCCCACCGCCAGGCCGGCGAGGAAGGCGGCGCCGAGGGCGGTCGTCTCGAGCATCGCCGGCCGGACGATCTCGACCCCGAGCAGATCGGCCTGGAACTGCATCAGCAGGTCGTTGGCCGCCGCGCCCCCGTCGACCTTGAGCGCGGCGAGGCGCTTCCCCAGATCGGCCTCCATCGCGCGCAGGATGTCGTGGTTCTGGAAGGCGATGCCCTCGAGCGCGGCGCGGGCGAGGTGGGCGCGCGTCGTGCCGCGGGTGAGGCCGCAGATCAGGCCGCGCGCGTCGGCCTTCCAGTGGGGCGCGCCCAGGCCGGTGAGCGCGGGCACGAAGTACACGCCCCCGCTGTCGGGCACCCGCGCCGCCAGCCCCTCGATGTCGGCCGCCTTCTCGATCAGGCCCAGCCCGTCGCGCAGCCACTGCACGGCCGCGCCGGCGATGAAGGCGCTGCCCTCGAGGGCGTAGGTGACCGTGTCGCCCAGCTTCCAGGCCACGGTGGTCAGCATGCCGTTGGTGCTGGGCACCGGCTCGGCGCCGGTGTTCATCAGCAGGAAGGCGCCGGTGCCGTAGGTGCACTTCGCCTCGCCGACGTCGAAGCAGGCCTGGCCGAACAGGGCCGACTGCTGGTCGCCGGCCATGCCCGCCACCGGGATGCCGTCGGGCAGGCCGGGGAAGTCGCGGGTGGTGCCGTAGACCTCGCTGCAGCCGCGGACGGCGGGCAGGACACCGCGCGGCACGCCGAGCACCTGCAGCAGCTCGTCGTCCCAGTCGAGCGTCTTCAGATCCATCATCAGCGTGCGGCTGGCGTTGCTCGCGTCGGTGACGTGGGCCGCGCCCCCGGTGAGACGCCAGACGAGGAAGGTGTCGATGGTGCCGAAGGCCAGCGCGCCCTTCTCGGCCTGCGCGCGGGCGCCGGTGACGTGGCTGAGCAGCCACGACAGCTTGGTGCCCGAGAAGTAGGGGTCCAGCACCAGGCCGGTGCGGGCGCGGAACAGGGCCTCGTGCCCGGCGTCCTTCAGCGCGCGGCAACGGTCGGCGGTGCGACGGCACTGCCAGACGATGGCGTTGTGCACCGCGCGGCCGGTCTGCCGATCCCACAGCACGGTGGTCTCGCGCTGGTTGGTGATGCCGATGCCGGCGATGTCGGCGGGGTCGACGGCGGCGTCCTTCAGGGCGCCGACGAGCGCGGCCTGCACCGAGGCCATGATCGCCTCGGGATCGTGCTCCACCCAGCCGGGCTGGGGGAAGATCTGCGGGAACTCTTCGGTGTGGCGACCGCGGACGCGCAGGTCGGCGTCCAGCACCAGGACGGTGCTGCCGGTGGTGCCCTGGTCGATGGCGAGGACGTAGCGGCTCATGCGGGGGACTCCGTGCGCGAGGTGGGTCTCGGGCCCGCGGCGCAGAAGGCCGGCGGATCGTCGACGAAGGCGACCACGTCGCGCGCGACCGCCTCGTGCTCGACGTCCAGCGACAGGATGTGCCAGCTGCGCGGGTACACCACCAGGCGACGATGCCGCGTGTGCAGGCGGTCCATCAGGTCCTGGGCGTTGTGGACCGGGGCGACGTGATCGTAGCGGCCGTGCTGCACCAGCACGGGGATGGCCAGGCGGGCGGCGCGGTCGAGCGCCTGGGCCTGCCCCTCGAGCAGGCTGCTGGCGGCGGCGAGGGGCACCCGATCATAGTTGGGCATCGCGGCCGCGATGGCCGCGTCCGAGACATCCGGTCCGCCCTTCTTGGGCACGAAGGGCAGCGCGTCGGCGAGGGGCAGGCGCCGGGCCAGGCTCAGCACCGTCTGCTGCTTGAAGGCGAGCTGCAGGGGCGTGGCCATGGCCACCAGCCCGGCGACGCGGTCGCCCCGCTCCTGCGCGACCACGATGCCGCACAGGGCGCCCATCGACAGGCCCACGATGAAGACGCGGTCGTGCTCGGTGGCCAGGGCGTCGAAGGCCCGCCGCGCGGTGGCCAACCAGTCGGCCCAGCGGGTGTGCTGCAGGGCCTCGGGCCGGGTGCCGTGGCCCACCAGGCGCGGGGCCCGCACGCGATGCCCGCGCGCGGCGAGCGCCTCGGCGACCGGCAGCAGCTCGTAGGGCGCGCTGGTCAGCCCGTGCAGGCAGAGGACGGCGGTGGGGCCGCCCGGCAGGTCGATGGGCCCGCCCTTGGCGGGGTCGGTCGGAGCGCTGTCGGCCATGCCGCGTGCGTAGCACACGGCCCCCCGCGGGGCAACGCGCACCCGCTCAGCGGCGGCGGCGCACGAGCCGTTGGTGGTCGCTCCCATCGGCTGTCAGCTATCAGCGGTCAGCTGTCAGCCGGGCTCCGTACGCCGTGCCGAGTGCGGAACCGCTCGGCAGGCTCGGGCGGCCGGGTCACCGGGCACAAGGTCCAATCGCCGCGACGGAGCTGAAAGCTGACCGCTGAAAGCTGATAGCCCGGCCGTCCTGGCAGGCCGTCCGGTGGACCAACGGGTTTGAACCACCCCCCCACCGCTCAGCGGCGGCGGCGCACCAGGCCGAGGAGGGCCAGCAGGGCGAGGGCGGCGGCGGGGGAGCTGCCGTCGCTGGCGTCGCAGTCGCAGCCGCTGTCGTCGCCGGCCATCGAGTCGGCGATCTCGGCGGTGCGGTCGCTCTGCACCATGGGCTGGCCGGCGACGAGGTGCTGCTCGATGACGCGGGCGGCGGGCACGCCCTCGCCGCGCACCGTCTCGCCCGCCTGGCGCTGGATGACGTTGGGGTTGGCGCCGCCGGCCAGGCGGAAGCGCAGGCCGCTGTCGGTCTCGATGGTGGCGTTGTCGAAGTCGAAGTCGCCGTCGCTGCCGCACCGGATGAACTGGGTCGCGTTGTACCGGTTGCTCACGGCGTCCAGGTCGGGGTTCTGGGCGAACAGGGGGTCCTGCGTCATCTCGTGGCTGCTCAGGGTCGAGTACAGCCGGGTCAGGTAGGGGTGCTCGCCGATCAGGCGCTCCAGGTCGACGCGGGGCGGGTTGATGCCCTCCTCGATCTGCATCGCCAGGGCGGCGCCGTCGACGGTGATGTCCTCGCGCTCCCCGTCGTAGCACCACGGGCAGGCGAGGAAGTCGGTCGCGTCGAAGCCCTCGGGGCCGGCGATGACGCCGGGCAGGATGCGCGCCAGGTCGTCGTCGCCCTGGAAGCGCCAGACGATCTCTTCCAGGTCCTGGAAGCTGCGCGCGGCGCGGACCTGCTCGATGAAGCCCTCGTCGTAGACGGTCAGGCTGCCGCGCAGGCCGTTGCTGGCCCCCGCGTAGTCGGTGGCGAAGGCCTGCCCGCCCGCCTCGTCGGCGGCCTGGCTGACGACGTCGGCGTAGTTCTGCCCGCCGCCCGGCCAGTCGATGGCCGCCTCGTTGATGCGCACGTGCAGGAAGTTCTCGGGGATGGCCCGGTGCTCGCCGAGGACGTGGACGATGACGCCCATGTCGGGCTCGGCGGCGACGGCCGTGGGCCGGATGGGCACCACCGGCTGATCGCTGGTGAAGGTCAGCTTGATGGGCTGCACCTCGCGGCTCTCGGCGTTGGGCAACAAGCGCAGGGCGACGAAGGCGGCGCCGGCCTCGATGTAGGGCACCAGCAGATCGTCGGTGCCCTCGGGGATGCCGTAGCCGTTCTCGTCGAGCCACGCGCGCAGGGGCACGACGTCGTCGGCCTTGATGACCGAGGTGTCGAAGGGGCCGATGGCCTGGCGCGAGAGCACCTGCACGCCGCCGCCGCCCCCGTTCTCGCCGTCGACGGCGCCCGGGAAGGCCCCCGCGTCGGCCCCGGCCCCCCGGCCGAAACCGCAGCCCTCTTCGAACTCGGTCGTGAGCGTGAAGATGGGTGCGTACAGCCGGTCGAGCACCGTGAACAGCTGCTCGCTCGACAGCCCCACCTCGACGTCGTCGGGCACGGGCAGCAGCCAGCCGAACTCGGTGGGTGGGCCGTCCCAGGTCAGCCGGACGTGCATCACCGTGCGCTCGCCGTCGCGGGCGAACAGGATGCGCTCGGCGGCCTGGTTGACGGGCTGGCTGTTGTTGCAGAAGAGGCCGCCGCAGGCGAGGGCGGCGGCGGGGGCGGCGGCGACGAGGGCGGCGGCCAGCAGGCCGAGCAGGTGACGCATGAGGGCACTCCGTGAAGGGTGGACTTCGGACTCGACGCCGCCCAGGGCGGCTTCTTACCGCCGACGCCGGCGCAGCAGACCGAGGCCCAGCAGCAGGCCGAGCAGGCCGGCGGGGCTGCCGCCGTCGGTGGCGTCGCAGTCGCAGCCGTCGTCGCCGCCGTCGGCCGCGCGGCCCGGCACGCCGCCGTCGGCGCCGCCGCCGCCGCCGGGCCCCGCGCCGGGCCCGCCGCCGGGGCCGCCGCCGGGCATGCCGCCGTTGTAGCGCTCGGCCAGCGCGTCGGTGCGGTCGTCGATGATGATCGGCTGGCCGCGCTCCTCCATCTGCTCGATGACCGCCGCCGCGGGCACGCCCTCACCGCGCACGGTCTCGCCCGCCTGCCGCTGGATCACGTCCGGCACGGCGCCGCCGTCGAGGCGGAACGACAGCCCGTTCGCCAGGACGATGTCCGAGCCCAGGTCCACCCCGCCGGGCGCGCACTGGATGCGGCGCGTGGCGGTGCGCACGTTGGGCTGCCCGTCCAGGTCGGGGTTGTAGGCGAACTCGGGATCGAGGGTCATCTCGTCGGCGCTCATCGTGGTGTACAGGCGCGACAGGTAGGGGTGGCCGGCCAGCAGCGCCA